>JAAEZL010000010.1:0-13513 GCA_018222875.1 Algicola sp.
CTTTTAGTTTAGGATAATTGATGTCAACACCATAAATATTATGGATACCATCTAACTTAATATTAGAAATCGGATCTGCCAATTCGTTTTTTTCAAATGTAAAGGGCAACGGAATATCTACTTTTTTATAAGAAGGTTCTGGATACTCTAAACGTAACATCGCCTTAGGTTTCGGAATCGGATCGCTTCCACAGGCAATACATGATATAATAATACTTAATAAAAGTAATTTTTTCATAAGGTCATTAGGTTAAAGAAATGTCTGTTTGAGTACAGTCTAAATCTCTCAACTGCACACGAATTGACATTCTTATGGATTTAATATCGTAAACTTAATGTCTTTGATACGTTTCTTTTCAATAGCTTCAATAGTAAAAACGTAATTTTTGAAATTTATTTTACTTTTCAGTCTTGGAAAAATTCCGGATATTTCTAATACAAAACCAGCTAAGGTTTCAGCCTCGCCTTTTCGATCTTCAAAAACAGATTCATCTTCAATATCAATAATTTTATAAAAATCTTTAAGTGTGGTTTTACCTTCAAACGTAAAATTATTATTGTCTATTTTGGTGTAAATGACATCATCATCATCAAATTCATCACTAATGTCGCCAACTATTTCTTCAATAACATCTTCCAGAGACACCAGACCAGAAGTGCCGCCATATTCGTCAACCACCACAGCTAAATGAACTTTTTTATCCTGAAATTCGACCATCAAATCATCTAACTTTTTGTTTTCAGGAACAAAAAATGGTTCACGAAGTAAGCTGGTCCAGTTGAACTCCTTGCGATCGATGTGAGGCAATAAGTCTTTCACGTATAAAATACCAGTTACAGTATCAATATTGTCTTTATAAACAGGAATTCTGGAATAGCCATTTTTAGTGATTTCATCAGTAACCTCACTAAATTTTTGATCTTCATTTAAAGCAAAAATATCCATACGAGGTCGCATGACCTGCTTGGTGTCTGTATTTCCAAAAGACACTATGCCTTGTAGAATTTTGTGTTCTTCAACAGTTGTATCGCTATTAGAAGTTAATTCCAGAGCCTGAGATAACTGATCGACACTCAGATTAGATTTTTGTTTACCTAGTCTGTTATGAATCGTCAAGGTTACAAACCGCATTGGCAGACTTACAGGAGAAAAAATAACATCTAATACTCTTAAAGGTATAGCCATAAAAACTGCAAATTTAACACGATTTCGACTCGCATAAATTTTAGGAATAATTTCACCAAATAATAAAAGTAAAAAGGTGATGACCACAACTTCTAAAAGAAATCTCATCCACGCAATGTCGATGGTTTGGAATAACGTTTCACCTAAATAGGCAAACAAAATTACAATGCCGATATTTATAAAATTATTTGCAACTAATATGGTAGCCAGTAATTTTTTTGGTCGTTCTAGTAGCTTTGAAATAATTGAAAATGCCTTAGATTGTTCATCTAAACCAGAATCAATGTCAGACTTTGTTAATGAAAACATGGCGACTTCAACACCTGAAATTAATGCAGAACAAAACAGCAAAATAATGAGCAATAAAAGCCCAGAAATAAGTGCTGAGTTTACAGAAATTAAAAGTAATATGAAACACGAGGGTTCAGGATCCAAAATAGTTTTATTTAATTATTAGAATGGTAAGTCATCATTGTCTTCAGCAGTTGGCTGCGACGTTGTATCTCTTGTTGCTTGACTAGACTCAGGCTGTTGGCTAGATGTATTACCAGTCTCTTCATTTTTATTAGATAAAAACGTAAAATCGGTACACTGTATTTCTGTCGAGTAACGATCATTGCCTTTATCGTCCTGCCATTTTCTGGTTTTCAAACGGCCTTCAATATATACCTTGTCACCTTTAGAAAGGTACTTCTCACATATTTCAGCAGCTTTATTTCTTACCACGATATTGTGCCATTCTGTATTGGTAACACGCTCGTTTGTTTGCTTATTTGTATAGGTTTCATTTGTTGCCAACGGGAAACGTCCAACGCAGTTTCCACCATCAAAATAATGCATTTTCACTTCATCACCCAAATGCCCAATTAGCATCACTTTATTTAATGTTCCTGACATAGTTATTTGTTGTTTAGATTACAAAATTAAACAATTTGTAATGGTAGAATTAAAAGTATGAAAAATTTGTGAGTTCTTTATAAGGTGAAATTAAATTCTTCGATGAAATTACCAATCACTATTGGTGTTGGATAGGAGGGTAATTCTGAAATCAAAATGCCCTTTTCAGGAAGTTTATCAATTTCAATAATCCAGAATTTAGTGTATAAATGCTGATGTGACAATTTATGAACAAGCTCTTTAGTATTATAAAGACTATACACATAGCTTGTGTCTTTGAAATAGGATTTGATTTTTGGATGTGATTTAAATTCTTCCGAAGCAAGTTCTTGCTCAGTTTCAATTAAAGGGAACTGATATAAGTTTTGCCAGATGCCTTTTTTATTTCGTTTTTCGAAAAGCGTTCTTTGATTTGAAGATATAAATACCAAAAAATTAAAATGCTTTTTTGTGACTTTAGTTTTCTTAAGCTTCACGGGAAGGTTGTCAATTAACCCTTTTTGAAGAGCAACACAACTATCTTTTAAAGGGCAAACTATACAATACGGATTTTTTGGTTTGCATTGTGTGGCACCAAACTCCATTAAAGCCTGATTGTAATCTCCTGGATTTTTATGATCAATTAAAGATGTGGCCAGCGCTTTAAACTCTTTAATACCTTTAGTTGAATTTACAGGAGTATCAATACCAAAATAACGAGATAATACACGATACACATTTCCATCAACAACAGCAGTAGGTTCGTCAAAACAAATGGATGCAATAGCACTTGCTGTATAGTCACCAACACCTCTAAGTTTTAGGAGTTCTGAATAGGTAGAAGGAAATTTTCCGTTTAATTCTTCAACTACATATTTTGCAGAAGCATGTAAATTTCGCGCTCTGGAGTAATAGCCTAGCCCTTGCCAAAGTTTCAAAATATCTTGTTCGGGAGCTTCTGCAAGTTCAAAAATTGTTGGGTAATTGGTAACAAAAGCTTCATAATAAGGTAACCCTTGTTTAATTTGAGTCTGTTGCATAATGATTTCAGACAACCAAATAAAATACGGATTTTTACTTTTTCTCCAAGGGAGTTCTCTCTTATTTATTGAGTACCAATTAGTTAAAACTTTCTTAAAATCCATGCAATTTTTATAATTATGGCAAAAATAAATCTTTATAAGGTTAAATTTTAATTAATTACGCTTGAAATATTGAAATTAAATTACCTATATTTGCAACCCTTATAATTAATAGATAACCCTAAAAATTAATAACAATGACAAAAGCTGATATAGTAGCTAAAATTTCTGATAAATTAGGAATTGAGAAAGGAGATGTTCAAGCAACAGTTGAAACATTCATGGAAGAAGTTAAATCTTCATTAGAAGGAGGAGATAACGTTTACCTAAGAGGTTTTGGAAGTTTTATCGTTAAGACAAGAGCAGAAAAAACTGGACGTAACATTTCAAAAAATACAACAATAAAAATACCTGCACATAATATTCCTGCATTTAAACCTGCAAAAGTATTTGTTGAAGGTGTAAAGACCAATGTTGAGGTTAACTAAAACACATGTACTGGACTTGCTTCAGTATTAAAAAGAAACATTAATTTAAAAAAGACTTATTTATGCCAAGTGGTAAAAAAAGAAAAAGACACAAGGTAGCGACGCATAAGCGTAAAAAACGTAGACGCGCTAATCGTCACAAAAAAAAGTAAATTGAGAAAGTAGTTTTTTAACTACTTTTTCAATTTTAACAACAACGTTCTTTGATATAAAATTCATGAGTTTTATTGCGTTTACCTTCGCAATACGTGAATTTACTGGATTAAATATCCTGTGTCAAAATAAAATCCATCTGTTTTGAAACGAATCAAAATAGATTAAAATTAACAACATGGAAAAAGAATTGATTATAAGATCGAGTTCTGATATTGTTGATTTTGCCTTATTAAAAGATGGAAAACTTATCGAATTACACAAGGATGAAGATGATAACAACTTTGCCGTTGGTGATATATTTATTGCCAAAATACGCAAGGCAGTTCCTGGACTAAATGCTGCATTTGTTAATGTAGGTTATGAGAAAGATGCATTTTTGCATTATCATGATTTAGGTCCAAAATTACCTTCTCTTTTAAAATTCGTTAAACGTGTAAGCGCAGGTAGACATACCGATTTTTTACTGAAAAATTTTCAGTTTGAGAAAGATATTGACAAAAACGGGAGCATTGCTAACGTTTTAAAATCAAATCAATCTCTATTAGTACAAATTGTAAAGGAACCCATTTCAACCAAAGGTCCTCGTATTAGTAGCGAGTTATCTATTGCTGGTCGTTATATTGTTCTTGTACCATTTTCTGATCGCATTTCAATCTCTCAAAAGATTGAATCTAAAGAAGAAAAAGAACGTTTAAAACGTTTGGTTAGAAGCATAACACCTAAAGGTTTTGGAGTTATAATTCGTACAGTCGCAGAAGGCAAGAAAGTTGCCGAACTCGACAAAGATTTACAGAATTTGCTGAATAGATGGACAGCAATGTGTAGAAAATTAAATAAAGCACATCATCCTAGTAAGGTGTTGAGTGAAATGAATAAAGCCTCTTCTATTCTAAGAGACATTTTTGACGATTCATTCTCAAGTATTACAGTAGATGACGAAGTGCTTTACGGACAGATTAAAGATTACGTGCAAGAAATTGCGCCTGCTAAAGAATCAATTGTGAAGATGTATAAAAATGGCGTACCACTTTATGAAAAGTATGGTATCGAACGACAAATAAAAACATCTTTCGGTCGCACAGTCTCCATGGCAAAAGGAGCCTATTTGGTAATTGAACATACCGAAGCGATGCATGTGATTGATGTTAATAGTGGTAACCGATCTAACAAAGAAAAAAATCAAGAGGACACTGCTCTTGAAGTCAATTTAATCTCTGCTTCAGAAATTGCTCGTCAGTTGCGTTTACGTGATATGGGAGGAATTATTGTTGTCGATTTTATTGATATGGGAAGAGCAGAGAATCGAAAAAAATTGTACAATCATCTTCGTAATGAAATGAATGATGATAAGGCAAAGCATAAGATTTTGCCACCTAGTAAGTTTGGTTTAATACAAATAACCAGACAACGTGTTCGTCCAGAGCGCAATATTAAAACAAAAGAAGAAAATCCTAATGGCGTTGCAGGTAGTGAGATTGAAGCACCAATTAAAGTGATTCAAAACATTACTCAAGACCTCGAAAGGCTTTTCAAAAAAGACTATAAAAAGATAACCTTAAATGCGCATCCATTTATAGCAGCCTTTATAACCAAAGGGTTTCCATCAGTACGTTCTAAATGGTTTTTAGAACACAAAAAATGGGTAAAAGTTTTACCTAGAGATGCTTACACATATCTTGAATACCACTTTTTTGATAAAGATGGTAAGGAAATCAAATAATATCTAAAACCCCTTTTCGTATAAACGGAAAGGGGTTTTTGTTTTTGAGCAGTATTGATTATTAAGGCGCAGGATTTGGAATATCTGCATGCACTTCATTAATCGCGTCCATAACTTCATCACTTAAGCGCACATTTATACTATCAATATTTTCTTCTAATTGTTCTAAAGAAGTAGCTCCAATAATATTACTGGTCATAAATGGCCTGTCAGTTACAAAAGCCAATGACATTTGTGCCAATGACATATTATTGTCTTCCGCAATTTTTAAATAACGTTTGGTTGCTTCAGTAGCATTTTTACTACTATATCTTGCAAACCTTGGGAAGAGTTTCAATCTTGCATCATCTCCTTCTGTTCCTTTAATATATTTTCCTGAGAGCACACCAAAAGCCATCGGAGAATAGGCTAATAAACCAATCTCCTCACGAATTGCAATTTCTGCCATATCACCTTCAAAAACTCTGTTTAATAATGAATAGGCATTTTGTATTGTAATCATTCTGGGTAAATTATGAGCATTAGATTCTTCTAAATAACGCATCGTTCCCCAAGCTTTTTCATTTGAAATTCCTACCTGACGTATTTTACCAGCTTTGATTAGCTCGTCTAAATTATGCAGAATTTCATTAAAATTATCGGTCCATGTATCCTCAGGATTATGCTTATAATCTCTTACGCCAAACGTATTGGTCTCACGTTCTGGCCAGTGCAACTGATATAAATCAATGTAATCTGTTTTTAAGCGTTTGAGACTATTATCTACAGCTTCATAGAGTGCTGCTTTGCTAAAACCATTAGTTCTTATATGAGCTGTATAATCTCCTGTTCCGGCAATTTTTGTAGCCAATACGACTTTGTCTCTGTTACCAGTTTTTTCAAACCAGTTCCCAATAATACGTTCGGTATCTGCATAGCGTTCAGGAACAGCAGGAACAGGATATAATTCTGCACAATCAAAGAAATTAACACCTTTGTCTAAAGCTAAATCCATTTGGGCAAACCCTTCATCCTGAGTGTTTTGATTTCCCCAGGTCATGGTGCCAAGGCAAATTTTACTGACTTTTATATCTGTTTTTGGTAGAGTTGTGTATCGCATTTGAGTTTTTATTTATAAAAGAGTAAAGATAAGAAGACCTTTCAGCTTTATAAAAACGGAAAGGTCTAAATCTATGTTAAGGTTTATTATTTTAGATGAGATTCTTAAATCGAAGATTCATGAATACATTAACTTAAGATAAAAATTAACGAATAATCAAGTTCAGAATAACATGGTATTAGAGTTCATTCAAAAGCTTAGAAATCTCATCGAGTTTAGGAGTTAAAATCACTTCAATACGACGGTTTTGAGCTTTGCCTTCAGCAGTATCATTACTCGCAACAGGAGCAAATTCTCCACGACCAGCAGCTGTTAAGTTCTCTGGATTGATGGCTTCGTTTTCTCTTAAAATGTTGACAATAGCAGTTGCTCGCTTAGCAGATAAATCCCAGTTGCCACTAAGTTGCTCGTTTCCTTTGTATGGAACGTTGTCTGTATGACCTTCAATTAAAATTGCAATTTCTGGGTTTTCAGCTAATACTTCACCTAATTGTTTTACGGCTTGTTTTCCTTTTGATCCTACAGCCCAACTTCCGGATTCGAACAATAATTTATTTTCCATCGATACATAAACTTTCCCATTGCGTTGTTCAACAGTTAATCCATTACCTTCAAAATTGGTCAATGCTTTTGAAATCGCATTTTTTAGGTTAGTCATTGCTGCATCTTTTGATGCTATAACATTCTCTAATTCGGCTACACGTTGCGAGCGTGCTTCCAATTCTTGTTTTAATTTTTCAAGTCGTGCGTTTTCTGCAGCTAGTGCTTGTTCTTTAGCTTCAAGTTGAGCCAGTAATTCTCTGTTTTTCTTAGCGTTTTCAGCAATGGATGCTGAACTATTTTTCTCTAAAGCGTCGTACGAAGCATTAAGATTGGCAAGATTTGCTTTTGTTGCATCGTAATCAGTCTGTAATTTGTTGCGTTGTACTATAACTTGATCATAGTCTGCCTGTAACTTAGCTAAGTCGTTCTTTGCCTTGTTTAATTCAGTTTCTAAATCTCGATTAGTATCAGATAATTTTCGGTGTTCTTTTTTTAATTCAGCATATTTATCTTCTAAATCTGTATAGATTTTTTTAGACACGCATGAGGTCGTAAGAATTAAAGTCAGTGCTATTAATGACAATTTTTTTAACATGAGTTTTTGAATTTAGAATTTAGTTGTTGATTTATTTGTGTTTTAATAATGTTAAGATGTAAAGTTGTGTGTTTTAATGTTTTTGCAAATTTTATACTGACTACTGAGAATCTATTTCAATTAAAATCGGACAATGGTCACTGTGAACAGCTTCCGAAAGGATAACGCTTCGTTTGATGTTTTCTTGTAATGGTTCACTTACCATTCCGTAATCTAAACGCCAGCCCTTATTGTTTGCTCTTGCATTCGCTCTGTAACTCCACCAGCTATATTCTTGTCGTTCAGGATGTAAATATCTGAAAGAGTCTATAAAACCACTATCAATAAAGTTTCCAAGCCATTCACGTTCTTCTGGTAAAAATCCAGAAACACCTTTCATTTTCGGATTATGAATGTCAATTTCTTCATGACAAATGTTATAATCACCTAGAACGACCAGGTTAGGAAATTCATTGCGCAAGTCATTCAAATACTGATGAATCATATCCATATACTCGAACTTATGGGCTAAACGCGCATCATTGGTTCCAGAAGGCAAGTACATGCTCATTACAGAAAGACCATCAAAATCGGCTCTTAAATTTCGACCTTCAAAATCCATAGATTCAATACCTGTTCCATATTCTACATGGTTAGGTTTAATTTTACTTAAAATAGCCACACCACTGTAGCCTTTTTTTTGAGCACTAAACCAGTAATTATATTTGTATCCTGCATTTTCAATAGCTTCAATATCTACTTGTTCTTTCATGGCTTTAATTTCTTGAAGACAAACGACATCAGGATTTGCACTTTTGAGCCAATCTACAAAACCTTTATTCATTGCCGCTCTGATACCATTTACGTTGTAGGAAACAATTTTCATATTATATAATTTATTAGATATTTTTTGTTAAAAGCCTATTATGGGTCTAAATTAAATAATACTGTACTTTTACACTATTATTTTAAGGAGGTTTTAACCATAAAATAATTTCTGTCTTTAGAAGTTTATACTGTACATGAAAATTGCTATGTCACTTATCTGTTTTATTATAGGTTGTTCTGCGTTTGCGCAAGAGCCAATCTCTAATTACAGAACTAAAAAAGTAGTGGTTAAGGATTCTATAAAAATAGATACAGTTAGTATTAATACCAGTAGTTTTAAGTTAAGGCGAAAGGATAATACTATTATTGATTCGTCGTATTATCATGTTGATTTTTCTAAAGCCTTATTAACGTTTAAAAAACCTATTGAAACAGATTCTATAGTAATTGATTATTTAAGGTATCCTGATTTTATCACCAGGAAGTATTTTCAGCTTGATGAACGTATAATTGTCGAAAACACAGATAATCTTCAACGCTTATATAAGCTCAATCAATCTAATGTACAACGTTCGTTTTTGCCTTTTGATGGCTTGAGTACTTCCGGAAGTATTTCCCGTGGAGTCACGATTGGCAACAATCAAAATTCAGTATTGAATAGTGAACTAGACTTGCAAATTTCAGGAAAGTTGAGTGATAAGGTATCGTTAAGAGCTTCCATTCAGGATGCTAATATTCCGCTGCAGGAAAGCGGATATTCTCAACGATTGGATGAATTTGATCAGGTATTTATTGAATTGTTTAGTGACACCTGGAACATCAGAGCAGGAGATATCGATCTTATAAATGACAATAGCTATTTTGCCTCATTTACCAAACGTGTTCAGGGTTTGTATGTGAATGTAGATTTTGATAAAGAAGCGTCAGAAACTAATGTATTTGCTTCCGGAGCTTTGGTGAGAGGACAGTTTACAACGAGTCAGTTTACAGCGCAGGAAGGCAACCAAGGACCTTATAAACTTCGTGGCCCAAATAGTGAATTATTTGTATTGATTGTCTCTGGAAGTGAAACGGTTTACGTCAACGGAATTGCCATAGAACGTGGAGAAAATAAAGATTATATTATCGACTATAATGCTGGTGAAATTATTTTCAACTCTACTTTTCCGATTACTTCAGAGATGCGAATTACCGTTGATTATCAGTTTAGTGAGCGTAATTATTCTCGTTTCACGGTTTTTGGAGGTGGAAATTATGAAACTGAAAAACTAAAATTAGGTGTTTCCGTATATTCTGAAGTCGATTCAAAAAATCAACCGTTACAACAAAATTTATCGTCTGAACAAGTTGCGATTCTCTCTCAGGCAGGAGATGATCAATCTATGATGGTTGCACCTTCAGATGTTTCTGAAGCGTTTAATGAAAACCGGATTTTATATCGAAAAGAGATGGTTGGAGGTGAAGAGATTTTTGTGTTTTCAACCAATCCTGATGACGAGTTGTTTAGTGTTCGATTTACACAAGTTGGCATTAATCAAGGTAATTATGTCATCGTAAACAGTAATGCTATAAGTAACATTTTTGAATACGTTCCGCCAATTGGAGGTGTTCCTCAAGGAAGTTATGAACCCATTGTACAATTGATTGCTCCAGTAAAATTGCAGGTTGCAGTTGTTAATGGAGCCTATAATCCTACTGAAAAAACGGATGTTTTATTTGAATTGGCAGGAAGCAGAAATGACCTGAATTTGTTTTCAGATCTCGATGACAGTAATAATGATGGTTTTGCCGGAAAGTTAACAGTCAGACAGCAAGTTGTGAAAACAGATAGCCTGTGGAATCTGAATGCTTATGCAGATGCAGATATCATTCAGAAAGATTTTAGAACCATTCAACGTTTATACAGACCTGAATTCAATCGGGATTGGAACCTCGAAGATCCACTTGGAAATCAGAGTCTACTATCTTCAGGCTTAGAGTTAATTCATCCAGAAAAAGGAGTCGCCAATTATAAGTTTGAGCATCTCAATTATTCTGAAAATTTTAATGGTAATCGTCACAATCTTTTGGCGAACCTAAGATTAAAGCAATTTAATATTTATACACTATCGAGTTATTTGAGCAATACCAGTAGTACTTCACAATCGACGTTTTTAAGATCGTTTAACCGTATCGTTTATCATTTTAATAAGCAATGGGTTGGAACAAAACTTGCTATGGAAGACAACGAACAGCGTCTAAAATCAAATGATTCCCTTACGAATTTAAGTCAGCGTTTTGCATCCTACGAAGTCTTTACAGGAGTAGGAGATAGCACCAAAGTCTTTGTGGAAGTTGGTTATAAACGAAGGGTAAATGATAGTTTACGAATGAATCGTATTGAAAAAGTAAACAGTTCGAACACCTATTATATTAAATCCCGAATTATCAAAAACAAAAATACCGACTTGGCTGTTTTTGCAAATTACAGACGGTTAAAACAAGAGGATGCTAGTTTAGAAGATGACCAATCCTTGAACTCAAGATTGAATTTTAATCAGAAATTATTCAATAATTTAATCCTTTGGAATACCGTTTTTGAAACCAATTCAGGAACGCTTCCCAGACAAGATTTTACCTATGTTGAAGTGGAGCCAGGTCAAGGTGCTTACACATGGATTGATTACAATACTAATGGTGTTCAGGAACTCGACGAATTTGAATTGGCTCAATTTGTAGATGAAGGCAATTTTATTCGTGTCTTACTTCCAAATCAGGTCTTTGTCAGAACCCATCAGAACAGGTTGAGTCAGACCTTAACCATCAACCCACAACAATGGTCAGGTTCAGAAAACAGAACCAAAAAATTCTGGTCTCGTTTTTATAATCAAACGTCTTATTTGATCGATCGTAAAAATGAAAGAGAAGGTAATACCTTTGATTTAAATCCCTTTGCCTCAAATGATGATAATCAATTAGCACTAAATAAAAGTGTTAGAAATGTATTGTTTTACAATAGAGGAAAACAACGTTACACAACATCTTATACGTTTTTAAATAATACCAATCGATCTGTGTTGTCCGTAGGATTTCAGGAGAATAAACTGCAAAGTCACCAACTTCAGTTTAATCATAAGTTTGCTACGAGCTGGTTGTTTAATTTTGAAACCAGTTTAGAAATTAATGAAAGCATCAATGAAAATTTTGTAGCTCGGAATTACAAGTTAGACCAAAAGCGTTTTGAGCCAAAGCTCTCTTATATTTTCAATGAAAATGCACGTTTTGATGTGTTTTATCAATGTACAACTAAAGATAATACCGTTGGAAGTATGGAAGGGTTATTGCAAAATAATTTCGGATTGTCATTTACCTATAATAATGCTCAAAAAATTGCTTTAACAGGCGAGGTAAATTATTTTAAAAATGATTATGATGGCAATCCAAATACTCCAGTTGCCTATCAAATTCTTGAAGGGTTGCAACCTGGAAATAACTTTACCTGGAGTTTGTTAGCGCAAAAGAAACTGACAACGTTTTTAGATTTAAACCTGAATTACTTCGGAAGAAAAACAGAAACGAGCAAAACCATTCATACAGGAACTGTGCAATTGAAGGCTTATTTTTAAAATATATACTTTGTTTAAGCAACCATTATCATATTTTAGCATATCATATAAAAATTCAAAATCATTTTTTATGAGAAACATCGTCTTCGCACTTGTATTAATTTGTTCAGTTTTTACGATTAAAGCTCAAGAACAAGAGTTAGAGGGTTCTCCTTATTATGCTAAACACGAGGTAAAGCTTAATGGAATCATGCTTGTTGTTGGTGCATTTGAAGTAGGTTATGAATATTTACTTAACGATGAGTCTGGTGTAGGGATTAGTGTATTTTTACCTTATGACGATGAAGTTTTAGATGACATTAAATATTATGTATCACCTTATTACAGATATTATTTTGGAAAAAAATATGCAGGTGGATTTTTTCTGGAAGGTTTTGGAATGCTCAATCGTTCTGATCGAGAATTAAAGTTTTTCTTTTTTGATGACAACAGGGATAATTTTGTAACTGATTTTGCTTTAGGTTTGGGTATTGGTGGAAAATGGATTACTAAAAAAGGATTTGTTGGCGAAATTAATTATGGGTTTGCAAGGCAATTATTTGAAACTAATGAAAGTGAGTATAATTTTATTGGGAAGTTTGGTATAAGTATAGGGTATAGGTTTTAATATTCAGGTGTACCTCATAAAAAAACTCCCAAATTTTATAGTTTAGGAGTTTTACGAATTAATGAGATGCTGAAATCGGAGATTCATGAATACTTTAATTTAAAGCAGATATCAATGAATAAACAAGTTCAGCATGACGTTTATTATTTCATTTTCTGAAGCCAATGCTTCACATCAACTTCTTTTTTAATAATGGCTTTTAAATCTTCAATCTTAACACGTTGTTGTTCCATTGTATCTCTATGACGAATGGTCACTGTATTATCTTCTAAAGTGTCGTGATCTACAGTAATACAAAACGGAGTTCCGTTGGCATCCTGACGTCTGTAACGTCTTCCTACAGCATCTTTTTCGTCATAATCAACACTAAAATCCCACTTTAAATCATCAATAATTTGTCTTGCAATTTCTGGTAAACCATCTTTCTTAACTAAGGGTAAAACAGCAGCTTTTACAGGAGCTAAAACAGCTGGTAATTTTAAAACAGTTCGGGTTGTATTATTATCTAATTCTTCTTCAACTAAAGCATTTGAAAATACTGCCAGGAACATGCGATCTAAACCAATAGACGTTTCCAGTACATAAGGTGTATAACTTGCGTTATCTTCATGGTCGAAGTATTGTAATTTTTTTCCTGAAAATTCTTCATGTTGTTTTAAATCGAAGTCAGTACGAGAGTGAATGCCTTCCAGTTCTTTAAATCCGAATGGGAATTTAAACTCAATATCTGTCGCAGCATCGGCATAATG
>JAAEZL010000010.1:13523-19816 GCA_018222875.1 Algicola sp.
ACTTCATACGTGTTTCTTTCCAGTGGTCAAACCATTCTTTTTGAGTTCCAGGTTTGATAAAGAATTGCATTTCCATTTGTTCAAACTCTCGCATTCTGAAAATAAATTGTCTGGCGACGATTTCATTTCTGAAGGCTTTTCCTGTTTGAGCAATACCAAACGGAATTTTCATACGTCCAGTTTTCTGAACATTCAAAAAGTTGACAAAAATACCTTGAGCTGTTTCAGGACGCAAGTACAAATCCATAGCATGCTCTGCACTAGCACCTAATTTGGTGCCAAACATTAAATTAAATTGCTTAACATCTGTCCAGTTTCTTGAACCTGTAAGAGGATCTGCAATTTCAAGCTCTTCAATCAATGCTTTAACATCTGCTAAATCTTCTTTTTCAAGAGACTGACCTAAACGTTTAAGGATGGTATCAATTTTTTCCTGATAACCTAAAACCCTTCCGTTAGTACTTACAAATTCTTCTTTATTAAAAGCATCACCAAAGCGTTTTTCAGCTTTAGCAACTTCTTTCTCTATTTTATTTTCAATTTTAGCGCAGTAGTCTTCCACTAAAACATCAGCACGATAGCGTTTTTTAGAATCCTTATTGTCAATTAAAGGGTCATTAAACGCATCAACGTGGCCAGAAGCTTTCCATGTTGTAGGATGCATAAATATTGCAGCATCGATACCTACAATGTTCTCATTCATTTGTACCATGGCTTTCCACCAGTAGTCACGAATGTTTTTTTTGAGTTCTGCTCCATTTTGAGCATAATCATAAACTGCACTAAGTCCATCGTAGATTTCACTACTCTGAAACACGTAACCATACTCTTTTGCATGAGAGATTACTTTTTTAAATTGATCGTCGTTTGCCATGATGCAAAAATAAAAAACCGCTCCAATTAACAGAGCGGTTTTTAATAAATTATAAGGTGTTATTTAATTTAAATTTACTTCGGTACTTCCTAATTTGCGATCCTTATTGAATACGCTGATAAAATACGTGCCTTTTGTAAAAGGTTTTTCATCTGCTTCTGCTTCAACATCTACGCAAATATCAACCACTTGATTGTTGTATTCTATTATTTTTTTTGAACTGTATATTAAAGAATTATCTCCAAAACTTATGGCACCTTTATCTGATACAACGTTGTTTTGTGGATTCACAATTTGAATGTAGATTTCTTTTTCTCCTTTTTCAGTTAAGGAGTTTTCAGCTAAAGTGAAGCAAACTTCAATTTGATCTACTTTTTTAGCAAGATTTGAAGCGCGCTTTTTTCCTAGAACCTTAAAATAGGTTTTAGCTTCAAACGAATTAGCAGTAAGTAGCGCTCCTTTTTCTAAGCTTCTGTTTAAATATTCGTTTTCTTTTAATAACGAATTATTTGCTATGCGTTGCTTTACGAGTTCCGTATAAGCGATAGATTTTTCTTCTTTAAGACTTTGGTTAGCCAGATCAAGAGAATCTATAGCATTAAATAACGTTGTATTTTTTTGTTTTAAATTGTAAAGTTGATCTTTAAATCGTGAAATAACACTGAGGTCGCTTTTGAGCATACTAAGCGAGTCTAATACTAATTTAGTATTCTTTTTAGCAACTTCTAATTCTGAAGCGATTATATCATTAGAAATAGAAACATCATCATATCTTGTTATCATTTGAGATAACTCGCTTTCAACTAGCTTCTTTTCTTGTTCTAAAAATTGTTGGTGCGTTTTAATGGATTGATAATTAGTAAAACTAAAAACGCTTAAAACCGTTACGGCAACTATTAATGAACCAATAATTAATCTATAGTTAAATAATTGAGGGTTAACTATCATTATTAATTTTGTTATTTTACTTTGCGAAACTAGAGAATATGAATGCGATAATTTATTTTAATCGATGAAATGGTAAAAAATTTGTTAAACTTGTTTTTTCCGAAGGTTTGTTTGGCTTGTCAAAACTATTTGACAGACAACGAACTGCATATTTGTACGAATTGCAGACATGAATTACCATTAACCAATTTTCATTTTGACAAATCGAATGCGGTTCATAAAATGATGTACGGACGCGTACAATTAGAAGAAGCTACAGCACTTTTACATTTTTCAAAAAAGGGAATTGTACAACAACTTATGCACAATTTAAAATACAGAAATCATGAGATTATCGGTCAGTTTTTAGGAGAATGGTTAGGCGAGGAGCTTAAAAACTCTGAAGCTTACAAAGCCATCGATATTGTAGTTGCTGTGCCTTTACATAAGTCCAGACAAAGACAACGCGGTTATAATCAGGTCGATAAATTTGGAAGAGCCTTGGCGAAATCATTAGATGCCGATTATAATGGTGATACCTTAATTAAGACTTCTGCTACCAAAACCCAAGTATTTAAAGATCGATTGAAAAGAAGCTCTAACATTTCATCTAATTTTACAATTTCTGAAGGTGATCTCTTAAAACACAAACATGTTCTGTTGGTTGATGATATTATTACAACAGGAGCAACACTGGAAGCCTGTGCCAATGCACTTTTTACAATTGAAGGTGTAAAGCTAAGTATTGCGACTATGGCAATTACCGATTAGAAATTCGTGTTCTGTCAAAACCACGTTAATTGTTTTGACTATGGTTGAAATAGTTGTTAATTTGTTTAAAATTTAGAAGTTACAATGCGTAAAACATGGTTTAAAATTTTAGTATTACTATTGAGTGTAAGTTTCCTCAACAGTTGTGCTAATAGAGGAAGACCTTCAGGTGGAGACAAAGACAAAGAGCCACCAATAATTACAAAAGCTATTCCTGAAAATTTCTCTACGAATTTTAAAGGAAACGAAATTCGCATTTATTTTAATGAATTTGTAAAGGTGAAAAATCTGCAAAAGCAACTCATTGTCTCACCTCCAATGGATATTGAACCTACAATTACACCTTTAGGTACTGCCAGTAAATACATCAAGATTGTGATTAATGATACACTTGAAGACAATACCACGTATGCGTTTAATTTTGGTCAGAGTATTGTTGATAATAATGAAGAAAACCCTTATGATTATTACAGGTATGTATTTTCAACAGGAGATGTTATCGATTCACTTTCAGTAAAAGGCTTGATTGTTGATGCTGAAAAGCTGAAGCCAGACACTTTTGTTTCGGTGATGTTATATGAATTAGATTCAACATATACAGATTCAACTGTGTACAAGAAAAAGCCTAAATACATCACAAACACACTCGATAGTTTAACCACATTCAGTATTGATAATATCAAAGAAGGACAGTATAAACTTATTGCTCTTAAAGACAACAATGGAAATTTCACATTTCAGCAAAAAAATGATAAAATTGGCTTTTATGAAGGTGTTGTTTCTGTGCCAACGGATACCACGTATACGCTCAAATTATTTAAAGAGGAACTTGATTTTGATGTGGTAAGGCCAAAACAAATTGCAGGTCAGAAAATTGCTTTTGGCTATGAAGGGGATTTTCAAGATATGCGAATTGATATATTGGGAGACCTTCCTCAAGATTTTGAAACCCGAATCACCAAAGATAAAACTAAAGACACGTTGTACTATTGGTATAAGCCAAAAATTGAGCTGGATTCTGCATTATTTGTCATTACTAATAAAACCTTTGTTGATACCTTAGCACATAGGTTTAGAGATATAGAGAAAGATTCATTAGTTATAAAATCTGTCAATTCTGGAACTCTCAATTTTAATGAAGATTTTATTATTGAAGGCTCCGTTCCTTTTGTGAAACTAGATGAAACGCAAGTCACAATTTCAGATAAAGATTCAGTTAATATTCCATTTACAACCCGTTTTGAAAAGTTAGATAACAGCTATTATTTCAATTTTGAAAAGAAAGAATCAGAAACGTATGCGATTCAGATGTTGCCAAACACCTTTGAAGATTTTTTTGGTAATGTGAATGATACCTTGAATTATTCGATTCGTACAAAAACCTTTGCAGATTATGGTAATATAAGGATTAAGTTAAAAAATGCTGAATATCCTGTCATTGTTCAGCTCACTACAGAAAAAGGAGAGGTCAAATACGAACAATTTGCAACTGAAGAACGCTTGTTCGATTTCAGAAATATTAGTCCAGGATCTTATTATATGAGAGTTGTATTTGATGCAAATGGTAATCAAAAATGGGATTCAGGACGCTATTTAAATCAGAGTCAGCCAGAACGCATCAGTTATTATCCTGATGTTATTGACGGACGAGCAGGTTGGGATCAGATATTTGAATTTATTTTAAAGTAAAGGTATCCCGATCTTTCAGAAACCCGAGTTTATTTCTGTAGGTTTCAATATGAGTTTTGTTTAAAGTAACAATGTCTGTGGCTTCTTTATCATTCGGAATACTGTCAATGCGTTTTCCGAGAACGTCGTACGCTGCCGAATGTCCGGAATATTCATGATTATTAGCATCAAATCCAACGCGATTAATACCAATACAATAACTCATGTTTTCAATTGCACGAGCTTTTAACAAGGCATCCCAAGCATTTACTCTGATTTTAGGCCAGTTGGCGACAAAGAATATAAGATCATAATCTTCAACATTTCTTGCCCAAACAGGAAAGCGTAAATCATAACAAACAAGCGGTTTAATTTTCCAGCCTTTATACTCTATAATTACATGTTCTTGTCCTGCAGTAAAAACCTTGTGTTCACCAGCCAAAGTAAATGTATGGCGTTTGTCATACGTAATCAGATTTCCATTTGGGTACACAAATACCAAGCGGTTAAAGTAGTTGTTATTTTCTTTTATAATCAGACTTCCTGTAATGGCAGTATTATTTTCTTCTGAAAGCTTTTTCATCCAAGAGATGGTCTCGCCTGCCATTGTTTCAGCAACCTGACTGGCATTCATAGTAAAACCAGTTGTAAACATTTCTGGCAGAATAATGAGATCTACAGATTCAGATAGTTCAGAGATTTTAGTTCCAAAATTATGTCTATTTTGTTCTGGGTTTTCCCAAACCAAATCCGATTGAATTAAGGCGACTTTTAATTTAGTGTTCATGACCTAAAATTACAAAATTTAGACATAAAAAAATCTATTTCAGTTATCAATACAATAACCAAAATAGATAAATGATTTTTAGCGAAGTTGATTAGACTTTCTTTTTAGCCTTTTCGATATCTTTCTTATAGCCTTCAATTCTATCTAACCATTTTTTTTCATTTTGAGGAGATAGTTTGCCTTTACGCTTAAGCTTTTCATATTTCTTTTGAGCGCTCTCCAGCTTTTTTGTAGCCTTATCTAATCGGTTTTGCGCTTTTAATTGCTGTTTTAGGGCTTTTTCGGCTTTTTTTTGCGCCTTTTCAGCCTTTTTTTGTGCTTTTTCAGCTTTTGCCATCTCTTTTTCAAGTTTTTCAGCTTCTTTTAAAGCAGTCTCATTCGACTTGATTTTTTCAGATACAATACTAGCCTGTTTTAGAATGGCTGTTTTTTCTTCAAGATTTAAAGTTTCAGTCACATCTTTTCCATCTAAAAAGATCCGTTCTTTTTTAACCTGATATATCTTTCCATCTCTTTCAATGTCTTGAGCATTAAGAGCAATACAAAACATAAAGATGAAGAAGAGGATACTGTATTTCATTGTAATTTCATTTTTAAGGGTTCATACTTTAGACGCAAAAGTAGTGCAGAAGTCACTTAAGTATTTGTTAAATTTTATTGAGAATATCAGCAGCTTGCTTTAAGGTTTCGTCAGTTTTAGCAAAACAAAAACGCAATACCTTATGATCTAATTTAGTGTCGTAAAAAACGGAAAGAGGAATGGATGCAATGCCGTTTTCAATAGTTAATTGTTTAGCAAATTCAACATCATTTTTAGTGGTAATGTTTGAATAGTCTAATACCTGAAAATAGGTGCCTTTTGATGGTGTAAACTTAAATCTCGAATCTTTAATCAGGTTTAAAAACGTATCGCGCTTGTCCTGGTAAAAATCTGGCAAATCTAAATAATGACTTGAATCTTGCAGATAATCGGCTAATGCCTTTTGTGTGGGATGATGTACTGAAAACACATTAAATTGATGCACATTTCTGAAGGCTTCCATCAAAGGTTTTGGAGCACAACAGTATCCGATTTTCCAACCTGTATTATGAAAGGTTTTACCAAAAGATGCTGTAATGAAACTACGCTCTTTTAAGTTTTTGAATCGGCAGATGCTTTGGTGTTCCTCACCATCAAAAATGATGTGTTCATAGACTTCATCGCTAAGTACAATAATGTCTGTGTCATTAGTGAGCTCCTGAAGTTTCAGCATATCGTTTTCACTC
>JAAEZL010000010.1:19826-28315 GCA_018222875.1 Algicola sp.
CACTCATTACAGTTCCAGTAGGATTGTGAGGTGTATTAACGATTATCATTTTTGTTTTAGAATTGATATGTGCTTTAACCTTATCCCAGTTAATTTTGTAATCTGGAGCTTCTAAATCAACAGCAATTGCTGTTCCTCCATTTGCTTCTACTGAAGGTTGATAACAATCATAAGCAGGTTTGAAAATAATAACTTCATCTTCAGGTTTTATAAAGGTAGATATGATGGTGAAAATAGCTTGCGTAGCTCCAGCAGTGACTGTAATTTCAGACTCAGGATGATAACTTGTATTATATAAAATGTCGAACTTTTTGGAAATAGCTTGTCGTAACTCTAAACTGCCAGCCATTGGTGCATATTGATTATAGCCTGAATTCATGGCTTTCGTAACACCATCGATTAATGCCTGATCACTTTTAAAGTTCGGAAATCCTTGCGATAAATTGATGGCTTTGTGCTCATTAGCTAAAGCGCTCATCACTGAAAAAATGGAGGTTTCTACGTTGGTAAGTTTTGGTGTAATTTGCATAAAACGTTTTGAATTATTTTGATACTATGTTCAAAGCTAAGTTATGATAAGAATAATTTTTTAAAATAACGATTAATCATAGCTGTTTAATTTTATGGATATGACATCGTTGGCACTTTTATTTTTTAATTAATCGATTTTGTATCTATGTAAAGTAAGACAAAAAAAAATCCCAAACACGAATGTTCAGGATTTGATCTTGTATCTAAAAAGTGAAGCACTCTAATATTTAAGAGCGTTAGATGTTTTTTCTAGTATCTGTAATACTCAGGCTTAAATGGTCCTTCTTGAGCAACTCCAATATAATCAGCTTGATCTTTACGAAGTTCAGTCAATTCGACACCAATTTTGGCCAGGTGTAATTTTGCTACTTTTTCATCTAAATGCTTTGGCAACATATACACTTCATTTTTATACGCATCTCTGTTTGTCCATAATTCAATTTGAGCTAAGGTCTGATTTGTGAATGAATTACTCATTACAAAACTTGGGTGACCAGTTGCACAACCTAAATTTACCAGACGACCTTCAGCTAAAATGATAACATCCTTACCATTAACGGTGTATTTATCTACCTGAGGCTTAATTTCAACATGCGTAGAACCATGGTTTTTCTTTAGCCAGGCCATATCAATTTCATTGTCAAAATGCCCAATATTACACACGATGGTTTTATCTTTCATTGCTTCAAAGTGACGACCTTGAACGATGTCTTTGTTACCAGTTGTAGTAATAACGATATCAGCGTTACCAACAACAGTTTCTAATTTTTTTACTTCAAAACCATCCATTGCAGCTTGTAAAGCACAAATTGGATCAATTTCAGTAACCGTTACAATACTTCCAGCACCTTTAAATGAAGCCGCAGTTCCTTTTCCAACATCACCATAACCACAAACCACAACACGTTTACCAGCAAGCATGATATCTGTCGCACGACGAACAGCATCTACAGCACTTTCTTTGCAACCATATTTGTTGTCAAATTTAGACTTAGTCACCGAATCATTAACATTAATGGCAGGCATAGAAAGCGTACCGTTTTTCATACGTTCGTAAAGACGATGAACACCAGTTGTTGTTTCTTCAGATAAACCGTTAATACCTTTCATTAATTCAGGGTAACGATCAAAAACCATATTCGTTAAATCTCCACCATCATCTAAAATCATATTCAAAGGTTTACGATCTTCACCAAAGAATAAGGTTTGTTCAATACACCAGTCAAATTCTTCTTCATTCATACCTTTCCAGGCATAAACCGGAATTCCGGCATCAGCAATTGCAGCAGCTGCCTGATCTTGAGTTGAAAATATATTACATGAACTCCAGGTTACTTCAGCGCCAAGAGCGATTAACGTTTCAATCAAAACAGCAGTTTGAATGGTCATGTGCAAACATCCAGCAATACGAGCGCCTTTTAACGGTTGAGAATCTTTATATTCTTCACGAAGACTCATTAAACCTGGCATTTCTGCTTCAGCTAATTCAATTTCTTTTCTTCCCCAAGCCGCAAGAGACATGTCTTTTACTTTGTAAGGTACGTAAGTTGATGTTTTTGTATCCATATTTTTTTTCTTGTTTTAAAATTGCTTCAACCTTTGGGTTTATGGCTTAAATAACTAAATTCGCTACATAAAAATTGCCATATCCGCCTTAGGCGATGCAAAGATAACTATTAAGTTTCAGATAATTAAATGCCACTTTATAAAACTATAACTCCTAATTCACAAACTACTGTTAAAATCTGGAAGATTACAGAGTCTTATGACGATTTAATTCGACCACTAGATTTAAAAGCAAACAGTTTAGAACGTGTTTTAGGAATGAAAAGTGAGCTGCATCAACGTGGATTTTTAAGTGTAAGACATCTACTTAGAGATTTTGGTTATACAGATCAGGATTTATACTACGACGACAAAGGAAAACCTCATTTAAAAGATGGGAAGTACATTTCTATTACGCATTCCTTTACATTTTCTGGAGTAATTATCAGTGAATATGAAGTTGGAATTGATATCGAAATGCAACGTGATAAAATTGCTGTTATTGCTAAGAAGTTTGTTGATTATGAATTTCAATATGTATCTGAAACAGATGAAGATTACATCAAAAAACTGACTGTAATCTGGGGAATTAAAGAATCGCTTTATAAATTGTTTGCTACACCTGGTATGCTGTTTAGAGAACATTTTTTAGTCATTCCGTTTATGCTGGAAGATAAAGAAACGGTTGCTTGGATTGATTACGAAAATAAAAAATACAGATATAACACCCGTTTTTTAGAATTTGAAGGTTTCACCTGTGCTTTTGTAACCACTTAAATGAAAGCAGTTTATAACAACATATTGCGCTCAATTTCTGAAGGAAAACAACTTTTAGCTGTTTTAATTGATCCCGATAAAATGAAGCCTGAACGTGTATCTGGTTTTATGCAAAAATTGAATTGTTCTGTTGCAACTCATATTTTTGTTGGCGGAAGTACAGTTGATGACGAAGCGACGGAATCATTGGTCATTGAAATTAAAAAACACACCAGGTTACCTGTTGTTTTATTTCCTGGTGATGTTACGCAAATTACGAATGAAGCGCATGCTTTATTATTTTTATCCTTAATTTCTGGTACTAATCCTGATTATCTCATTGGGAAACATGTTGCAGCAGTCTCCAAATTGAAGCACTCTGAGTTAGATATAATTCCAACAGGTTACCTGTTGATTGAAAACGGGAAACAAACCTCTGTTGAAAAGGTGACAAAAACGACGCCTTTACCGAGGCAAAATGTGCAACAAATTGTAGATACTGCTAAAGCAGGTGAGTTACTGGGAATGAAACTTATTTATCTCGAAGCAGGAAGTGGTGCGCTGCATCCTGTACCAACCGAAATTATTAAATTTGTGAGTCAGGAATTGAATATTCCCTTAATTGTAGGAGGAGGCATAAGAACTAAAAAACAACTGGATGAGGCTTATAATTCAGGAGCAAATCTGGTAGTGATAGGAACTGCTTTTGAAGATGATGAATCCTTTTTTGACGAGTTAAAGACATAAAAATAAATACAGAGAAAAGAATAAAAAGATGAGATATTTTATTACAAGTGTTGTCTGTTTTCTTTTATTTATTCTCCAGAATCTCAAAACCATGAACATATCCGTAGAATTAACATTGACACCTTTACATGATGATTATGAACCTGCAATTATTCACTTTATTAAACAATTGCGTGCTTCAAAATTAAAAGTTCTTGAAAACCCATTAAGTACTCAGGTTTATGGAAATTACGATGAGGTAATGGCCTTGTTAACTGTTGAAATTAAAGAAGCCTTTCAACTCATTGAAAGAGGATTACTTCACATGAAAATCGTAAAATCTGACAGATACGACTATGAACCACATTTTTGAGTTTTTTTTTGAAACCTATCAACATAGAGCGACTCACTTAATTGTTCTTGAAGCTATAGCATTCTTTTTTGGGATTGCCAGTGTCATCTATGCCAAGCGTGAAAATATCTTAGTATATCCTGTCGGACTTGTAGCTACAGTTATTACCATGTATATTTTTTTACATGATGAACTCATGGGAGACATGATGATGAATTTTTACTATTCTGTGATGAGTATTTATGGCTGGTGGAATTGGTCAAGAAAAAAGAACAATACCTACGTTGTGCCAATTTCCAGAACTGATGCTAAGGAAAAATGGATTGGCTTCGGAATGTTTTTACTTACAATAGGTGTTACGTATGCAGTCTATAAAGGTTACGGAACTCATATCGATTCTTCTAATTATATAGATATGTTTACCTCAGGACTATTTTTTACTGCTATGTGGTTTATGGCGAATAAAAAATTAGAAAACTGGACACTTTGGATTTTTGCAGATTTGATTACAGTTCCACTTTATGCCTATAGAGGTTGGGGAATGTTATCTTTGCAATATTTAATATTCACCATTTTAGCAATACAAGGCTATTTAGCATGGAAGAAAAGCTTAAACAAATCTCAACTGGAAACTCAAACTGTATAAAAGTCGTTTTGTATGGTCCTGAATCTACTGGAAAGTCATCTCTGGCTAAAGAACTGGCAACCTATTACAATACGGTTTATGTTGAAGAGTTTTCTCGTAGTTATGCTGAAAGCAAAGCAAAAATGAACCAGAAGTTAACAAAAAAAGATGTGCTGCCAATTGCTATCGGGCAAATGTATTTGGAAAATACGCAACTTAAAAATGCTAATACTCTTCTCATTTGTGATACCGATTTACTGGAAACCAAAGTATATTCTGAATTTTATTACAACGGTTTTTGTCCAGATATCGTAAAAAAATATGCTTTAGAAAACACTTATGATTTGTATTTTTTAACTTATATTGACACACCATGGGAAGCCGATGAGATTCGAGATCAGCCCAATACTAGATCGCAAATGTTTGATGCCTTTGAACAAGCATTAATAGATTCTAAAAAAAAATATAGTATTGTTAAAGGAAGTTTCGATCAGCGACTTAACCAGTGTATTACCCAAATAGATGAACTTTTAAATACGTTATCTTAATGTTTTCTGATAAAGACATAGAACAAATTGAACGCAAAGGAATCACACTAAAAAAAGTAGAACGACAAATAGAACTTTTTGAAAACGGAATTCCTTTTGCTAACCTTGTTGCTGAAGCTTCAATAAACAACGGTATACTTAGATTAACAAATAATGATATAGAAAATTATATGTCTTATTTTGAATCTAAAAAAGACAGTATTTCCATTTTAAAATTTGTTCCTGCATCTGGTGCAGCAACACGAATGTTTAAATTTTTATACAGTTTTTTAGAAGACTATGATTTAGATAAGGAAAGTATTAATTCTTATATCAACAGATGTAAAAACAACGAATTATCTCTTTTTCTCATTGGCTTGGATAAATTTCCATTTTATCATACAGTTCAAACAAGACTTTATAATAATTATCCTGATTTTGATGCATTGCCTATAAACGAACAACGCTTAAAGTTTGTTCAGATGATGTTAGGTCCAAATCAACTCGATTATGGTAATTCTCCTAAAGGATTAATGCCTTTTCATGAATATAAAAATCAAGTGGTTTCCACAGCTTTCGAAGAACATTTGTATGAATCTGCTTTATATTCTTCAAACAATGAAGCGACAAAATTACACTTTACAATTTCTGAAAAACACAACCACAAGTTTGATAATGAGTTTTCAAGAATCGAGAAAAAAGTAGAAGAAATAACAGGTTCAAAGTTTGATATTTCATTTTCCTATCAAAAAGAATCTACAGATACCATTGCTGTGACACCAAAAAATAAACCGTTTAGAGATGATGATGGCTCTTTACTTTTCAGGCCATCAGGTCATGGTGCATTAATTGAAAATTTAAACGACTTAACAGCAGACATCATTTTCATTAAAAACATTGATAATGTAGTGACCTATAAGTATAAAAACGAGGTGGCCAAATACAAGAAAATTCTGGCAGGTGTTTTACTAAAGATACAAGAGCAGGTTTTTAACTATTTGAATTTATTAGATAGTGCAAATCTTTCTCAGGAGCAGCTTATTGAGATTGGCGAGTTTTTAGTGAATACTATGAATGTTAAGATTAGTTCAGAGTTTGAAAAATACTCTCTAAAATATCAGATTGAGTATTTAGCTGAAAAATTAAATCGTCCAATTCGTATTTGCGGAATGGTTAAAAATGAAGGTGAACCAGGAGGTGGACCATTTTGGGTAAAGGATGAAAGCGGAAACATATCACTGCAAATTGTCGAATCTGCTCAAATTAACAAAAAGAGCAAGCATCAAAAACAAATTTTAAAAAATGCAACACATTTTAATCCTGTCGATTTGGTTTGTGGTATAAAAAACTACAAAGGCGAAAAATTTGATTTAAAAAAGTTTGTAGATAAGAAAGCTGCTTTTATTTCTATGAAAACAAAAACAGGAAAAGATCTTAAAGCACTAGAGCTTCCTGGACTCTGGAATGGCAGTATGGCTAACTGGAACACCATTTTTGTTGAAGTTCCTTTAATCACATTTAATCCTGTAAAAACGGTTAACGATTTATTAAAAGCGCCTCATCAAATAAAATAACATGTTTGATGAGCAAGCCATATTGAATGAATTAAACTTTAAAGCTATCCGGAGTTCTGGAGCAGGAGGACAACACGTAAATAAAACAGCCTCAAAAGTAGAACTGTCATTTGATCTAGAAGCTTCCGAAGCATTGTCAGAAGATCAAAAAGAGCTACTTAAAACCAATTTAGAATCGCGGCTAACCAAAGCTTCAGTTTTAATAATGCAATGTGGTGAAAGCAGAAGCCAGCACAAAAATAAAGCGACAGTTATAAGTCGGTTTTTAGAACTAATCAGAACGAATTTAATTGAAGACAAAGAACGAATTCCTACAAAAATTCCTAAAGCTGTCGTTAAAAAACGTCTGGCAAACAAACGAAAACTTTCTGAAAAGAAGTCCAATCGTAAACCTCCTCAAATAGACTGATTAAAAATTTAAAGATTATTGATGCGCAATCCATAAATCTATTTTATCTTTGCAGCGTTCTCAAAAAAGGGGTGCCTATTATCGGCTGAGATCATACCCATTGAACCTAGAACAGGTAATGCTGTTTAGGAAGCGAACGTTAAGAAAACATCTAGTAGATGTTTTTAGCGAGTGCGATAAGGTTATCAATGTTAGTTTTTACTTCTGAATCTGAATTTGTTTTAGAATAAACAACTTCTAGTTTTAAATGAAGACTTAACATTTCAGTATCGAAATAGCTCAACGTTCAAAACATTAATTATTAACCAAGAATAATGACCTCTTTTTATTCGATTATTTTTATTTAATCGTAATGAAATTTTTATTCAATTATTTATCATTCCTGCAAAGGCAGGAATCTCAAACCAGTTTACTTTTTGTTTTTTCATTCTTAATGGTCGCCTTTTCAGGTTTTTCACAAGAAAAAGAACAGGATTCAACCAAAGTTGAACAGCTTGATGAAGTTTTGGTTAAAGCCGTTCGTGTAGATGCCAAATCGCCAATCACACATTCAAACGTAACAAAAAAAGACATTGCAAAGCGTAATTTAGGACAAGATATTCCTGTGTTATTAAACTTTTTGCCTTCAGTGGTTACCACTTCCGATGCTGGAGCTGGAATAGGTTATACAGGTATTAGGGTTCGTGGAATTAGTTCGCAATCTACAAACATCACAATCAACGGAATTCCCTACAACGATGCTGAATCACTAGGTACGTTCTGGGTGAATTTAGGAGACTTTGCCTCTTCAGTCGAAAGTTTACAATTACAAAGAGGTGTAGGAACATCAACAAACGGTTCAGGTGCTTTTGGAGCAAGTATAAACGTGCTTACAGATGCTGTTTCAAAAGAGGCAAATGGAGAAATTTCTAATTCCTTCGGAAGTTTCAATACAAGAAAACATACAGTAAAATTTAGTACAGGCTTGCTAAACGAACATTTTGAAATTGCTGGACGATTATCAAATATTACTTCAGATGGTTATATCGACAGAGCATCAACAGATTTAAAATCTTACTTTTTGCAAGGTTCTTACATTGATGACAATACATTAATTAAAGCCATTACGTTTGGTGGAAGCGAAGTTACTTATCAATCCTGGTTTGGAATTGATGCACAAACGCTTATAGATGACAGAACCTTTAATCCTGCAGGAATTTATACAGATGATGATGGAAACACCAGGTTTTACGATCGTGAAGTTGACGATTACAAGCAAGATCATTATCAGTTGCACTGGAACCAACGTTATAATAATATGTGGTCAACAACTATTGGGTTGAATTATACCTATGGTCGAGGCTTTTTTGAACAATTTAGAGAAGATGACGATTTTGAAACTTACGGATTTCAGCCTTTAACAGTCAATGGCCAGCCGCAAACAACGACAGATTTGGTAAGGCGT
>JAAEZL010000010.1:28325-28852 GCA_018222875.1 Algicola sp.
GATAATGATTTCTATGTGTTTAATGCCAGCGCAAATTACAAGAATAATAATCTTGATATGATTTTTGGAACCTCATTTAGTCATTACGATGGTGACCATTATGGCGAAGTTATCTGGGCAGAATTTGCCAGTCAAAGCGATATCAGAGATCGTTATTATGAAGGCAATGGTAAAAAGAATGATGTTTCGGTATTTACGAAAGCTAATTTCAGACTTAACGATAAAATTCAGTTGTATGGTGATTTACAAGTACGTAATGTAAATTATGAAACATCAGGCATCAATTCTAATCTTACACAATTTGTCGTAGATGAAAACTATACATTTTTTAATCCGAAGGCTGGAATTACTTATGAATTAAATACCAATAACGACTTGTACTTTTCTTATGCCAGAGCGAACAGAGAACCAAGTCGTGATGATTTTGAAAATAATGCAGATATTGAACCAGAACAGCTTAACGATTTTGAGTTTGGATGGCGTCATAACAAAGGTAATTTTAGTTTTAATGCTAATGCGTATTTGAT
>JAAEZL010000010.1:28862-43503 GCA_018222875.1 Algicola sp.
TATTTGATGGTCTATAATGAACAACTGGTTCTTACCGGAAATATTGATGGTGTTGGAAACCCGATTCGAACAAACAGTGGAGAAAGTTACCGTTTGGGACTGGAATTAGAAGCTGTGATTCCTGTGTCTTCTAAATTAACATTGCAGCCTAATATGACATTAAGTTCAAACAAAAACAAAGAAACTATTATATCTTTTGATGGCGAATTGGTAAATCTGGGGAAAACAGATATTGCATTCTCACCAGAACTTATAGCAGCAAATGCAATCGTATATCAGCCAGTTAAGAATCTTCAAATGTCACTACTAAGTAAATTTGTTGGTGAGCAATTCATGAGCAATACTGAAGCAGATTTATCAAAACTGGATAGCTTTTTTGTGAACGATTTCAATATCTCTTATACTATTGAGCCTAAATCAATTTTTGAGAGCATTACATTTACAGGCTTAGTAAACAATATCCTTAATGAAAAGTATGTGTCAAACGGCTATTATTTTACATTTGATGATGATTACACAAATCCTGGAACCATAGCAACCGTTGAAGGTGCAGGTTTTTATCCGCAGGCAACGACTAACTTTTTGTTAGGAGTAACGTTGCGATTTTAGACTTTTACCTAGACCAAAAAAAAGCTCTCAATTTTATCATTGAGAGCTTTTTTTTAGTTTTTAAAATCCTTAATTAGTAATTGTCAATTCAGATCCATTAGCAGTTACTCGATATTCTTGTAAAGCACAAGGTAATTGTCCTCCTTGAGAAAAACCAGTTAAAAGATTATATTGATTTTCGTCAGAACATCCACAGGTAACGAAGGTTCCTTCGCGACTCATAATTGAACAGGTGTCTGGCGTATGATTGGGATCGGCAGCATCAAAAGCCCTAAAGTTTCCACCAACATTTATCACATAAATACCAGCGTTCCCTTCATTAGGAACATAAGCAACCTCAGTTACAAATTGCAATTGGCTATATTGCGGTAAATTGAGGCTAATGGTTCTGTTAACACCTACATTGAGTAAAAAGTTACAATTGTTTATATTGTTGTCATCATCCTTTTTGCAAGTCATTAAGAGTAAGAAAGATAAAACGAAAATGATTTTTTTCATCAGCTAATTTTTTTATTGGCAATTTACAATATTTTAAAGGTTGAAATAAATATTTTGTATCTTTGTCTAACAAATCTCGTGTGAGCGGGATTTTTTTATTCCGAACTTCTGTACTAAGCTTAGTCAAAGTATATTTTCGGAATCTTTTTTATTAATAAACGAATGAATTATGAGTAAAGTATCTTATTACACTGCTGAAGGATTAAAAAAGTTGAGAGATGAGCTCAAACAATTAAAGGATATTGAGCGGCCAAGAGCATCTCAGGCTATTGCAGAAGCGAGAGATAAAGGTGATTTGAGTGAAAATGCAGAGTATGATGCAGCAAAGGAAGCTCAAGGAATGCTGGAAATGAAAATTTCTAAACTTGAAGAAACATTAGCTGGAGCACGAGTGATTGATGAATCTCAAATGGACACGTCAAAAGCTTTGGTGTTGTCTAAAGTGAAAATAAAAAACCAGACTAATGGTATGGAAATGACCTATACATTGGTTGCAGATGGAGAAGCCGACTTAGCGTCTGGTAAAATTTCAGTAAATTCACCTATAGGAAAAGGCTTATTAGGCAAATCTGTTGGTGAAGTTGCAGAAGTTCAGGTGCCTAATGGTGTTATGAAATTTGACGTATTAGAAATTTCAAGATAATAGATTATTGCGCAAACAGTAATCTCATTACTATATCTTAGAAAAAGATTCCTTCAAAAGAGGAATCTTTTTTTATATTTACATACACTCTAAACAAATCACTCAATAATGGCATCTATCTTCACAAAAATAATTACTGGCGAAATCCCAAGTTATAAAGTAGCTGAAACTGAAGATTATTTAGCATTTTTAGATATCAATCCGAATGCTAAGGGACATACACTTTGCATTCCAAAGAAGGAAGTTGACAAACTATTCGATTTAGATGAAAAATCCTATCATGGCCTTTTAGAGTTTTCCAGACAAGTTGCCATCGCTATTGAAAAAGCAATCCCTTGCAAACGTGTTGGATTAACAGTGATTGGATTAGAAGTGCCTCATGCCCACGTGCATTTAATTCCTTTGAATACCATGGAAGATGCTCGGTTTATAAGTAAAACAACATTAGACAAAGAGGAATTTCAGTTAATTGCCGATAAAATTGCTTCGTATTTATAGCTAAATAGATAAAACTCCAGTAACAAAAAGCATGACAATAACAAACAGGAGTACATCAACAATTATAAAAACCCAACCCGCTTTTTTAAGTTTTAAAGATTTAGACTTTGGTGTTACAGCTCGTTTTTGATAGTCAACAACCTGCTCAATATCATCGGTCCATCGCACAGGAAAAATATCAGTATCACAGGTATTACAGTGCATCTCATAAATAGTATCTTGAGTGATGGCTTTATAAAATAGATTTTCAACAAGCCTTTGCTTGAACGTCAGTTCTAATCCTTCATTTGAATAGCATTCCGGACAATTATTATTAAGCTGAACCTCCTTTAAAGTGAAAAATTGTTGGGTTTTCATATCATAAAGTTAAGACAATAATTTTAATGAAATCTGCATGGTTGTTCCTTTGCCAACTTCAGAGTTAAGTACTTTTATTTTACCATTGTGATAATCTTCAATAATACGTTTAGCTAAAGACAAGCCTAAACCCCAACCACGCTTTTTACTGGTATAACCAGGTTGAAAAATGCTATTAAAATTCTGTTTTGTAATCCCTTTTCCTGTATCTGATACCTGAATGTTTACACATTTATCATCATGAGTAATAGCAATCTTTAATTGTCCTTTCCCTTTCATAGCATCAATCGCATTTTTTACTAAATTTTCAATCGTCCAGCTATAAAGTTGCCTATTGAGATCTACCATAATCACATCATCTGGAACTGAAATTTCAAAATCAATCAGTTTTGAGGAACGTGCTTTTAAATATTCATACGAGTCTAAAGTTTCTCTAACAACATCTGCTTTTTCAAGTTTAGGTACAGAACCAATTTTGCTGAAACGGTCTGTAATGGTTTGCAATCTGGAAATGTCTTTTTCTATTTCAACCAAATAATCAGGATTAACTTGTTCAGAACGTAAAATTTCTGTCCACCCAACAAGCGATGATAATGGTGTGCCAATTTGATGTGCTGTTTCCTTCGCCATACCTGTCCATAATTTATTCTGATCGGCAGTTTTTGAACTTTTATAAAAGAAATAAGCTACTGCTGCAAAAAGAAAAATGATTAACAAAAGCGCTAAAGGATAATATTTTAGTTTATTGAGTAAAGGTGAGTTTCCGTAATAAATAGTGCTCACATAAGTTTCGCCATTGATTACATAAGGAACAGGAATTGGCGCATTTTCATTTTTGAAAGTGGCTTTAAGTTTTTCTAGATATTTCTTTGATTCAGCTGCCTTTAGGGTGTCAATATTTCTGTAACTTATCACCTGATCATTGGGATCTATCAAGATCATTGGTGTTGTTGTATTGCTTTCAATGATTCTGGACGTCATTTCAATTTCAGCATCACCAATGGATTCTATAAATGTTTTCTGAGCAAACGACCAGTTTTCCATTTTGGTCCGTTCTTCAGCTTTAAAATGTTGAAAAAACACATAGGTATTCCAGAGAATAAGCGATATAACAATAAATGAAGCCACAATGGCAATCCATCGGGTGATGTTTCTGTTTATGGTTTGAGCCATCAAGTCTGATTTTGAATTTTAAATATAATGTAAATCTGTTAATAATATTGTCTTAACAAGCAAGCAAATCATTTTCATACCTTTAGCATTATGTTTACATTTGCAGTCTTAGTCAATAAAACTGAAAAATCAGATGGCATCTTTTGATCCAAAACATATTTCAACAGCAAGATTGCATGGGTATTTATTGAGTGCTGTAGCACCAAGACCAATAGCTTTTGCGAGTACTATTGATGCTGATGGTAATCCCAATTTGTCACCTTTCAGTTATTTTAACGTATTTAGTTCTAATCCTCCAATATTAATATTTTCACCTGCACGTCGTGTTAGAAATAACACAACAAAGCATACTTTAGAAAATGCAAAAGCCACTAAAGAAGTCGTTATTAATGTGGTAAATTATGATATTGTTCAGCAGATGTCTTTGAGTAGTACAGAATACGGAAAAGGTGTTAATGAGTTTGAAAAGTCAGGTTTAACCATGTTAGAATCTGACGAAGTGAAACCCTTTAGAGTTGCCGAATCTCCTGTGCAGTTTGAATGCAGAGTGAACGATATTATCGAGTTAGGAACCGAAGGAGGAGCCGGAAACTTGATTATATGTGAAGTTGTGAAATTTCATATTGACGATTCTGTAATGGATGATAAGGATATTATAATTCAGGAAAAATTAGATCTAGTTGCAAGAGCTGGAGGTAATTATTACAACAGAGCAAAAAAAGGATTTTTTGAAATTCCGAAGCCATTGTTAACATTAGGAATAGGAGTTGATGCTATGCCTAATGAAGTTAAGAATAGTATGATTTTAACTGGAAATGACTTAGGAATGTTGGGTAATATTGAAGAATTGCCATCAAAAAAAGAAGTTGAAGCGTTTATAGATAATGTAAGTGAACGTTATCCTAATATAAGAGAGATGTCTCACAGGCAGAAACATAAAATAGCTAGAAATTATTTAAGCTATGGCGATGTTAATAGTGCATGGAAACTATTATTATCATAAAAAACAATAACATAAATTAATTATAAGTATTACGAGAATGGAAGTACAAGGAAAAATCAAAATGATTGGCGAAACACAAACCTTTGGTAGCAATGGTTTTAGAAAGAGAGAATTGGTAGTGACAACTGAAGAGCAATATCCACAACATATTTTGATTGAATTTGTTCAGGACAAAACAGATTTATTAAACAATTATCAAGTTGGTCAGGGTGTAAAAGTAAACATCAACTTAAGAGGTAGAGAATGGGTCAATCCACAAGGAGAAACTAAATATTTTAACTCTGTGCAAGGTTGGAGAATTGAAAATCTTCAGGCTGGTGCAGATAATATGCCACCAGTAGCTCCTGCTGAAGCATTTGAACCAGCAACCAATTTAAATGAAGAAGATCATGACGATCTTCCTTTTTAAAAAGCTATAAACGGTTAAAATCTAAGACTTCAATAAACTATTGAAGTCTTTTTTTTGTATTTTAATTACAGAAATTATATGTCGTTTCACATGGAGTTTTTAAGTAAAGACCTTACATTTCCAAATGTGTCTAAAGCCAGTAAAGATGGACTGCTGGCTTATGGCGGAGATTTGTCTCCTGAGCGATTAGTTTTAGCATATTCACTTGGTATATTTCCCTGGTTTGATGATGATCAACCCATTTTATGGTGGTCTCCTGATCCTCGTTTTGTGCTATTTCCAGAGCGCCTAAAAATCTCAAAAAGCATGAAGCAGGTCATGCGTAATTCTGACTTTAAAATTACAGTTAATAAAGATTTTGAAGGTGTTATAAGTAACTGTTCCAAAATAAAACGAAACGGCCAAAAAGGAACCTGGATTACCAAAGATATCGTAAACGCCTATATAGAACTGCATGAGCTTGGCATCGCAAAATCTGTTGAAGTTTGGCTGGAGGATGAACTCGTAGGAGGTTTGTATGGAATCGACTTAAATAATGGTGTGTTTTGTGGTGAAAGTATGTTTAGCAAGGTGAGTAATGCCAGTAAAGTTGCATTTATTTCGTTTATTCAAAATACCAATTACAAATTAATAGACTGTCAGATTTATACAAATCACCTTGAAAGTTTAGGTGCTGAAGAAATGCCTAGAGACGAGTTTCTGAAGTATTTAAGTTAAATTTTTAGTTCTACAGATGTATTTAAAAAAATACTTTCTTCGGTTTTTAAATTGAGTTTATCTAACCGTAACTCAATACCAAACTCAAGATTTAAATCTTCAGATAGTAAAATCCCTATGGATGGTGAGATACGATATTCCAATTCAGGTTTGTTGATTTTTGCACTTGTAAGAAGGCCTTCATTTGTAATCAATACATAGGTTTCGCCAACATCAAGTTTTAACCCTTGTAGCGGAATATCGATTGCTAATCTGTATCTGAATCTGAACGCTGTATAATTATCATAAAAACGTTGCTCACTTCTTAAACGATGACCAAAACGTATAGTTTTAAACAGAGACTTTCGGTTGTATTGTTGTGTGACTCTGATTTCATTACTGGAATCCTCAAACATATCACGATTTCTGAACATGATACCTAAAGCAATACTATGTCTTAGGTTTAGATTAAATGCCGAAAAATGACTGAATTCAACTTGGCGCATTTTATACAGAATATCATTATTGGTGTATAGAAATGCACGATTACTTAATTCAAAATTAACACTATATGAGTTATTGAAATTGTGTCGTAAGGCAAATTCATTCTCGTTAAAAACTTCAGTTTTGTCTTGTGCTTTGAGGCTTATTGTTACAAATACAAGACAAATAACTAGTAATTTAGTATAAAATGTATTCATAACTGCCTTGTTGTATGTTGCGTGAACTTAAAAACTCACCTTTAGGACCAAATGTCATTTCTTTTAGCTGCCAGTCTTCTGAAGATTTTACAGCAATTATTAGTTCATAATTGGAATTTAGAACATTCCTGTTTTCTAAAACTGATTTTAAAAAGCTAGTATCTTCAGTTGAACTATCTGCAACATATTGTTCCTGAATCTTAATAATATCATATTTAATAAAGTTTTCTTTTAAATACAAGTTTATTGTCTTACTTATAATGCTTTCCAGATTGCGTTCTTTGATTTCCACCTCAATATCTTCTAGAATACCCAACCGACTAAACTCAACGCTATACCAATATTTTTTATACTTGAATTTACTTTCAAAACTTACATACTCACCATCAATTTCTTTGTAATGCTTAATGCGTCTTACATCACTAATAATTGGCTGAATTAATATTTGAGCATTCTCAGGAAACTCAGATAATTGTATACGAGATTCCTTTTCATTTTTAGTTTGTGCTGAAAGGCTTACCGAAAATAAAAAAAATAAGAGAATTTTGTAGCTATACTTCACCATATCTAAAACAATTAACTTCATGATCGTTTACCATTCCTGTGGCTTGCATATGTGCGTAAATCACTGTTGAGCCTACAAATTTAAAGCCTCGTTTTTTTAAATCTTTACTAATAGCATCGCTCAGTGCTGTGTTTGCAGGAGCATCTTTATAATGTTGCAACGCATTTTTTACAGGCTTACCATCAACAAAATCCCAAATGTATTTTGAAAATGAACCAAACTCTTTCTGAATAGTCATAAATGCCTGAGCGTTTGTTATGGTGGCTTTCACCTTTAATTTATTCCTGATGATGCCTTCGTTTTGCAACAGAGAATCTATCTTATTCTGATTGTAGGTTGCAATTTTCTTATAATCAAAATTGTCGAATGCTTTTCTGAAATTTTCACGCTTCTTTAAAACAGTAATCCAGCTCAAACCTGCCTGAAAGGTTTCCAGAATTAAAAATTCAAATAAGGTGTCATCATCGCGAACAGGAACTCCCCATTCTTTGTCATGATAGGCTTCGTATAAATCATCGCCAAGACACCAACCACATTTGTGTGTTTTCATAACATAGTATTGAACTTTAAAAATAGTAAGTTTTTATGTAATTGTTCGTCTTATGGTTTAATGATACGATGAATGATTTTAATTTTATGATTTTAGTCATCTTTTGTTAATAAGGTTTCATTTAAATTGCACACTAAAATAGTATGACAACATTGGAAGATATATCAGTAAAAGACATTATAAGCGAAAGTTTAAAGAAAGCGATGTCGTATGAAAATTATCGTGACCTGGTACGTGATTTAGTCGAAAAAGAATCTACTACCGGACATGAAAAAACAGAAGCTTTAGTAAATTATACGACGTTAAATGACCGACGAATGAAACGTTGGGATAAAACCATTAAAATTTCCGATACCATTAAAAACAAGGTTCAAAATTTTAAAGGAAACATGACCTGGCTTGTAATTACAGAAAGCTGGTGTGGTGATGCTGCTCATGTAGTTCCTGTGCTGAATAAACTTGCTGAACTTTCAGATCAAATCGATTTGAAATTAGTGCTGAGAGATGAAAACGAAGCTTTAATGGATCAGTTTTTAACGAATGGCGGACGAGCAATAGCCAAGTTAATTATGATTGATAATGCAACAGGAGACGTTATAAATACGTTTGGTCCGAGACCAAGTGAAGCGACACAACTGGTAAACGATTATAAAGCAAAACATGGAGCATTAACTCCTGAATTTAAGGAAGACTTGCAGGTTTGGTACAATAAAGATAAAGGACAGAATATTATTAATGATATAATGACATTACTAGGATTAAGCTAATAAAAAGCTTTTGTCACCCTTTAGTGCAGTCTAAAGGTTTTTATCTTGAAAAAGAACATCAATTTTTTCCTTTAAAATAATACGTAATAGAGCCAATCTGACTTTTTGTTTTAGCATCAGACGAAAAAATAGCATTTTCAGCATACTCTAAAGCGTGATCAATTAAGCACTGATTATCTGAAGATGATGAGGAATTGATATAGGTGTCAGTAACTAAACCATTTGAATTCACAGTAATATTTACGACAATTTTTCCAGTAACTTCACAGAGATAAACTGGAGGAGGTAATTTTACTTTCTCTCTGTTTTTAAGCGAAAAAGACACACTGCTACTTTTATTAGATTTAATATCCTTGTCTGTTTTCTTTGAAGAATGCATAGCCAAAATATCATTAGCTTTATTGAAGGATTGTCGTTCGTTTTCTTTCACAGCATAAGCTTTAGAACTGTTAAGGTTAGAATTAGAAGTTTGCACATCATCTGGTGTTTCTGAAGTTTCTTCAGTGACATTTTCTTCTGTTTCAGGCGCTTTTTCAAAGTCGTTAGAAGCCATCGATTTGAAATTTTTCATCATCTCTTTAAACTCCTGGTCTTCATTAAAAGCTTCGTTAGTTGTTGATTTAGCTGCTTCTTCAGCTTTAAGCTGTTCTTCTAAGGCTTGTAATTCTTCTATGGTTTGAGGCTCAATTTCGTAATAACTTTCAGAGATAAATTCAGCAGCTTGTTTGATATGGAGACTAAACATGGCAAGAAGTACAATTCCCGAAATCATGGCTGTAATAAGTAATGCTTTATGTTTATCTAAGAAATTCAAACAGGTTACTATTTAGTTTTGGTTTGTATAGGATATACGTTAAAATAGCTAAAATAGATTAAAAGCAATTCAAATACAATACTTAAAGTCCAGGAAACTTAAGATAGTTTTGCAATAAAATCTTCAGGAGACACAGCATCATCAACATGAAATTCACCAATTTTTGTTCGTCTTAATGCAGAAAGATGCGCACCAGAATTCAGTGCTTTTCCAAAATCGTGAGCCAAAGATCTGATGTAAGTGCCTTTGCTGCAAACCACTCTAAAGTTAATGTTTTGACCTTCAATGGTTGTGATTTCAAATTCTGAAATACTAACGGTTCGTGGTTTTATCTCAACGGCTTCACCAGCTCTTGCAAATTCGTAGAGACGTTTTCCATCTTTCTTTATGGCTGAAAACACAGGAGGAAATTGTTCAATGGTTCCCATAAATTGTTTTGTGGTCATATGAATGAGGTCTTCAGTAATATGTGCTGTTGGAAACCTTTCACTGATATCTGTTTCCAAATCGTAAGAAGGTGTTGTGCTGCCAATAACAAAGGTTCCTGTGTATTCTTTATCCTGACCTTGAAACGTATTGATTTGTTTGGTCATTTTACCAGTACAAATAATGAGTAATCCGGTAGCTAAAGGATCGAGCGTTCCAGCATGACCAACTTTAATTTTTTTTATGTTGAAGGCTTGTCGTATTTCCCAGCGCAATTTGTTAACGGCCTGAAAGGACGTCCATGTCAATGGCTTGTCAATAAGTAAAATCTGTCCGTTTTGATAGTCTTCAGCTTTGAGCATAGTGTTAATTTGAAGCGATATAAATTGCAATTGAACCAACAATCACGCAGTAAATTGAGAAGTAGATAAGTTTACTTTTTTTGACCAAACTAATCATCCAGGTACAGGCAAACAATCCTGAAATGAAGGCAGCTATAAATCCTATGCTTAGCGATAAAAAATTTCCGCTATCATAAGTGAGTTCACCACCAATAATATCTTTAGCTATTTTTCCGAAGATAAGCGGAACAACCATTAAAAACGAAAAACGTGCAGCTTTCGTTTTATCATTTCCGAGTAAAACAGACGTTGAAATTGTTGCTCCAGAACGTGAAATTCCAGGAAGCATGGCAATGGCTTGCGCAAAACCAATGACAATGGCGTTTTTAAAAGAAATGTTTTTTGAGGTGTTTTTGGCTTTATCTGCTAGGTACAATAGTAAAGCGGTTAGAATTAACATGAAACCAACAAGCTTAATATTTCCGCCGAATAATCTTGATAACTCACTTTCATAAGTGTATCCAATTATAGCAGCAGGCAACATAGAAACTGCAATTTTAGAGGCAAATTGTAAGTCTTCATTCCATTGAAATTTCAAAACACCTTTCAAAATACTCCAGACATCTTTTCTAAAGACAACGATGGTACTTAACGCTGTTGCAAAATGCAAGACCACTGTAAATAATAAACTTTCTTTTGGAATAGATTCGTCACCAAGAATGGCTTTGCCTAATTCTAAATGACCACTTGAAGATACTGGTAGAAATTCAGTGAGTCCTTGAATAATTCCTAATATGATTGAATCGATGATATCCATGAGGCAAAAATATCAAAATAGAAACACGAAAAGCTAAAAAGAAGTGAAATTTATGATTCAGATTTTGAATCTTTGTTCGGGTTTAATAAAATAGCATACACCTGAATTCCAAAGCCAATTAAAACCATCGCAGGAGCCAATCGAATTCGTCTCCAACTGAAGATTGATGGATCAAATACATTAGGATCATCACTTCCGCCTCCAGACATTAAGACAAAACCAAGCGCAATAAAACCTAAGCCAATAAGCATGAACTTATAGTTTTTCTTTCCGAATATAAATTCGTTATTAGAATTCTCTTTGCGTTTATGTTCTCCCATGATTAAAATATGTTGTAAATATAAAAGAATTTTCAGAGCAAATTCTTAATTAAATATTAATAGTACAACTGATCTGTTTTCAGATTCAAGAAACGCTGCGTCGCAATAAATGTACTAATCCAGGTTATAATGACACCTAATAAAAAGATGCCAACAAACAAACTTCCGACTAAAATTGGTTTTTGAAGTAACTCCAGTTCTGGAAAAAACTGGTCCATATAATACAACACAATTCCCATTCCTATTAAAGCTACAATCGCGCCAATAACTCCTAATTGTACACTTTTAAAAACGAAAGGTCGTCTGATAAAGGTTTTAGTTGCTCCAACCATTTGCATGGTTTTAATAATAAATCGTTTGGAATACACAGCTAACCTAATTGAACTATTAATCAATAGTACTGCAATTAATGTAAAAATAGCACTTAGTAATAATACCCAAAACGTAATTTTTTTGACGTTGTTATTCATGAGTTCTACTAAATCATTATCGTAAGTGATGTCTTCAATAAACTTTTTATTGGCTAATTCTTCAGTAATACCATCAAGGGTTTCATTGGTGACGAAATCAGCCTTCAGATAAACATCAATAGAATTTTGCAACGGATTATAACCAACAAAATCCATAAAATCCTCACCAGTTTCAGCTTTCATCAGCTCTGCAGCTTGCTCTTTTGAAACATATTCTGTCGATTTGGTATATTCAGCCATTGCAAGACTCTTCTCCAGCTGGTCAACTTCAACTTGTTTTGCTGAGTCGTTTAAGTAAATGGTAACCACTACTTGTTCTCTAAAATGATCAGCTACTTTTTTAGCATTCAATACGAGTAAACCCAAACAGCCCAATAAAAACAGGACTAATGCAATACTTATTACAACTGAAAAGTATGACGTAATTAATTTTCGTTTTTGATATCTGTCAAAAGATGAACTCATATGATAGTGGCATTGATGGTGTAAAAATATAAAAGAAAATGCTTTGTATAATGTTTAGAACGCTTAAACTTTTAATTGTGTTGTAATACAGTTAAATTTGTGCCTTTAAAAAAGTAATAAGGCTCTAGTAAATAGGAGTTAGTTGCTGAAGTTTTCAATTTATAATTATATATAACTTTTGAAATTATATACTGCTGTCTCCTTGAGCGCAGTCGAAAGGTTAAAAAGAATAAAATCATACAAATGCAATATCATTTTAACGAGATTGAAGCCAAATGGCAAAAATATTGGGCAGACCACCAGACGTTTAAAGCTGAAAACAACAGCGAAAAGCCTAAATATTATGTTTTAGATATGTTCCCTTATCCAAGTGGAGCAGGATTACATGTTGGTCATCCCTTAGGTTATATTGCAAGTGATATTTATGCGCGTTACAAACGTCACAAAGGTTTTAACGTATTGCATCCTCAAGGTTATGATAGCTTTGGCTTGCCTGCTGAGCAATATGCCATTCAAACGGGTCAGCATCCAGCCATTACAACTGAAACGAATATCAAAACGTATCGTCGTCAACTGGATCAAATCGGATTTTCATTCGATTGGAGCAGAGAAGTGCGTACGAGTAATCCTGAATATTATAAATGGACGCAATGGATTTTCATTCAGTTATTTGAATCGTATTATTGTAAAGATTCTGATATGGCTAGACCGATTTCAGAATTGATTTCTGTGTTTGAAGCTGAAGGAAATTCTAGAATTAATGCTGCATGTGATGATGATGTGGAATTATTTTCTGCTGAAGACTGGAACGGATTTTCTTCGGAAGAACAGCAAGATGTATTATTAAAATACAGACTGACTTATTTGGCTGAAACTGAAGTGAACTGGTGTCCTGCTTTGGGAACCGTTTTGGCAAATGACGAAATTGTAAATGGAGTTTCAGAACGTGGTGGTCATCCTGTAATTAGAAAGAAAATGACACAATGGAGTATGCGCATTTCAGCTTATGCTGAACGTTTGCTTCAAGGTTTAGAAACGATTGACTGGACAGATTCACTTAAAGAAAGTCAGCGCAACTGGATTGGAAAATCGGTTGGTGCCAGTGTTACGTTTAAAGTCCTATCCCCAACCCTTTCCGGAGGAAAGGGAGTAAAACAGTATGGGTACATGACTGGAGGGAATAATTCTCATTTGCTTATTGAGAGAGCTAAAGAAATGCGTGCAAATCCAACACCAGCTGAGTCAATTTTATGGTCTCAATTGAAAGGAAAGCAACTGAATGCAAAATTTAGACAACAACATTTAATAAATGATTTTATTGTTGATTTTGTTTGTTTAGATAAGAAATTAATTATAGAAGTTGATGGAGAAATCCATAAGAATCAAGTCGAAGCAGATGCATTACGTACTGAAAGATTAGAAAATGATGGCTATAAAGTCATACGTTTTTCAAATGCAAAGGTGTTAACCAATATTGAAGAAGTTTTAGCAGAAATATCAAAAGAACTAATACAAAGAGAATCAGATAACAGTGAGAAAGCCCTTCCCTTAGGGAAGGATTCAGGATGGGAAATAGAAGTCTTCACAACACGACCTGATACCATTTTCGGAGTCTCATTTATGACCTTAGCTCCAGAGCACGAACTCGTGTCAAAAATAACAACGGAAGCGCAAAAAGCTGAAGTTGAATCTTATATTGAAGCCACAGCAAAACGCAGTGAACGCGATCGTATGGCAGATGTAAAAACCATTTCAGGTGCTTTTACTGGAGCTTATGCTGAACATCCGTTTTCAAAAGAGCCTATTCCAATCTGGATTGGTGATTACGTATTAGCTGGTTACGGAACAGGAGCAGTCATGTCTGTACCTTGTGGTGATCAACGTGATTACGATTTTGCAAAGCATTTTGATATTCCGATTCCAAATATTTTTGAAGGTGTCGATATTTCCGAAGAAGCCTATGCTTCTAAAGACAATGTAAAAATTACCAATAGCGATTTTCTCAACGGATTAAATTATAAAAAGGCAACTAAAACTGCCATTTACGAACTTGAAAAATTAGGTCAAGGCGAAGGTAAAACCAATTACAGATTGCGTGATGCAGTGTTTAGCCGACAACGATATTGGGGCGAACCGTTTCCAGTGTATTATGTCAACGGAAAACCACAAATGATTGACAAAGCACATTTGCCAATCGTTTTACCAGAAGTGGAAAAATATTTACCAACCGAAGAAGGCGAACCACCTTTAGGTCGTGCCGATGTTTGGGCTTGGGACACGAATACAAATACAGTAGTCAGTAATGATCTTTGTCATTCCGCACTTGATGCGGAATCCACAGAAGACAACGGAGTGTATCCATTAGAACTCAACACCATGCCAGGTTGGGCAGGAAGTTCTTGGTATTTCTTCAGATATATGGAACCTGGTCTATCGGCAGGCAGGGAAAGCAAACGTAACGAAGCCTTTGCAAGTGAAGAGGCTTTAAACTACTGGGAAAATGTCGATTTATATATAGG
>JAAEZL010000010.1:43513-45187 GCA_018222875.1 Algicola sp.
GAAACGAACATGCCACAGGACATTTATTGTATTCTCGCTTCTGGGTAAAGTTCATGAAAGACAGAGGCTTTGTTGGTGTAGAAGAACCGTTTAAAAAGCTGATTAACCAAGGGATGATACTTGGGACTAGTGCTTTTGTTTATAGGTTTCTACATTCATTTGTTATAAAAGATATTTCAGATGAATATGGAATAGACGAATTAAAATTTCCAGATGTATTTGTTTCTAAAACAACTTTTGAAAACTTTAACAAAGGTATTTATGATAATACTTTAATGGCTGCAATAGAATTGATAAAAACTAAATATGAAGAAAAAGGATTCAAGGTTGAAGTAAATATGGATAAACTTTCATTTAACCCTATTCATGTAAAAGTGCAATACGTTAATGCTTCGGATGAATTAGATATTGAAGGATTAAAAAATGATGAAGAATTTGGTGAAGATTTTAAAGATGCCGAATTCATATTAGAAGATGGTGTTTACAAAGTTAGTCGCGAAGTTGAAAAAATGTCTAAGTCCAAATACAACGTCGTCAATCCAGACAACATTTGCGAGCAATATGGCGCAGACAGCTTACGTCTGTACGAAATGTTTTTAGGGCCTTTAGAACAAGCAAAGCCGTGGAATACTGCTGGTATTACAGGAGTGCATGGCTTCCTTAAAAAACTCTGGAAACTCTATGTTGGTGACAGTGGTTTAAATGTCAATGATGCTGAGCCAACAAAAGACAACCTAAAAACACTTCATAAAACGATTAAGAAAGTCGAAGAAGACATCGAGAACTTCTCGTTTAATACGTCGGTTTCCACCTTTATGATTGCTGTAAATGAGTTAACCGCTCAAAAATGTACGAGCAAAGCCATTCTTGAACCTTTACTGGTTTTGATTTCACCTTATGCACCTCATATTGCTGAAGAATTATGGCATAAATTAGGTAATGATACCTCAATTTCAACGGCTACTTTTCCGAAGTTTGAAGACAAGCATCTGGTTGAAAGCAGTAAGAATTATCCAATATCATTTAATGGTAAAATGCGTTTTACCTTAGAATTGCCACTGGATATGAGTAAGGAAGACATCGAGAAAACAGTTATGGCTCACGAAAAAACCATAGCACAACTCGATGGACGAACACCTAAAAAAGTGATTATAGTTCCGGGAAAAATTGTCAATATTGTAGGATAAAAGATGAATTTATTTAAGCTCAAACGAAATGATAAGATTGGCTTGTTTTTATTTGCAGCTTTTGTAATTACCACCTCTTTAATTTATCTGTTTGAAGAGCGATTTGACGAACACAAATGGCGAAGCGAACCAACCAGACGCTATCAAATGGTTGATGATATGATTGAGTCTCAACTGCTCATGGATAAATCTAAAACGGAAGTTATTCAACTTTTAGGAACACCTAGTTCAAGTGCATCAGCCGAAAAAGAAGTCTTCTTATATCGTTTAGGAAATCCACCAACTTTTTTTGAATCCAAACGGGAACAATTACTGATTGTCTTTGAACATGGTAAGGTGTATAAGGTTGCGACAACTTTGGAATAGTTTAAACGCTTCTCGATATAAATTGCTCATGCTTCACAATTCACTCGAAGTGACGAGTTTAATTAAATAGTTAGCGTCAGTTCGAGTGATTCGACGCAGGAGAGTCGTATCGAGAACCTAT
>JAAEZL010000213.1 GCA_018222875.1 Algicola sp.
GCTTTCGGCAGCTCACAAAAAAATTCATTTAGATAAAGCAATTGAGGCCTTTATAAAAGTTGGAAAACGTCTAAATATTATTTAAATTGAGTCCAAACTCCCTAAATTTAATGCAACTAATCAATATTTTTATATATTTGTCTTTGTTAATAAAATTTAACAACTTACTTTTGCTTAGAATTAACACTTATAACACTTAAAATTAAAATTATTAGAATATGAAAAATCTTAGCAGATTATTTTTCGTTTTGTTGCTTGCTTTAAGCTTCAATGCTAATGCACAAGATGAAAACAACCCTTGGAAAATTAGTATTGGTGTAAATGCGGTTGACCTTTATCCTGTTGGAGAAGAAGCTCCAAGAGGTGAATTCCTTGACGAATTTTTTAACTTAGAAGATCACTGGAATATCATTCCTTCTTTATCAACAGTATCTGTTTCTAGATACTTAAGTTCAGGTTTCAGCTTAACAGCGACAGGTTCTATTAACGAGATCTCTAAATTTGGAGATACTAAAGTTGATAACTTATCATACTATGCTGTAGATGGTACAGTTTCTTACAGTTTCATGAACATTTTAAAGTCTAACAGCGTTGACCCTTACTTAGGTGTTGGTGGTGGTTACACTTGGGTTGATGAAATTGGTGCAGGTACTGTAAATGGAACTTTAGGTATCAACTACTGGTTTAGTGATAACATCGCTTTAACAGCTCAAACAACTTATAAAACTGCTTTTGAAGATTATTTAGAAGATCACTGGCAACACTCAATGGGTATCTCAGTTAAGTTTGGTGGAAAAGACACTGATTCTGATGGTATCTATGACAAAAACGATGCTTGTCCAGATGTTCCTGGTTTAGCAGCATTCAACGGTTGTCCAGATTCTGACAATGATGGTATCGAAGATGCTAAAGATGATTGTCCTAATGAAGCTGGTTTAGCTGAATTTAACGGTTGCCCTGATTCTGACGGAGATGGTGTAGCTGATAAAAATGATGATTGTCCAACAGTAGCAGGTCTTGCAGCTCTTAACGGTTGTCCAGATGCTGATAATGATGGTGTAGCTGATAATGCTGATGATTGTCCTAACGAAGCAGGTCCTTCTGCAAACAAAGGATGTCCTTGGCCAGATACTGATGGTGACGGTGTATTAGACAAAGATGATAAATGTCCTAACGAAGCTGGAACTGTAGCTAACAATGGTTGTCCAGAAGTTAATCCTACTGCTGAAGTAATGGAAGAGTTAAATAGCTATGCTAGAACTATCTTATTCAACTCAGGTAAAGCGTCTTTCAAAACAGAAACTGATGCTGTATTACAAGCAATGACTGCTATCTTTAAAGAATATCCAAGAGCTAGTTTCTCTATAGAAGGTCATACTGACAGTGATGGTGCTAAATCATCAAACCAGATATTATCTGAAAGAAGAGCTAATGCGGTAAGAGATTACTTAATTGCTAATGGTATTGACGCTGACAGATTAACTGCAAAAGGTTTTGGTGAAGAATATCCAATCGACACCAACAAAACAAGAGCAGGAAAAGCTAATAACAGACGTGTTGAAGTAAAACTTAAAAAATAAGTTTTATTAAACATCACAAATAAGTTTTAAAAAACGCTCCGAAATTCGGAGCGTTTTTTATTTTTATACTATGGTAAGTTTCATAAATGACGTCGTTCTCGATCTTCAAAAAAAAAATGAAGATTTCTCTAAATTAACATTTATTTTACCAAGTAAAAGGGCTGGTGTTTTTTTAAAGAGTCATATTGCCAAACAACTTAAAACAAACATTTTTGCACCTAAAATTCTCTCTATCGAAGAATTTGTAGAAACGCTTTCCGACCTTAAATATGCCAACAATACTGAACTTCTTTTTGAGTTCTACAAGGTGTATCTAAAACACACACCAAAAGATCAGGTTGAGCCTTTCGATACGTTTTCAAAATGGTCTCAAATCTTGCTTCAGGATTTTAATGAGATTGATCGCTATCTTGTTCCACCAGAAAAAATCTTCGATTATCTGAACGCTATTAAAGAAATTGAACTGCATCATTGGTCAATTGAAGAAAATCAAACAACCTATATAAAAAATTACCTGGCATTCTGGAATCGTTTAAAACTATTTTATTCCGAATTAAACCTTCAGTTAATACAAGATAAAAAGGGATATCAAGGTTTGGTTTACAGAGAAGCTATTGAAAACCTTGAGCAATTTATCGCTTCAAAAGCTAATGAAAACTATGTCTTTGTAGGTTTTAACGCATTAAATAAAGCTGAAGAACTTATCATACAGGAACTCCTTCAGCAAAACATGGCAAGCATCTATTGGGATATAGACGCTAAATTTGTTGAAGATCCTGTCCATGACGCTGGTTTGTTTATAAGAGCACACAAATCGCAATGGCATTACTTTAATAAAGAGCATTTTAACTGGTTATCTAAACATTACACTTCTGATAAAAACATAAATTGTATTGGCACACCTAAAAATATTGGACAAATTAAATATGTAGGTGAATTATTATCAACCCTTAAAAAACAGAATACATCCTTTGAGCATACTGCTATTGTTTTAGGAGATGAGTCTTTGCTAATTCCGTTATTGAATTCAATTCCTAAAGATATCGGACCCATAAATATTACTATGGGTTTGCCTTTGGGAAGCATCCCTATGGCGTCATTGTTTGAAGATTTATTCAAAATGCATAAATCAGACTCTAATTCGATTTACTATAAAGATATTGTGTCCATTTTATCAAATCAGTTTATTAAGCCACTTTTCAAAACTGAAAATAAGAACATATCAGATCAAATTATTTACGATATACAGCAAAATAATATAAGTTATTTATCTACAGAAAAACTAAAAACACTTGCCGAAACCAAATCAGAACTTATTGATTTACTATTTGGTTCATGGCAAAACAATTCAGATTTAGCATTAAAAAAATGTGCTTTATTAATACTCGAAATAAAAAACACTCTCGATAAAAATAAAACTGAAAATTTACTGGCATTAGAATATTTATACCGCTTTAATGTGGTTTTTAATGAGCTACAAACTCTAAACGAAACCTATTCATACGTTAACAGCATATCTGTTCTCTTCGGATTATATAAAGAGCTCTTAAAGAGTGAAACTCTCGATTTTAAAGGCGAACCTCTTAAAGGTCTTCAAATTATGGGAATGTTAGAATCTAGAGTTCTTGACTTTGAAACTGTCATTATCACATCAGTTAATGAAGGTGTTTTACCAGCAGGTAAAAGCAACAATTCTTTTATTCCGTTTGATGTAAAACTCGAAAACGAAATGCCTACTTACAAAGAAAAAGATGCTGTTTACACCTATCATTTTTACAGACTTTTACAAAGAGCAAAAGACATTCATATTATTTACAATACTGAACCTGATGTTTTAAACGGAGGAGAAAAAAGTCGGTTTATCACACAACTAGATATTGACGACACTCACGATATTGTTCACC
>JAAEZL010000214.1 GCA_018222875.1 Algicola sp.
AACGCTTGTAAAAGTAGAAAACTTATACCTACAAATTTAAGAAAAGTTAAAAAACTTGCAATGAGTTATGCCATGCTTCCAACGAAAACAATTATCTTTGCCAACTTACAGTTTTAGTTGAAAAAACCACATAACCAATGTCAATATCATCATTAAATGCCATCTCTCCTATAGATGGTCGCTACCGAAATAAAGTAGAAAAACTGGCGCCTTATTTTTCTGAAGAAGCGCTTATAAAATATCGTGTTTTAGTAGAGATTGAATATTTTATTGCCTTATGCGAATTGAAATTACCTCAACTTTCAGATATTGACACGTCGGTTTTTGAAGACTTAAGAAAAATTTACACTGATTTTACTTCACAAGATGCGCAAGCTATAAAAGACATTGAAGCTGTTACCAATCACGATGTTAAAGCTGTTGAATATTTTATAAAAGAACAATTTGACACCTTAAATCTCTCAAAATATAAAGAATTTATTCATTTCGGATTAACCTCACAGGACATCAATAACACAGCCATTCCTTTAAGTATTAAAGAGGCTATGAATGACGTTTATGTGCCTGAATTTTTTGAAGTATTGAAAAAACTCAAAGCACTTGCTGAAGAATGGAGCGCTATTCCAATGTTAGCCAGAACACATGGTCAACCTGCGTCTCCTACAAGATTAGGAAAAGAAATAGAAGTCTTTGTTGTGCGTTTAGAAGAGCAGTTCAATTTATTAGATGATGTGCCAAGTGCTGCAAAATTTGGAGGCGCAACCGGTAACTTTAATGCACATAAAGTGGCTTACCCAGACATAGACTGGAAAGCTTTCGGAACACAGTTTATTCAAGAGAAATTGGGTTTACAACATTCGTTTCCTACGACTCAAATTGAACATTACGATCACATGGCTGCCTTGTTCGATACTTTAAAACGCATCAACACGATACTTATAGATTTAGATCGTGACATCTGGACGTATGTATCGATGGATTATTTTAAGCAAAAAATTAAAAAAGGTGAAGTAGGAAGTAGCGCTATGCCTCATAAAGTTAATCCGATAGATTTTGAAAACTCTGAAGGAAACTTAGGTCTTGCGAATGCTGTTTTTGAACATTTATCGGCTAAGCTTCCCATTTCAAGATTACAAAGGGATTTAACTGACAGTACTGTTTTACGTAATGTAGGCGTTCCTTTTGGCCACACATTGATCGGTTTTAAATCGACTTTAAAAGGGTTGAATAAATTACTGTTAAATGAATCTAAGTTTGCTCAGGATTTAGAAAATAACTGGGCAGTGGTTGCTGAAGCCATTCAAACCATTTTGCGTCGTGAAGCCTATCCAAATCCTTATGAAGCCTTAAAAGGATTAACAAGAACCAATGAGACCATCAACAAACAATCTATTTCAAATTTTATTGATACCTTAGAGGTTTCTGATGCGATTAAAACAGAATTAAAAGCTATCAGTCCGAGTAATTACACAGGCATATAAACATGACATTTAGCAAGAATAATTTGGCGCTTATCTATACAGGAGTTCTCTTTTTCGGATTTTTTATATCAGGAATACTGGGCATTCTTGACTACATCATTGTGCAGCTTCTATTGTTTACAGGTTTTGCATTGTTAGCTTTTATTTTGGTTTGGATTGCTGTAAAACAAATGTCTACCAAACAAAAAATCACCTCAAGTAAAACTCAAGGTGATTAACATTAACATTTTCAAAAAAGTCAGTTATTGAAAAAATTTGGTGATATCTTTTAATTGAGACTCCTCAATATTGCTCTCATCTAAAACAGAAGCTAATTTCATTATTTTTGAAAAATTCATATCGTCTCCAATCACTCTTACTACAGCAAATCCAGCATCGTTGGAATTTCCTAAGAGGATAAATTCATCTACATTTTCACCGTCTCCTACACATTTAACCACAAATTTTCCGTCTGTTGAGTTTCCGCCACGCATGAGTTCTTCATACTTAGGATTTTCTAATATGGTTTTCACTTTGGCAAATTCAATCTCCATTTGTTCTTTGTTACCATCTTCAGCAACGAAAGCGACCATGCTTAATTTATCAACAGATTCGTAGGCAGCTTTTTGCTCCTCATCTAATTGAGTTTCGTCTATTTTTAATAAACTGATTGGCACATCTAATGATGTAAATCCTGGCGCAAGTTCGCTATCCACGTAGAAACTTTGCAATGTTGGATCCTGGTTGCAACTTTGTAGGGTTACAACCAAGAACAACATCATGATTATGGTTTTGATTGATGAATTCATAGTGTGATTAATTTTGATTTTTTCCAGCTTTTTTCAACTGCTCACCTCCTGGCATATTCATCTGACTCGTTAATTTAGAGATTTGTCTTAAATCGATATCTCCTGTTAAAGTCAACAATACGGTTTCAATTTCTCTTTTCTTACCATTGATTGTGATATCCTGACCTTGAGTCATTTCTTTAATTCCATTGACGAACATTAAAAGTTCTTTTACATGGTTTTCATCTTTACCTTCTCTTACGTAGAAATTTACAGTTTGATCACCATCTTTTACACGCATTAACTCTTCCATTTTAGAATTTTTAAGATAATTAGCAACTGTTGCATTCATGTCGGCTGCTATTTTTGCATCTCCAGTTGTAAATACTTTAAAACTCGTGATGCTTGCTGCCATATCAATATAGCCTTGCATTTCCGGATCATCGGCATCGATTCCCATTGTTGCCAGCATTTTAAACATTTTCTGGTTGACGATTACAGATGTTACTTCGTCTTTATCTTCAAACTTATCGAATACACTTTGGGCAGATGATACGATTGACGATAACATTATTGTCATTATTAGGATTAAATTTTTCATGTTTACTTGTTTTTAAATTGTTTACTTGTTTTCGTTTGTGTTCTTTAAATATTTGTTTGTTGCTTTCCCGAGCATATTGATATGACTCGCTTTTTCGGCACCTATATTAAGATTTTCTGATGCCAGATTTAAGGCATTAAAACTTGATGTGCCTTGGTTAAAATTCTCTGACAATACATTTAAACCTGCAGTGCCTTTATTAAAATTTGAAGATAGCATCGCCAGCGCTTCTTTGGTTTGGAAATAGACTTCACGCTCTTCTTGAGATAAATCTGCAAAGGTTACGGTTTCATTTCCTCCAAATATATTCGGAATTAAAATTCCTAACATTAGAACTGCTACTGCTGCGACAGAAATCCATTGATACAGATTGTTTTTCTTAGGTTTTAATGGAACGTCTCTGGTATATAGTTCTTGTTTTGTTGTCTTAAAATATTGAAACATCACTCTGTACGATTCTAAATGAGGCGCTACATTATCTTGAGCAAAATAGGCCTTTAAATGCTGCTCCTCCTTTAGCGATGTTTCGCCATTGTCATATTTTTCTAAAAGTATTTCTATGCTATTTAACACCATAACTATGCGTATTAGTTAAATTTTCTCTTATTGTTTTTCATGCTCTTGATAA
>JAAEZL010000215.1:0-1283 GCA_018222875.1 Algicola sp.
TTGTTTCAGAGTCACAGCGAATGGAAAATTCTGATCGTTTCATTACTATCTATGAAAAACAATTATCAACCCCAAGTGCAGAAGCATTAATCGTAAACCTTCTTTTTAACAATGTCCCAGATTGGGATATGAAAAGCCATTATGACTGTCTAATTAACTACTTCAGAGGAAGAGATAATAAACTAAAATTTCGCTGCCCCAAGTTATTTGAAGCTGGGATGATACTTCAATTAGCTGAACGTTATCGTTCGTCAGGGGATTACCATTCCGCTATTGAAATGGTTGAAATGGCCGTAGAAAACTACCCTGAGCACGCTTTACTTCGACAATTTGAGAAGAATTTTAAGCTAGATAATCATGTAATAGAATGGTTTGAAATATTACTTCCTAAAAAAGACCAGACGGATGAGTAGTTAAACAACACTACCAACAATTGGGTTACTTCTTATCCAGCGTTTCAATCAACTCATCATAATCATTTTGAGCTGTATAGCTTATTGATAGTTCACGCTTGTACTTAATATCGTGAATAATCATAAAGTCATTATTACGTGTGACTTGCTGATCTATTTTTTTATAAGGAACTCTGAAACATAAAGCTGATAGTTATCGAATACACAGATACTCTTAAAGTGATGGGAAGGCTGTTTCTGATGGTACAGTGCATTAAATTCCGACATTAATGACAGCAGCCTATGCTTAAGTTTTTGTTCATTTAAGTTTTTCACGCTCATATTAACTCCTTTAAATACTATTGTGCTAAACATCCCTGTGATGAGTAGATATTAACCTTTCAAATTCCCATGCTTACTGCGTACATTTCTAACCGCATCACCTGACGCAAGTTTATCGCTGGGTAAGTCCAGAACAACATTTATAATATCGGCAATAGCGTTGTTGCTAAAACGAAAGTTTGTTGGCAAACCATTCAATTCGTCAAATTTATCATCAAAAGCAATTACAAAATCTTTAAAATCAGACCGACCTATTCACACCAAGTAAAGATAATAAGCTTTTAATGTCTAGCATTGATTCTATTAACAAAGTTTTCGGTAAAGGTACTATCCGGCTTGCCAGCGAACAACAAAGCCTACGTTGAGCAATGAAGCGTGATTTTCTAAGCGCCCGGTATACCACCAGATGGAGTGATATACCTGTCATTAATTGCTGATTGTGTGGCTATTAATAAAGAAATTGTTTATCAATTTATCTCAAATTTAATTTGTGGAAATTTACTGGAGATCTTATCCATGAAACGTTGAATATTCCCGATTCCCCAGTTT
>JAAEZL010000215.1:1293-2601 GCA_018222875.1 Algicola sp.
ACTTAATTTCAGTTTCGGTAAACTCATTTGGTTGTTTTAGTAATTGAAATGAGCAGCTTTTATCTTGTCGAAGAAAATTAAATATTTCATCATTTATCAGCCCCTTTTCTTCAATAAGCTTTACAGTTGAATAACCTAAATCAGACTTTTTGATGTTCTGGACGGTCAATTCATTGTCAAAATATATATTTAATAAACTTCTATCTTTAGTCGTTCCTGAAATGCTATCTAAAGCAGAGCTAATGTTATCCCGAGTATCCTTATCTTGATCTGGATCTGAGCTAATCGCATAAAGCGCAGATAATATTAATTTCTGATTTTTATCCCAAAAACGAGTTAATAGCTCTCTTTCTTCGTTGCCTATTGCCATGATCAAACCTTGTTTATGCTCTTCATCTTCTTCACTTTGAGTCGGTTGGCTCAAAGTTTGAAGGTATTCGTTAATAATTGTTCGAGTCTTGTCTGTTATGTCTTTATTTAGTATTGGCTCTAACAAGTAATCAACAAGGTTCTGATAATTTGTTTGAATAAATTGCTTACAAGAACACTCTGGCTCTTCCAATTCACTTAGTTCAATACCAGACAACGGTGTTAGAAATACATATAAATTTATACAGTTTTCGTCTGTTCTACTTTCATAGTAATCGAAATACTTAATAGTTTGATCGCTATGCTCTTTAGTCGTGACTTTGTTCTCAATAATTACGCGAAGTTTTTTTGCCGTGTCAAAGTAAACTATTTCTGCCTCAATCAATATGTCTACTCGCCCGACATATTGAATACTCTTTTCGGTGTACGTCTGTAAATCTTTGACTGTAAGATCACCAGTGATAATTGAATCAAATAGTGCCTTATGTGGTTCAGCTTGAGGTGCTAATGAAGACAGCACTATGATTTCTAGAAATTTTTTAAAAGGATAGTCACCTAAGTTATGGCTTTCTTGGTTTCCAAGTAACCAAGCGATAAAATTGCTATGTGCCAACTCTTTTCTGCTAATGCCAAATATTTCCCCTAACGACTTAGTTCCGTAGTACTTTTCTAGACGTTGAGAAACGACATCATTTTTGAATTTAATGATTTCATTTCTTATTTGATCAAGTGTTAAATTACTGAAATCTCTTTTGTCCAACATACAGTGACCTATTAATCCTCTTGGTAGTGAATACCCAAGAATCTTTTTGCTTTAGTAAAGCTAGCAACCTGAGCCTCATGAAAATCAAATGTGAGATGCTGGAAATCTAATGTACTTAATTTGTCCCTATTTAAAGTCAAAATATATTGTAGATTAGTGCCATCAATATTTTCGTG
>JAAEZL010000215.1:2611-3417 GCA_018222875.1 Algicola sp.
TCAATAGTAAAGCTAAATCATAGATGAATATCTTTTCTCGGTTAATACTTCTGCTTCCGTCATCATGGATTCTCATAAGGAATTCGACTAATGATTTTTTCTCAGTAGTTTTAATTTTGAATGAGCATTTCGCATTCCCCATTACAAACTGATGAATTTTTAATATTGTCTCTTCAAATTTATTTAATTGAGGTTCATTAGATTTTAATTCATCTTCAAATAAGTTCATCGAACTACTAATCTGACGCTTTTTATCTTTGATGCCTTGCTCTAGCTCTTCAAATTTATGAATAAATGCAGCCAACTTGGAATGCTGCTCAAACATCTCGTTATAAATCTGAATTGAATTTTTTAATGTTCTTAACTTTCCTTTATTGCCAGTCTTTTCGATAATTTCTTTATATTTTGAGTCATTAATTCTTATCGACTCTTTTAATTTTGATAACTCAGATTCAAGTTCGACTAACTTACTTTCTAAAAGTGATTTTTGAAAACTGTCTATAGTCTTTTTAAACGAAATAACTTGTTCCAAGTCTTTTCTAACTATGTCGCCAAGGCCATCTTTGAAACTATTAAACAAAAAGCTGACTTCATCTGAATCAATATAATTATCACCATCGAACAACTTAATGTTCTTTATTTCTCTTTTGATTATTGTTGTTCTAGTTCTATCCTTTTCTAAAGATTCTTCTAAAGAAAGAATTGAATCTTCAAAAGCTTCAAAAGCAGAAATATTCTCAAATTCGTCAATTTCCTTCTTTATCTCATCTACTTTGACCTTAAGGTCATTAAGTTCAGACGTTGCG
>JAAEZL010000011.1:0-8487 GCA_018222875.1 Algicola sp.
ATCGGTTACGTTTTCATTTACGTTTTTTGGAATGAATAAATCGAGAATCAATAACGGTTTTGTTGTTTGAATGCACTGTTTATCTACCGTCGGGTTTTGAGCACCAGTGGCTACAATTAAGATATCAGAGGTGTTAATTTCTTCCTGAAGGTTGGCATAATCTTTAACCAGTAAGTTAAACTTTCCTGCAACAGCTTCAGCTTTATCTTTAGTTCTGTTGATTAAAGTAATGTGCTCATTTTTGGTATGCTTCACCAGGTTTTCGCAGGTGTTTCTTCCAATTTTTCCGGTTCCGAAGAGTAAAATATTTTTTTCTGAAACGTTTTCAATCTCGTTCATGATATATTGAACAGAAGCAAACGATACTGAGGTTGCTCCGGAAGAAATGTCGGTTTCAGTCTTAATGCGTTTTGAAGCCTGAATGACTGCGTTGACCAATCGCTCTAAAAACGGATTGAAAAGTTCATGTTTTTTTGATAATCGTGCACTGATTTTCAACTGACTTATAATCTCAAAATCACCAAGAATCTGACTGTCTAATCCGGATCCAACTCTAAAAATATGAGCAATAGCATCTCTGTTCTTATAAACGTAGGCTACTTGTTGAAACTCTTCAACGGTTCCTTTTGTATTATCACATAGCAGTTGAATGAGTTGAAAAGGATGTTCAGCAAATCCGTAAATTTCCGTTCTGTTGCAGGTCGAGGTTACAATAAGACTCTCAATACCATTGTGCTTGGCTTGTTTTAAAACAGCAAGTTTAGACGCTTCATCTAAACTGAAATGACCACGCACTTCGGCATCAGCTTTTTTATAGCTTAACCCAATGGCATAAAATGTTGTGCCTCTCGACATATTGTAGTGCTCCATACCTGATTTGGAAATTACGTGAACAAAAATAAAAAGCTTACAAGAATAAAAACAACGCTAGAAGAACTTTTAGTATCGTTTGTGGTTTTTTAATGTTATTTCTTAATATAACATGATAAATATCATATTTTTGCAGTGAAATCAATGCTTTAAAACACTTTTGTTTAGAATGAATCTAAATAACAACAAAAATAATTCTGATTTTTCCGATTCAAAAAATATCGCTAGAGGTTCTTTTAAAGAAACCCAGATTGATGACGGTTTTTTTGTACTAACCTATCAAAACGATTCTAAAACCACTCAAATTGTTGAACGTGAGATTGATAGTCGTTTTATTCAATTTCATTTTTGCATTAAAGGGTCTAGCGAATTTATCTTTAATAATGGCAATTACAGATTAAAAATAGAAGAGGAAAATTCATTATTGCTTTACAATCCGCAACGTGATTTGCCAATTCATTTAGAAGTGCATCCTAATTCCTGGTTAGTTTCCGTATTAGTATCCATAAAAAAGTTTCATGGCTTATTCTCTCAGGAAGCAGATTACATCACATTTTTAAGCGAAGACAACAAGGATAAGAAATATTACAAGGATGGAAAAATCTCACCATCAATGGCTATTGCACTCAATCAAATTATTAATTACAATTTAAACAACTCGATTAAAAGCCTCTATTTTAAAGGAAAAACTCTGGAGATATTGAGTTTGTATTTCAACAGAAGTGAAGATGCAGATATTGAACAATGTCCTTTTTTGGTTGATGAAACCAATGTGATTAAAATTCGTAAAGCAAAAGATATTATCATTTCACGAATGGCAGAACCTCCAACACTTCAGGAGCTTTCTGAAGAAATTGGACTGAGTTTAAAAAAGCTTAAAGAGGGTTTCAAACAAATCTATGGTGACTCGGTTTTTAGTTTTCTATTTGATTATAAAATGGAAGTTGCCAGAAAATTATTAGAATCTGGTAATCATAATGTGAATGAAGTCGGACTTAAAGTTGGTTACAGTACATCCAGTCATTTTATTTCGGCTTTTAAAAAGAAATACGGAACCACGCCAAAGAAGTATTTAATGTCATTAACCTAATTAAATCATAAAATCTGAATCTTAGCCAAGACTATCGTATTTTTGCAAAAACAAATTATAATAATGAAACACTTCATAACTCTTCTTCTCGTTTGCTTTATATCTATATCAACCCACTCGCAGTCACATAAAGAGGTTTTGACTTCAGAAGCTAATATGTACTTTGACTATATGACCAATCAAAATTTTGATGGTGTTTTAGATTATATGTATCCTAAAGTTTTTGATTTAGCTCCCAGAGAACAGATGAAAATAGGTATGCAACAAATGTTTAACGCTGAAGACATGAACATTCAGTTTTTAACTAATGATGTAACTAAAGTTAGCGATAAGCAAGTTTTTGATGGTGTAGAGTACGCAGCTATTTTCTATTTCAGTAAAATGAAAATGACTTTTTTAACTGAAGAAGGACAAACAGAAGAGGATAAAAAAGGGTTCTTAATGTTTATGAAATCAACACTTCAAACTCAATTTGGAGAAGAACATGTACAAGAAGAATTAGAAACCATGTCTTTAATTATAGACATGAACGCTACAATGTTTGCGATTAAAGATCCACAATATAAAGGATGGAAATTTCTTGGGAATGACGATTCTATGAAAACGATTGTTAATGCTGTTATTCCTGAAACTGTTATAACTGAATTGCTAAAAGAAAACTAAAAAAAATGAAAGGAGTTTTACTCGTCAATTTAGGGTCGCCAGATTCTCCAGATCCTAAAGATGTAAAAAAATATTTAGGTGAATTTTTAATGGACGAACGTGTGATCGATGTGCCACTTTGGGCAAGAACGTTACTCGTGAAAGGTATTATATTAAATACGCGTCCGAAAGCTTCAGCAAAAGCTTATCAAAAAATATGGTGGGAAGAGGGATCACCATTAATTGTGCTTTCTGAACGATTGCAGGATAAGATTCAGAAACAAGTCGAATTTCCTGTAGCATTAGCTATGCGCTATGGAAGTATGACCATTAAAAAAGGGCTTCAGGAACTGGTTGATAAAGGTGTTGATGAGGTGTTTCTCATCCCGTTGTATCCTCAATTTGCTATGGCAACTACCGAGACGATTTTAGTGTTAGCAGAAGACATTAGAAAAGCTCATTTTCCGAAGTTAAACATAAGTAATTTACCAGCATTTTATAATGTTCCGGAATATATAGAAGTACTTTCAAATTCTGTAGCAAAGCATTTAGAAGGGAAAGATTACGAGCATTTGCTGTTTTCATATCATGGTGTTCCAGAACGTCACATAAGAAAAAGTGATATTACAAAATCACATTGCAAACCCAGTGATCAGGAAAACTGCTTGTGCTGTAAAACACCATCACCTGCTCACGAATTTTGCTACAAACACCAATGCCTGGAAGTAACTCGATTAGTAGCAGAAAAATTAAACTTAAAAGCAGGTACATTTTCTACATCGTTTCAATCGCGATTAGGTTTTGACCCTTGGTTGCAACCGTATACAGACAGAACAATTGAACGCTTAGGAAAAGAAGGCATCAAAAAAATGGCTATCGTAACTCCAGCATTCGTAAGCGATTGCCTGGAAACTCTTGAGGAAATTGCCATGGAAGGAGAAGAAATTTTTCATGAAATGGGAGGAAAAGAGTTTACAACGGTTCCATGTTTAAATGATGATCAAGAGTTTGTCGATTTGTTATCGGGATGGATTAAAGAATGGGCATTGTCTGAAACCGTAACAGTATAATGGCAAAAACGACGTCCAAAGATTTAGGAACGCAAGCGATTGGTAAATTATTGATTAAGCAAGCTGTTCCTGCATCTATTGGAATTTTAGTGATGTCACTCAATATTTTGGTTGATACCATTTTTGTCGGACAATGGATTGGAGCAACAGCTATAGCAGCCATAAATGTTGTACTTCCTGTATCTTTTTTTATTGCTGCTCTGGGAATGAGTATTGGTGTTGGAGGTTCTTCAATTATTTCGAGAGCTTTAGGTGCAAATAACGAAACTAAAGCGTTACAAACCTTTGGCAATCAAATTACACTTACACTATTATTTACAGTTGCATTAGTAATTCCAGGCCTTTTCTATGTGGATGATATTATTCCTGCATTTGGTGGAAAAGGCGCCATTTTCGAGCCGGCAAAAATCTATTATACAATCGTCCTTTATGGAGTGCCATTTTTAGCACTTTGTATGATGGGAAATACAGTGATTAGAGCAGAAGGAAAACCAAAATTCGCCATGTATGCGATGATGATTCCTTCAGTTGGAAATTTAGTGCTTGATTTTATATTTATCAATCTAATGGATCTTGGAATGGCTGGAGCGGCTTGGGCTTCTACAGCTTCATATCTGCTGTGTTTCTTATTTATTTTTTGGTACTTCATGTCTAAAAACTCTGAATTGAAACTTAGCAATTGCTATTTCAAACTTAAGTTGAACATCATTAAAGAAATAGGGTCTTTAGGATTTGTAACCTTATCCAGACAAGCCGTTGTAAGTATTACCTATTTATTCATGAATAATATTTTATACGATCTGGGAGGAGAAACGTCTGTTACGGCCTATGCTATTGTTGGCCGAATGCTCATGTTTGCACTATTTCCTGTATTCGGAATTACACAAGGCTTTCTTCCTATTGCAGGTTACAATTATGGAGCCTATCAATATGATCGCGTTAAACAGGCTATAGCAACAGCTCTTAAATATGCAGCAGCTTTAGCAACCTTAGTGTTTATTATGTTGATGATTTTCCCTGAAGAAATTACCCGACTTTTTACAAGTGATGCAGAAGTTTTAAAAGAAACACCTTCGGCTATGCGCTGGGTTTTTGCAGCAACACCAATTATTGCAGTACAGTTAATTGGAGCAGCTTATTTTCAGGCAGTTGGTAAGGCAATTCCTGCATTATTGTTAACCTTAACGCGACAAGGGTTTTTCTTTATTCCTTTAATTCTCATTCTTCCAAAGTTTTATGGAGAACTTGGTGTATGGATGTCTTTTCCTATTTCGGACTTCTTATCTACTGTGGTAACAGCCTTTTTTTTAAAAAGAGAAGTGACGTTAAAATTGAGTAAGACGACGGCATAATATTTTTTTATGCTTATTTTTATGCAACTAACAAATCCACTTATATAATGAGATTATTCACTCTTCTTTTTTGTCTTTTTTTTATTGGAAATTTCACGCAATTAGAAGCTCAAACTTTTGATGAATCACAGTATTCTGCTTTAGAATATCGACTGCTTGGACCTTTTAGAGGTGGCCGAAGCGCAGCAGTTACAGGAGTTCCTAATAAACCTAACTTGTATTATTTCGGTTCTACAGGTGGAGGCATCTGGAAAACCTTAGATGGAGGACGAAGCTGGGAAAATATTTCAGATGGATTTTTTGGTGGAAGTATTGGGGCAATTACAGTGTCTAAAAGCGATCCTAATGTCATTTATGTTGGAGGTGGAGAAAAAACGGTTCGAGGTAATGTGTCTTCGGGTTATGGGATCTGGAAAAGTGTTGATGCCGGAAAAACCTGGACTTCAGCTGGACTGGAAAATTCTCGTCATGTTCCAAGAATAGCTGTTGACCCAACCGACCACAATATTGTGTATGCTGGTGTTTTAGGAAATATTTATAAACCAACCCAAGATCGCGGTGTTTATAAAAGTACAGATGGTGGAAAAACTTGGAAGAACATCTTATTTGCAAATGAGCAAGCTGGAGTTGTCGATTTATTAATCGACCCAACAAACCCAAGAATATTATATGCATCAACCTGGAGAGTGCAACGTACACCATATAGTTTGAGTTCTGGAGGTGAAGGTTCGGCATTATGGAAAAGTACTGATAAAGGTGAAACATGGACAGAGATTTCAACTAAAGAAGGTTTTCCTGAAGGCATTCTAGGAATCATTGGTGTTACGGTTTCACCAGTAAATAACCAACGTGTCTGGGCTATTGTCGAAAATAAAGATCAAGGTGGCTTATATCGAAGCGATGATGGAGGCGAAACCTGGTCACAAGTCAATAGCGAACGTAAATTACGTCAGCGTGCCTGGTATTATACCAGAGTGTATGCTGATACTAAAGATGTTGATGTTGTTTATGTTCTAAATGTACGCTATCATAAAAGTACAGATGGTGGAAAATCTTTCGATACTTACAATGCACCTCATGGAGACCATCACGATTTATGGATTGCGCCTGAAAATCCCAACCGAATGATTATTGGTGATGATGGTGGAGCTCAAGTCACTTACGATGGAGGCGAAACCTGGAGTACCTATCACAATCAACCTACATCACAGTTCTATCGTGTAACGACAGATAATCATTTCCCATATCGTATTTATGCAGCTCAGCAGGATAATTCAACCATTAGAATTCCACACCGAACAGATGGCTGGTCCATTTCTGATGACGATTGGGAATCAACTGCAGGAGGAGAATCGGCTCATATTGCTGTAGATCCTGAGGACAATGATATAGTGTATGGAGGAAGTTATGACGGATTTCTAACCAGAGTAAATCATGAAACAGGAACAGTTAGAGCAATAAATGTCTGGCCAGATAACCCAATGGGTCATGGTGCTGAAGGTATGAAATATCGATTCCAGTGGAATTTTCCAATCGTGTTTTCTAAGCATAATCCAGATCGTTTATATACTTTTTCTCAACATGTACACGTCACGGAAAATGAAGGACAATCCTGGGAAATCATCAGTCCGGATTTGACAAGAAATGATCCGGAAAAATTAAAATCTTCTGGAGGACCAATAACTCAAGATAACACTTCAGTTGAATATTACTGTACCATTTTTGCAGCTCAGGAATCACCAATAACTGAAGGTTTAATTTGGGTTGGAAGTGATGACGGATTAATTCATGTTACAAAAGATGGTGGACAAAACTGGGAAAACGTGACACCAAAAGGGATGCCAGAATGGATGATGATTAATAGCATTGAGCCAAGTGCTTTTGATGCTGGAACCTGTTATGTGGCAGGAACTAAATATAAAACAGGAGATTTTGCACCATATCTCTATAAAACAACAGATTACGGAAAGACCTGGAAAAAAATCACAAACGGGATTCAACCAGAACACTTTACCAGAGTATTGAGAGAAGATCCAAAAAAGAAAGGCTTACTTTATGCTGGAACAGAAACTGGAATGTATATTTCGTTTAATGATGGTGCAAACTGGCAACCTTTTCAATTGAATCTTCCAATTGTTCCAATTACAGATTTAGCAGTAAAAGACAATAACCTTATTGTTGCAACGCAAGGTCGAAGTTTATGGATCATTGATGACTTAACGGTGTTACATCAGTTAAATGCATCAGGTTCTCAAGAACATAAATTATTTAAGCCAAAAGATACGTATAGAATACAAGGTGGTTATACCAAGAATAGCAAAACCTCTGGAACAAATCATCCTAACGGAGTGATAACCTATTTTAATCTGAAGGATTACGATAAAGAAAATGATGACGTGTCTTTAACCTATTTTGATCAAAAAGGCGATACGATACAAAGCTTTTCAACTAAAAATAAAAAGAAAAATAAATTGGAAGTTAAAAAAGGAATGAACCAGTTTATTTGGGATATGACTTATGAAGGTGCCGAAAAATTAGACGGAATGATTTTGTGGTGGGCAAGCTTAGATGGTCCAGTTGCAATTCCTGGAACATACAAAGTGCATCTTAATATAAATGGAAATGAGATACCTCAAACTTTCAAAATTGTAGCTGATCAAAGAGCAGAAAGCACTCAGGCAGATATGCAAAAGCAATTTGATTTTATTACTGATGTGAATAAAACCATGGATGATGCCCATAAATCAATTAAAAAAATCAGAAATATTAAAGCACAATTGTCTGCATTTGAGACTCAGTATAAAGGAAATGATGACTTAAAAGCTTTATTGGAAAAAGCAAAAACACTTAAAGAAGAGTTTACTAAGATTGAAGAAGCCTTATATCAAACTCAAAACAGAAGTGGTCAGGATCCATTAAATTTTCCAATACGACTGACTAACAAGCTTGGGCATTTAAATGCATTGGTTAGCATGGGAGATTTTGCTCCAACAGATCAGGATATTGCTGTAAAAAATGAATTAACATCGCAAATTAAAGCTCAATTAAACGCTTTCGACAAACTGATTAGTGAAGAAATTTCAGCTTTTAATACAGCATTTAATACGAAGCAATTAAACTATTTATTTGTTGAAGAATAATAGAATATTCTCTTGTCATATCGAGCACAGTCGGGATATCTCTAATAAGCGTTACTAAATTTAGATTATACCTAAGGTTTTAAATGGAATATTACAATTATATAAAAGCATTACATCTCATTTTTGTGGTCACATGGTTTGCAGGTTTGTTCTATATACCACGTTTATTTGTGTATCAAATTGAAGCCTTTCATAAGCCATCTCCAGAAAAAGAAATTCTCGGAAAACAATTAAAACTAATGGCAGAGCGCTTATGGAATATCATCACATGGCCTTCAGCTATATTAGCAACAGGTTTTGCAATCTGGTTAATCATTTTACAA
>JAAEZL010000011.1:8497-23703 GCA_018222875.1 Algicola sp.
CGTTCTGGTTAAAGCAACCTTGGATGCATGTCAAGCTTACGTTTGTCGTATTATTAATTATATATCATTTAAAAACACATCACTATTTTAAACAACTTCAAAGAGATGAGGTTAAAATATCGTCTAATTTTATGCGACTTTGGAATGAAGGTGCCACCTTTATTTTATTCGCGGTTGTTTTCCTAGTGATTCTTAAAAGTGCCATTAACTGGGTTTTTGGTGTTGTTGGAATACTAGTTCTTGGGATATTACTGATGTTAGGGTTTAAACTCTATAAAAATATTAGAAGTAAAAACCCTGACGCATAGCTAGGTTACATAGTTTTTACGAACTATCTTATCGTTACACCAACTGGATTTTTAATATTGAGATTTATACAACATATTTTTGGTTTGATTATTGCTATATTTAGCAGAATAATGACCTAGATTCACTACAATTTTTCAAATGAGGTTAAAAAAACTGTCTTTACGTGTTCGTATATTTTTTGCTATGATTCTATTGGTGCTTATTGCATCAATATTGATTGCTGCTGTAACAATATACCAATACAATGAAGAAGCCATAGATTACCACAAAGAAAGACTTGAGCGAAAAGAAACGGCTATAATTAGTGACATTGAGTATGTTATCAAAGAAACAACCTATCCTGTTGAAACCGAAAAAATTCCACTTATTTTCAAAGACGAAATTTATAGGATTGCTGCCATTCACGGCTTAAAAATTAACCTATACGATTTAGATGGCACTTTATTAAAATCCTCAAAGGCAAGTTTTACAAAAGACTCGATTTTACAATGTATTGACGTTGAAATTTTAAATGCCATTTCCAATACTGCTGAGCACAGATATGTAGTTAAGAACAGGAAAAACGGAGAAACATTTCAGTCGTCTTACTCTTATATCTACGATTCAAAATCTAAGCCACTTGCCATACTAAATTTACCTTATTTAGAAAACGACGACTTTTTAAACAAAGAGCTCAACGAGTTTTTAGAGCGCTTAGGTTATGCCTATTTGTTTATGATGTTAATCGCCATAATTTTGGCATTATTACTATCAAAATACATCACGCGGACTCTAAAAACCATTTCAGATAAAATCAATGAAACACGTCTGGAAAAACGCAATAAAAAAATAGATATTGAATCCTCAAGCGAAGAAATTTCAACCTTAGTCAATTCCTATAACAGCATGATTGATGAACTTGAAGAAAGTGCGGTTCAATTAGCTACAAGTGAGCGTGAACAAGCCTGGAGAGAAATGGCGAAACAAGTCGCTCACGAAATTAAAAATCCGTTAACACCAATGCGATTGAGTGTGCAAAGTTTTCAGCGCAAGTTTAATCCTGAAGATGAAAACATTTATCAAAAAGTAGATGAGTACAGTAAAACACTTATTCAGCAAATTGATACAATGAGTTCTATCGCTTCAGCATTTTCAAATTTCGCTAAAATGCCAGCACAAAAGAATGAGATGCTTAACGTTTCAAAAATTGTCAAATTAGGTTTAGATATTTTTAGCGAGGATTACATTCAGTTTTATTCTGAAAGCGATGAAATCATGGCTAATTTTGATCGTACTCAGCTAATCAGAGTGGTGACAAATTTAGTAAAAAATGGAATTCAAGCAATTTCAGATGTTAGAGAAAACCCAAAGATTGAAGTTAGAGTTACTTCAGAAAATAACATGGTTAAAATCACTATTGAAGATAACGGGATTGGTGTTTCCGAAGAAAATAAAGACAAAATATTTGAACCTAAATTCACAACTAAGTCCAGTGGAATGGGATTAGGTCTCGCTATGGTAAAAAATATTGTGGAAACTTATAATGGAAATATTACCTTTACATCTCAACAAGGAGTAGGCACTACGTTTACAGTAATGTTTCCAAAGTTATAATAAGACCAAGTACTATGAATTATCAGAACATTTTATCAAATACGAGTAACGGAATTACAACAATTACAATTAACAGACCCAATAAGCTTAACGCTTTAAACAGAGATACCATTCAGGAATTACACAATGCTTTTGATGAAGCTAATACAAGCAGTGCAACGAAAGTGATTATTATTACAGGAAGTGGTGAAAAGGCATTTGTAGCTGGAGCTGATATAAGTGAGTTTGCCGATTTTGATGTGAAGCAAGGCGGAAAATTAGCGGCTAAAGGTCAGGAGTTGTTATTTGATTTTGTAGAAAATTTATCGACACCAGTTATTGCTGCAGTAAATGGTTTTGCATTAGGAGGAGGTTTGGAGTTAGCAATGGCTTGTCATTTTAGAATAGCTAGTACAAACGCTAAAATGGGCTTGCCAGAAGTGTCTCTTGGAGTGATTCCAGGATATGGAGGAACGCAACGTCTGCCTCAACTGGTTGGAAAAGGTCGTGCTATGGAAATGGTTATGACTGCTGGAATGATTGATGTCAACCAAGCTTTAGAATATGGTTTGGTAAATCATGTCACCAGTGAAGATGAATTAATTCCTCTAGCTGAAAAACTTGCAGGTAAAATCATGCGTAATTCTTCAGTAGCCATTAAAGGTGCCATCAAAGCAATTAATGCTAATTATAAAGATGGTGTTGATGGTTATAAAACTGAAATCAAACAGTTTGGAAAATGTTTTGGAACTGAAGACTTTAAAGAAGGCACAACCGCTTTTTTAGAAAAGCGTAAAGCTGACTTTCCAGGGAAATAACAATCAAAGCTTTGTTAATAAGACTCCATCGAACCAAAAAATCATAAGATATAATTTTGTAATTTTACAAAAAATTGCAAAATATGTTGAAGAAATCTATTATAAAAGGTCGTGGTGCTCAGCAAAATGTTCACAATCGTTTTTTTGAGTTGAGTCATGAACAACGTGATGATTTTTTAGAATATTGTGCAAAGGAAGGCGAAGAAACCGATACAAACAAAACACTTTATTTACCCGTTTTTCCAAAAACAATCGTTAATAAAGTTACCAGTCCAGATGTTGGTATGGCATATTCAATGAATATGTATCAAGGCTGTGAACATGGTTGCATTTATTGTTACGCCAGAAACAGTCATGAGTTTTGGGGTTTTAGTGCAGGATTAGATTTTGAACGCAGAATCCTGATTAAAAAGGATGCATCAAAATTATTAGAAGCATTTATAAGACGTAAAAACTGGAAAGCGTATCCAATAGTCATGTCTGGAAATACAGATTGTTATCAGCCTGCAGAAAAAACATTTGAAATTACAAGAGCCTGTCTCAACGTTTTTTTAAAATACAAACATCCCGTTTCAATTATTACAAAAAACGCGCTAATACTTCGTGATTTAGATATTATTAAAGCTCTAGCAAACGATAATTTAATCAGTGTAAACGTGTCCATTACCTCGCTTTCAGAAAGTACCAGACGTATTTTAGAACCGAGAACAGCTTCCATAAAAAAAAGATTAGAAACGGTTAAGATATTGAGTGAACATGGTATTCCTGTGAATGTGATGTTAGCACCAATAATTCCGTCAATTAACAGCCATGAAATTCTGCCATTAGCAAAAACCGTTTCTGAAGCTGGAGCCTTAAGTATTGCTCACACTATTGTAAGACTAAATGGAGCTATAGGAGCTATTTTTACTGATTGGATTCATAAAACAATGCCTGACAGAGCCGATAAAGTATTGAATCAAATCGAAAATTGCCATGGAGGAACTTTAAACGATTCAAGGTATGGAACACGAATGCGTGGTGAAGGTGAAATAGCAAAACAAATAAACGATCTCGTTAAACTGGCACGATTGAAATATTTTAAAGATAGAGCGATGCCAAAACTAAACACAGAATTGCATGAAATTTATAAAGACGGACAAACAAAATTGTTTTAAAAAAGGTTGCCTTAAAAGTGATTTTATCCTCACTTTTTAGACAACCTGAGTAGCGTGTATGAAATCGCTTTTAAAGTTTGAAATACTCTATGTATGACCTGTCATCTGCTTTGATAATAGCATAGTAGTTCCCGAAGTTTTCTTTTTGAAGTTTGTAAATACGATGGACTGTTTTTTCATCTTCAATGGTTTCAGAATAGATAAGTTCACCTTCATAGAAAATCTCAACTTTAACAGGTTCAGATGCAAAAGTCAGTTGAGACACTAAAAGCCTGTCTTTCTTATGTCGCACTAAAGGCTTGAAGATTTTAGTTTCTTTGTCCTGTATAAAGGTTAATACGTCATTTTTGATTTCAAAAGGCTTAATAATAATTTCATACTCTTTTTCTAACTCTACAGTGTATTTACCATCCTTAAGCTGTTTTAAGTCAAATGATTTCGATAAATCACCACTGCTTTTCACTGTTTCTGAGTGTAGAATGATACCGAATTCATCTTTTACAAATAACTTCTGTCCTTTCCTTGCATTCACAAATTCTACCATTATAGATTTAGAATATGTATTTGCTTTATTTTTTTCTTTTTTTTCTGCGTAGGACAATGTTGTAATTAACAATATCACTACTAGTGTCATTTTTTTTAGTGTTTTCATCATATTTAGGTTTAATGATTTACAATGCAAATTTAGAGCAGAATTGTTTTTGAGAAAACAATGATTTTGGCATATATATGTTCTAAATTAACTCTAAATATGTATTTGTTTGAAAGAAAGGTTAATATTGCACACATTATTGGTAATTATACATACATTTGGAAATTATTTACCATTAACTTTGTACAAAAGAATTATGTATGAGTTCAAGAAAACCTACATTAGAAAAAATTAGCCCTGAGTTTGGTAGTTCTATTAAGGTTATGAAGCAAGAGGCATATGTGGGAGAAAAGAAGCCTTTTTGGCATTTTCATCCAGAAGTTGAATTGGTTTATGTTAATAAAGGCAAAGGGAAGCGACACATAGGCAATCACTTATCCTATTTCAATAATAGCCAGTTGATTCTTATTGGAGCAAATTTACCTCATAATGGCTTTACAGATCGCCTTACCATAAATGGAAGTGAGACTGTTGTTCAATTCAGACCAGAATTTTTGGGCACACATTTTTTTAATGTCCCAGAAATGGAAGGCATTAATAACTTATTTGAACGTGCTAAAAGCGGCATTCTTTTTGGGGTAAAAACAAAAAAAAAGATAGGTAAGAAAATTGAGAAACTTTCAGAAAAAGAAGGTTTTAAAAAAATATTGGTTCTACTCGAAATACTACATGGATTAGCAAAATCTGAAGACTACACGATTTTAAATGCAGATGGATTTGCTTTTGAAACCGAACCTCAGGACAGCGCTAAGATTGATATTATTTTTAAATATGTCAATGCCAATTTCACAGAGCATATTACCTTAAATGAAATTGCAGATAAAGTAAGCATGACAGTTCCTGCATTTTGTAGATATTTTAAAAAGGTTACAGGAAAAACGTTTACAAAACTTGTTAATGAATATCGTGTAGTTCATGCTACAAAATTATTATCAGAAAGTCAGTTGAGTATTGCTGATGTTAGCTTTGAGTGCGGATTTAATAATTTTTCACACTTTAATAAAGTATTTAAAGAGATTACAGGAAAAAGTGCCTCAAAGTACAGGAGTGAGTTAAAATTAATGGTGCAATAGCAGTAATTTATTGCTCACCATTCCATTCTGAATAAAACTGCTTAAGGAAATCTTCCATATACCGATGTCTTTTTAAGGCAATTTGCTTCCCTGTTTTAGTGTTCATGAGATCTTTCAATAACAGTAGCTTTTCATAAAAATGATTAATGGTAGGTGCTTTTGAAGCCTTATAAGTTTCTTTAGTCATATTCAAATCAGGTTGAATTTCAGGGTCGTATAACGTCCTGTTTTTAAATCCACCATAATTGAAAGTTCTCGCAATTCCAATTGCTCCAAGTGCATCTAAACGATCAGCATCCTGAACAATATCTAACTCAATTGATGAAAATGTTTGAGACTCATTTCCACCTTTAAAAGATACATTTTCAATAATGTTTACAACATGCTCAATAACCACAGAGTCCACATTGATGCTAAATAAAAACTCACGTGCTTTTTTGGGTCCGACAGTCTCATCGCCATTATGAAATTTACTGTCTGCTATATCGTGAAGTAAAGCACCAAGAGCAACGATATAATCATTTGCAGTTTCACTTTTAGACAGGAGTAAGGCGTTTTTATAAACACGCTCAATGTGAAACCAGTCATGACCACCTTCAGCATTTTTTAAAGTAGTCTTGACAAAGGCTTTAGTTTGTTCGATACTATAATCTTCTGAAACCACTTTACTCAAATTTTACTTTAACGTTGCTGGTTGTACCCATTTAAACTCATAAGAATTTTCAGGAATTTTCATTCGATCTGCTAATCGTAACATTCTCGATGGAAGTTTCATCAAATAATCACGTGCTTTTTCGGCTTCATCAGATAGGTTTGTGATTTTATCAATTTCCCAACGTTTTATAAGCTTATCTAAAATATCTACGTAATCAGCTGAGGTATAAACACCAATGCGTTGTGCTGTGTTTGAAAACTCTTCAAAAGCGGTACTAATTTTACCTCCAGACTCTCTTAAAAAGTGAGCTGGCATCGTGATTTTTTGCTTCATCATGTATTGAAAAGCGACCATCATTTGACTAGGATCTACAGCAAAAATACGTTCAACGAATTCGCAATACGCATGGTGATGACGCATTTCGTCACCCGAAATAATCTTACACATTTTTGCTAATTGTTTGTTTCCTTTTTCTTTAGCAAGTTTTGCTACTCTATTGTGAGAAATATAGGTAGCTAACTCCTGAAAACTGGTATATAAAAAGTTTTTATAAGGATCTCTGTCTGTGCCAATATCAAAACCATCAGCAATAAGGTATTGCGTCGTTTTTTCAATTTCTTTCATATTTACTCTGCCCGAAAGATAAAGGTATTTATTAAGAACATCGCCATGACGATTTTCTTCTCCAGTCCAGTGTCTTACCCATTTTCCCCAGGAATTTCTTCCAACCTGATCAACACCTTCAACATCCATTAACCACGATTCGTAAGTTGGTAAGGCTTCTTCGGTAATCATATCACCAACCAAAACCACCCAAAAATCATAAGGTAACTCTTTAGAAAGCTCTCTAATTTCTTTGACTTCTTCATAAAAGTTGTCACTTTCAGAATTTGGTAAAAAATCTGAAGGTTGCCAGATGTTGTCAATAGGAATTAAGTATTTTTGTATCAATGAATCTACATCTTTTTCCAGATGCTGCATCACTTCCAATCTCACATTTTTTAAAGACATATTTCCTGGTTTAATTGCTATTACTGGATAGCGTCAATAATTGTTTTTTCAACATTTTGAATCAATTCACTCTTATCTGTAAAGGTAGCAATTTCTATAGGCTTGTGTACAGTAAATTTGATATGATTTCCGATTCCCATTGGGAATTTTCCATAACATAACATTTTCCAGGAATTATTTACTGTTACGGGAACCACTAAAGCTGAAGGTGCTTTTTTAAATAATAACTCCATTCCTTTTGTTTTGAATGGTTTAGGTTTTCCATCTTTACTTCGTGTACCTTCAGGAAAAATAACTGCAGCTCTGTTTGTGGTTTCTATATATTCACCAAACTTCATCATAGACGGTAAAGCCTGACGCGGATTCTTCCGGTAGATGAAAACAGAACCACCATGCCGTAAGTTATAGGATACACTCGGAATTCCTTTTCCTAGTTCTTTTTTTGCTACAAATTTTACATGATGTTTACGCATGTACCACATAATTGGTGAAATGTCATACATACTTTGGTGATTAGAAACAATAATAAGTGGCTTGTTTTTTGGAATTTGATACGGATTGTTCCAGGAAAAACGAGTGCCTAAAATATGCAAACTTCGTATTAAACAAAATTGTAAGGTATCTACACTTAATTTATGGGCTTGGTAACCAAAAATATTAAAGCAAATCCATTGTATTGGGTGGAAAATAATTAAAATCATTCCAAAGACAATCAAGTACAAAACTGTTAACGGATAAGCTAGTAGTTTTCTCATGTAGCAAATGTAATTCAATGCCAATAAATCACAAAAAAACCACGACGTAATCGTGGTTTTAAACTTTATAGTATTTTTACTTTTTCTAGCAATGCTCATTATAAGCATCCATAAGGTTTTCAGCAATTAATTCTGCTGGACGACCTTCAATATGATGACGCTCTAACATGTGAACTAATTCTCCATCTTTAAATAAAGCCATACTTGGCGAACTTGGAGGAAAAGGAATCATGTGCGCTCTTGCCGCATCAACAGCTTCTTTGTCAACACCTGCAAAAACAGTAACAATGTGATCTGGACGCTTAGCGTTTTGTAAACTCATTCGTGCTCCTGGACGAGCATTTGCTGCAGCACAACCACAAACTGAATTTACAACAACTAAAGTTGTACCTTCTTTTGCTAATGCAGTTTCAACAGCTTCTGATGTATGTAATTCTTCAAAACCAACCTTTGTTAAATCTTCACGCATTGGTTTTACTAATTCTGCTGGATACATATATTTAAATTTTTAAAATTAATATTTAGACTGCAAAGATACGTAAAAATAACAGGTAGTCTGTAGTTTTCAGTAAGCAGTTTAAATGATGTCATTACAGTTTTCTATGGTTATTTTCAGTAACAAATGACGTTAAAAAACTACTAACTATAGTATATTTGACGTAATTAAAAATAGAACACATACATGAGTTTTGCAAAATGGATTGGTGGTGCTTTAGGTTGGTCTTTTGGTGGACCAATAGGAGCAATTATAGGATTAGCAATTGGAAGTTTAATTGATAATACAGCGCAACAAGGTGGCTTTTTATTAGGTGATGGACAAACAACCCGAAAACGGTCTGGAGGAAACTATCGTAAATCGCCTAATTATGACAGACAACCACAACGACCACAAACACAATCTGGTGATTTTGAAGTAAGCTTGCTTATTTTGGCTTCTGTTGTTATAAAAGCCGATGGGATTCAAGACCAGAAGGAATTGGATTATGTAAGGCAACAGTTTGTAAGTATGTACGGAAAAGAACGAGCAAATCACGCGTTTCGTTTGTTTAAAAATATAAATAAACAACAAATTCCTACACGTCAGGTGTGTTTGCAAATTAAACAAATGATGGATCATGCATCACGATTACAATTGGTTCATTTTCTCTTCGGAATTGCTAAAGCAGATGGTATGGTTACCGAAGTTGAAGTTAACCAAATTTATATGATATGTGGGTATTTAGGTGTGAGTTCTCGTGATTACGAAAGCATAAAAGCCATGTTCTATAACAGTAGTGATAATGCTTACAAAATTTTAGAGATAACTAAAAGCGCAACAGATGATGAGATTAAAAAAGCTTACCGAAAAATGGCAAAAAAATACCATCCTGACAAAGTGATTCACTTAGGGAAGGAACATCAACAAGGAGCAGAAGAAAAATTCAGGCAAGTCCAGTTAGCTTACGAGCAGTTACAAAAAGAACGAGGGTTTTAATTCGTCTGTTTTTTGTTATTTATTCGTTTCTCTATGTCTTTAAAGTAACGTTTTTCTTTATACTTTCTATACACAAAAAGAACAACAGCAATGAGGCCAAGAATCATTATGCCACCTTTTCCAGTCATGTATTCAATAAGTTCCATAGAATGTGTTTGAGGCTATACTAGTCGGCAAGAAAAGCAAAACTTTCATTTTAAATGCTAATTTTAGATGAATGACTTAAATTATCCTCTAAACAAGAAGAAATCCTCTTTCATGTCTTCAATCTGAGAGTCTTCATTCGTCATGATATAATCAATAGCCTGGGTTGTGAATTCGTCGCCTTTAGACGTTAGTGAAACAATATTGTCGTGAATAACAATCATATTATTTTTTTGTGCTAAATCTAAAACTGTTTTAGAACGTACCTTTTGCCAGTTGATGTGTTCGTTAAGATGATTCACATGACGTTCTTCAATTTCATCATGATTTTTTAAATGCAATAAAAATGTAAGCAATGACACTTCAGTGCGTTGTTGTTTTTCTCTGTACAGAACAGCAATAATCCCTTTGCTTGGTGCAAATAAATACACGATTAAGAATAAAAGACCGAGCATTGTGGTTATTGAGCCAGCAATAGAGGCATCTAACCAATGTGCAAACCAATATCCAGAAACAGCACTAAACACACCAAATATAATGGATAAAACAAGCATTTTTTTAAGGTCAGTTGTTAATAAGTAAGCAGCAGCAGCAGGAGCAATCATTAATGCTACAACTAAAATTGCTCCTACAGCATCAAAAGCTCCAACGGTTGTTACTGAAGATACCGTCATTAAACCATAATGGATCACAACAGGTGAAAATCCTAACGAAGCAGCTAAACCTTTATCAAACGTACTTAATTTTAGTTCTTTGAAGAATGCGATTAGTAATACAATGGTTATAATGAGAATACTTCCAATAATCCATAGCGATTTCGGACCAACATCAACACCTGAAATAAGTAAGCGGTCGAATGGAGCAAAGGCTAATTCTCCCAATAAAACGGCATCAATATCTAAATGGACGTCATTAGCATTTTTGGCAATCATGATGACACCAATACTGAACAAAACTGGAAACACCAGTCCGATAGCTGTATCTTCTTTTACCAGACCAGTTTTTTGGATGGATTCAACCAGAACCACAGTAATCACTCCAGTAACAGCAGCCAAAAGAATAAGTACAGGTGAATTTAAATCCTGAGTTATAAAAAAGCCTACAACAATTCCAGGTAAAATAGAATGACTAATGGCGTCGCTAATCATTGCCATTTTCCGAAGTACTAAAAATGTACCTGGAATGGCACATGCAATTGCAACCAGACTTGCTATAATTTGTATTTCCAGTTGTGCGCTACTCATCTTCTTTGCTTAATTGATTGTATAAATTTGAAGCCGATTCAAATCCTTCAGGTGTTAAACTCCAGGTTGAACCTTGAAGCGTCACATAATTTTTCTCAACCAGTTTTTTTAATGTGCCTTTTGTAAATCCTTGAAAATTATTCAGGATTTTAATTTCGTGTGGATGCGAAATATTTTCATGTGTTTCAGCTATATGATACATAAGTGCCAATGTTTTATGTAATTCTAAATCACGTCTGTTTTTAATAAAACGGATCTGCTTAAAGAGCAATCCACGACTGGGAGAAAACACAAAAGAAACAAATACAAAAACAGCAGCTACAATAACGATTACTGGTCCGGTTGAAAGGTTGTTTTGACTTGCACTAATTGCGGTTCCGAACACACCAGAAAACGCACCAAATAGTGCAGCCAGAAATACCATTTTAGCGAGACTGTTTGTCCATTGTCGCGCAGCAGCAGCAGGAGCTAGAAGCATAGCACTCATCAAGACAACACCAACAGTTTGAAGTCCGAGAACAATTGCCAATACAATAAAACTTGTAATTAGAATGTCAATCGTTTTGGTGTTAAATCCGAGTGTTTTAGCATAGTCTTTATCAAATAATAAAATTTTGAATTCTTTCCAAAAGAGAAGAAGCACAAAAAGGCAAATTCCGGTAACGATTGCCATTAGCCATACATCGCTTTCAACAAGCGTTGCTGCTTGTCCGAATAAATATTTATCCAGTCCAGCCTGATTGGCATTTGGTTGTTTTTGTATGAATGTAAGCAGCAACATTCCGAAGCCAAAAAACAGAGATAAAATTAATCCTAACGCAGTATCAGACTTCAAATGTGTTTTCGTAATGATTCCTCTAATCCAAAAGGTGCCGATTAATCCACTTACTAAAGCGCCAAGTAATAAAGTGTTACTGTCTTTAGCTCCAGTTATGAGAAATGAAATCGCAATTCCGGGTAATGCAGCATGAGAAATAGCATCACCTAAAAGGCTTTGTTTTCTGAGTACAGCAAAGCTTCCGAGCATTCCGGTTACAGCACCTAAAACAGCCGTACCCAGAGTGATAGTTCGCAAAGTGTAATCACTGAAAACGAGTTGTATGTAGTCTTTTAAGTCTATTAGTTTTTAGTTATTAGAGGTTAGACATTAGTTTTTATTTTTCAAATATTTTTGAAGGCTTGTTATCATTTTTGACAATTCAACAAGCTTCTCTCTTATTTCATTATTGGTTTTTGATGAAATATAATTTTGTCTTTCAGAAATTGTAGAACAAACAACACATTCATTTACAGAATCTAAAGCCATTTGTAAAAATCTATTGAATTGTTTGTCCGTATCAGATGACCCTTCAGCAATGTTTAAAGCAATAGAAACTGCTGCTCTTGTAAATTGAGATGATAAAGCATAGCGTTCAGTTTTTGGAAACCCTTCACATGTTTTGTATATAAAATCTACAAAGTCTAAAGATTTATTATAAACTTTTAAATCTTCGAATTTAAATTTAGTTTCTTTCATAAGCTCTAATTTCTAATAAACTAACCTCTACAGATTACTCCTGAATACTTACTTTATAATTAATACCATAGGTTTTGGTTAAGTTGTCATCATTAAAAATATCTTTAACAGGACCAGTGGCTATTTTTTTAACATTCAAAAACGTCACCCAATCAAAGTATTCAGGAACGGTTTGTAAATCGTGATGAACCACAATAACGGTTTTTCCAGCTTTTCGTAATTCCTTTAAAATATTGATAATTGCTATTTCGGTAGTTGCATCAACACCTTGAAAAGGCTCATCCATAAAATAGATAGAAGCATCTTGTACTAGAGCTCTGGCTAAAAAAATGCGCTGTTGTTGTCCGCCAGACAGCTGACTAATTTGTCGGTTTTTAAAAGGTAACATGCCTACTTTTTCAAGTGCTTCAAGAGCAGCTTTCTTTTCTTTTTGTCTCGGACGTTTGATCCATCCCAAACTTCCGTAGGTTCCCATTAATACAACATCAAGCGCAGTTGTGGGAAAATCCCAGTCGACGCTTCCTTTCTGTGGAACATAAGCAACTAGAGAGCGTTGTTTTTCGTAGGATTTACCATAAATAGAAACACTTCCAGCTATAGGTTTTAAAATACCAAGAATAGCTTTGATCAGCGTTGATTTTCCTGCGCCATTTGGGCCAACGATAGCCATAAGCACACCTTCAGGAATTTCTAAATCGATATCCCAAAGTACAGGCTTATAATTGTAAGCAACGGTTAAATCATCGATTTGTACTGCAATATTCTTTTCCATTATTTTAATGCATTAACAATGGTTTTCACATTATATTCAAACATACCAATATAAGTACCTTCAACAGTTCCAGTGGTTCCTAAAGCGTCTGAATATAAAGTGCCACCAATGCTTACATCATGACCTTTAGATTTGACAGCAGCTTGCAAAGCTTCAATAGTTCGTTTTGGAACAGAGCTTTCTACAAAAATAGCTTTGATTTTTTTATCAATAATAAATGCTGATAATTTCTGAACATCCTGAACTCCAGCTTCAGTAGCTGTTGATAAACCCTGTAACCCAACCACTTCAAAATCGTAAGCTTTTCCGAAGTAATTAAAAGCATCGTGAGCTGTCACTAAAATTCTTTTTTCTTTTGGAAGTGTCTCAATAATAGCTTTTAGTTTAGACTGAAGCGCATCCAGTTTATTGAGATAAGAGGTTGCATTTGCCTTATATTCTTCTGTATGTTCAGGATCTTTTTCTGAAAGCACTTTAGTTACTTTTGTGGCAAATTGCTTAAAGTAGTCGATATCAAACCAAACATGAGGATCATAATTGGATGCAAAATAATCGGAACCAATCAAGGTGCTTTTATCTAATTCTTCTCCTAATGCAATTGGTGTTTTGGTCTGACTTCCCATTTTTTCAAAAACCTCGACAAGTTTCCCTTCAAGATGTAATCCGTTATAGAAAATGATGTCTGCATTGACCAATTTTGTGACATCGCCTTCACTGGCTTTGTATAAGTGTGGGTCGACACCACTTCCCATTAAACCTTGTACGTTGATGTTGTCACCACCAATATTTTTCACCAGATCTGTAATCATGGTTGTGGTGGTCACTACATTAAGTTTTCCGCTGGCAGTAGATTGAGTGTTGTTTTTGCAGCCAAAGGAGCTTATGAATATAAATACAGCAAGTAGTTTTTTCATTGTAATTAATTTATTGTGAAATTACTAAAAAATCATCAGTTTATTTAAGCGTATATCTCAGTCCGAAAAATGCTCGAATGCCTTGATTTGGAGCATAAACATAAGAAGGATCAAAGGTTAGAGCATATGGGTTTTCTGGTGTTGCTATAGCACCTCCCTGAGCATCAAAAGTTACGTTTTCATCAAAAGGATCATTAGCTCTTGCAATAATAAAAGGATTTCCTTGATTTGGTGTCCAGTTTAAAAGGTTTTTAATTCCTGTATAAAGTTCAATATTATGTATACCATCATAAGTAAACTGTATGTTTTGAATACTCCAGGTAGGCGAATATTCCTGTCGAGGATCTAAATCGCCAAGAGTTGGCAGTCGCATTGAACCATAAATATTTCCAGTATAGTCAATTGTGATGTTTGTAGGTTGGTGCGTATAAGATAATGCCCAAGTGCCCGTAAATTTTTCTGTTAGTATTTGTTGTATCGTATTACCATTTTCGGTTTGTGTAACATCTTGATAAGTCGCTCCAATACTCCCTTTAATTCCGTTTGCTAAAACTGTGTCTATACTTAAGCTTATTCCTTTAGAGGTAGAATAACCATCTAAGTTATCATAAATAATCTGATTAGGATTTGTATCATAATCTGGAATTATAGCATTTGTAAAATAGGTATACCAAGCTGAAGCATCAAAAGTAAAAATCATGCCTTTTTTTGTGTACAGTTTTCTAAGATAGTTCACATTAATGTTATAAGATTGTTCAGGTTCTAATGCCTCTTCAATAATGACATCTCTTGCTCCTGTTAGAGCAGCATGTTCTTCAGTAAATAAATTGACGACTCTAAATCCTGAGCCAGCATTTATTCTAATAATATCATCTGGAGTAGGTTTGTATTTGTAGGCTATTCGTGGCGTTATAATTGATCCGTGTCTTTTGTCATAATCATATCGCAAACCGAGTAGAAGGTTGTTTTTTTCGTTTAGCTTAATCTCATCTTGAATAAAAAGAGCTGGAATTGTGACTTCATCTGGACTTAAAGTAGCTGTTGTGTTATCATTGTAATAATTGTAACGAATAGCTGTTCCAAATAAAAGGTCATGATTTTTAAGTGGTTTATCCCAAACTAACTGACCAAATCCAATAC
>JAAEZL010000011.1:23713-33012 GCA_018222875.1 Algicola sp.
ATCCAATACGTTGTTTTGCCAAGTAAGGCGTATTACCATATACCGAATTTTGATCGTGATCAGAATAAGAAAACTGAAAATCTATGTTTTCATCAACAGGCAGTTCGTACTTTCCAAACAATTCATATCGAGTCGTATATATACTTTCGCCATATACTTCATCACCACCTCTAAAACCATGATTCCATTGTAATTCTCCTCCCCAACGATCTTCATAAAAAAAACGTCCAGCTATTGAAAAGGTTTTATTTTCTTTTCGTTTGAAATCCCATTTGTTAAAAATAGAAATACGATCTTGAAGTGTTAGATCAGTAAAATTATCATTGTTATGATCTACACGATTATTAAAGTTGAAATAATTTGTGCCGAACAAAAGTGTGGCTTTTTCACCGACTTTGGCTTTAAAACCTGCATCTATATTAAGTTCTCCCCAAGAATTAATGAAACTATCAGCAAATACAATAGGCGCATTTTCTGGTAATTTTGTAATGATGTTTATTAAGCCTCCAACGGCTTCACTTCCATACAAGGTGGATGCAGGACCCTTGACGATTTCTACTTGTTCTATTAAAGAATTTGGAATTCCAGATAATCCATACACTGTAGACAAGCCACTGACAATAGGCATGCCATCAATTAAGACAAGCGTATAAGGTCCTTCAAGACCATTAATATGAATATCACCTGTATTACAAACATTACAATTAAGTTGAGGTCTCACACCATTTACATTTTGCAGTGCTTCAAAAATATTTGGAGTAGGATTTTTTTTAAAAAACGCAGGAGAATATACTTCAACAGGAACAGCGCTTTCTAATCGACTCACAGGTTTAAGTGTACCAGTGATGACCACTTCATCTAATGAACTGTCAACTTCTAAATTAAAAATAAGTCCATTTAAATTCTCTGTAATATCTATGATTTTTTTTTCTGATCGATAGCCGACAAAAGAAGCTATAATTTCATGTTTTCCTGAAGTGACATTCGCTATCTTAAAGTTTCCATTGTCGTCAGTAGTAGTTCCTAAATTTGTATTTTTTAAATAAACACTTACAAATGGAAGTCCTTCATTTTGAGATAATACTCGGCCTTGGATCGTATGTGAATTTTGCGCTTCAAGAAGTGAGGTGACAAATAAAAATAAAATAAATATTCGTTTCATCTTTATTAGAATTTATGCAAATATAAATTAATTTTTAGATTAGTCTAAAAATTAATTATTAAAAATATAAACTTTATCTTTGAGACTAATTATGTTAACAGAATATGCTTACACTAACCGAAGAAAATTATATTAAGGCTATTTATCATTTAGGAATCTATGGGAAAGAAATGGTTAATACCAATGCAATTGCAGAAGCCTTAAATACTAAAGCTTCCTCTGTTACAGATATGGTTAAGAAATTAGCAGAAAAAGAATATCTTAATTATAAAAAATATCAAGGTGTTAAATTAACTAATAGTGGAATTAATGTTGCAGTTAATATTGTTAGAAAACATAGGCTTTGGGAAGTGTTTTTAGTTGAAAAATTAAATTTTACTTGGGATGAGGTGCACGAAATTGCAGAGCATCTAGAACATATCAAATCTGAAAAACTTATAAACGAACTTGATGCTTTTTTGAAATTTCCAACGCATGATCCTCATGGAGATCCTATACCAGATAAGGATGGGAAATTTAATAAAATTGAAAAAATCACGTTATCTCAGGCTGTTGTTGGTAACACTTATAAATGTATTGGAGTTGAAGATACATCTACCAGTTTTTTGCAGTATTTAGATAGTAATAACATAGGTTTAGGGACTACTATCCAATTACTGCATAAAGAGCCTTTTGATAATTCTGTGAAAATTAAATTTAATAATTCAGAAATGGTCGTGTCTCAAAATGTGGCTAAAAATTTGTTTTTGAAAGCATTATAGTTGTGTCTTACTCTTAATTTCCTATCAAATTAAAAGCGCCATTAACTAACAGTTTATCTGTTTCATTTATGTTTGTATTTTCTAACAATTCAGTCGTTCCATTAACTGTGTTTCCTATGTTGATTTTTATTTGATGAAAAAAGTAATCTGTTGCTGTAGTTTCATTTAACATTAACACATAGTAATCGTCTTCGATTTCTACAACTGCAGATTCTGGTAATACATATGCCTCTTTTTCTTTGGTAATAATATCAGCATTGACAAACATTCCTGTCAAAAACTTATTTGAGTCATCTAATGGATGTCCATGGACTTTTATCGTTCTGTTTTCTCCTATTGTTGTTCCGACCAAATGGACTTCAGCTAGGAATGTGTCCTCTGAAGCCTCAGGAATCTTAAATGTGATTTTTTGACCTTTTTTTACGTTCATGATATCTTTTTCAAAAACAGATAATTCCAAATGAATATGTGAGTTATCAATGATTTCAATGATTGAAGTTGCTGGTGATACATAAGTTCCTCTGGTTACATTAACTTTTGAAATGCTTCCGCTAATTGGAGCATATAAAGTAACAATTGAAGCAATGTTCCCTTTTTCAACAGATGTTGGTGAAATGTTCAACATGACTAATTGTTTTTTTAGACCATTGAATTTTGCTATAGCTGTTTTGTATGCGCTTTCGGCTTTTAAATAATTTTTTTGAGACGTGATGTTTTCTTCCAACATGGTTTGTTGACGGTCAAATTCGGCTTTCAGATAATTTAATTGCTCTTTTATTTCCATGTATTCTTGTTGCATGGTCACGAATTCAGGATTTTCAAGAGTTACTAATGCCTGTCCCTTTTTAACGACATCACCTTCTAAAAAAGGCGTTGTTTTTATGTAACCTCCAACTGTAGAATTTACCACAGCTTTATTTTCGGGAGGAACGTCAATCATTCCATTGACAGAAATTTTTATTGGAACTGGCTTTTTTTCAAGCATTCCTAAAGCCATATTGTTTTGATTAAATTGAATTTTCGAAACTTGAATGCGATTATCTTCTTGTTCAGAAATAGGAAGTTCGGATGAATTTTCAGAATTTTTACAATTCGTAAACATTAGAAGAACTAGAGCAGAGTAAAGAATATATATAATACGTTTCATTACGTTAATTTTTAAAAGGTTATGTAATTAATTTTTATAATGGTTTGATTGTAATTATTGAGGTGATCCAAATGATTTATTTGAATATCATAAGCATTTTCAACACTCAAGATATATTGATAGAAATCTATTTCACCATTTTTAAAGCTACTGTTAGCCGTTTTAAGGATTTCTTTAGCCATAGCGTTTCCTTCCTGTTCAAAATAGGTGAGGGCTTTTTCATATTGCTCAAGCTCTAATTGTAATTCTTTATATCTGGTATTGAAATTAATTTCAAAATTTTGCGATTCTTCTTCTGCAATATCTACTGCTATTTTAGAGGATTTAATACGTGATGACTGTGCATTAAAAAGCAAAGGTATTTTTAACCCAAACTGATAGCCAATTAAATTCGAGTTGATTCCAGAATTAGTCCCTTGGAAATAATTAAGACTAAGATCTGGCAGCAATTCCTGTCTTTGATATTTACGTTGTGCTTCAACTAATGAGGTTTTACGTTTGTAATAATCCATTTCTGGACTACTATTTAAATTCATAATCTCTAACGGAATTTTAGTAAATGGTTCTGAAGCAATCATCAAAGTATCTTCACTTTGAACGCTAGCTTTTAAATGGGCATAAGCAACTTTCAGTTCTTGTTGTGCCTGTGACAGGTTAAGCCTGATTTGCTTTTGTTTAGATTGAGCAGTTATTTTTTCTAAATAATTTGTTTCTCCCAGTTCAAAACGTCTTTTGGCAATCGCGGCAAAACTTTCGTATAAACTATCAAGACTTGAAATAATCCGTTTTTTTTCTTTTGCGTATAGATATTGATAATAGCCAGATGTGACTTTGCGTTTTAATGCTTTTTCACGTATGGCATAGCTTGAAGCTTCTAGATCATAGCTTGCGGAATTGAGTTGTTTACCAGCAAAATAAACGGTTGGAAATTTGAAATTTTGTTGTATTCCGAATACATCGAGAGGCTTATTGTTAAGAGCTAAATTGTTTTCATCATAAGAATAATATAGTTCGGTTTTATCAAAATCAAAAGCTGTTGAAATTAAAACATCAGCCTGTTCAACCTTCAATTTATCGGCTTTTAGTCCTGAATTGTTTTCAATAGCCATAGAAATTAATTCGTCTAGAATTAACGATTTCTGTTGCCCAAAAGATAGTGTTGACACTAAAGAAAAGAGGAGAGCTATTCCCAGAGTTTTATTTTTTCTAAGCTTTATTTTTCTTGATTTGGTATTTGTAAAATACGAATACAACACAGGCAGTACAATCATTGTTAGAAGCGTTGCTGTAACTAATCCACCAATAACAACGGTTGCCAAGGGTCGTTGAACTTCGGCACCAGCATTGGTCGATATAGCCATTGGTAAAAAGCCGAGTGCTGCAGCTGACGCTGTTAAAAGTACAGCACGTAAACGGTCTTTTGTGCCTTGTTTAATAAGTGCTTCCATAGTCTCAAATCCTTCGTTTTTAAGTCCCTTAAAATGTTCGATAAGTACAATTCCATTGAGTACCGCAATTCCGAAAAGTGCTATAAAACCAACACCTGCTGAAATACTAAAAGGCATGTCTCTCATCCATAAAAACAAAACACCTCCAACAGCAGCTAATGGAATTGCTGTATAAATTAAAAGTGCTTCTTTAACCGAGTTAAAGGCAAAGTAGAGCATTATAAAAATTAAGATTAAAGCGATAGGTACAGCAATTAATAAACGTGATTTAGCATTTTGTAAATTTTCAAACTGACCACCATAAGTAATCGTGTATCCAGTTGGTAATTTCACATTCGTATCAATTAAGTCCTGTACATCAGTTACCACAGACTCCAAATCTCGATTTCTAACATTAATTCCAACAACAATACGTCTTCTGGTGTCATCTCTTGATATTTTAGCAGCTCCTTTTTCATAAGTTATTGATGCTAATTCGCTTAAAGGAATTTTTCCGCCATTTGGCAAATCGACATAGAGGTTTTTGATGTTGTCTATGTCTTCACGTTTTGAGGATTCTAAACGTACGACAAGGTCAAATCGTTTTTCACTTTCAAAAACATGACCTACAGTTCGTCCGGCAAATCCCATAGACAACATCGTATTGAGGTCTGCGATGTTTAGTCCGTAACGCGCTATTTTGTCACGATTGTACTTCACACTCATTTGTGGGAGGCCATCAATTTTTTCTACTGAAATATCTGCGGCTCCATCCACATTTTCAATGAGTGCTTTTATTTCATTTCCTTTTTTTGAAAGGATGTCTAAATCCTCACCAAATATTTTGATGGCAATATCTGCTCTTACTCCAGTGATTAATTCATTAAATCGCATTTCAATAGGTTGAGTGAATTCGACTTCCATACCTGGAATTACGGCTAAAGCTTCTTTAAATTTATCAGCCAATTCATCTTTAGAGGATGCCGATACCCATTCTTTTTTTGGATGCAATACAATGATAACATCGCTTTCTTCCATAGACATAGGATCTGTAGGAACTTCAGCAGCACCAATTCTGGTAACCACTTGTTTCACCTCTGGAAATTTTTCCAGTAAAATGCTTTCTATTTTGGTAGTAATCTCAACGGTATTGCTTAATGAAGTTCCCGTTTTTAAAACCGGCTGAATTACAAAATCCCCTTCATCTAATGTTGGTACAAATTCTCCTCCCATGTTTGCAAACAGATACACTGAAAAACTTAAAAGCAGTATAGAGAGACCTAACACCAATTTTTTACTTTGTAATGCCCAATGAATTGTTGGCTCATACAAACGGTTCAGCCAACCCATTAAACGCACAGAAATGTTTTTTTCTGAAGGTTTTGAGGGTTTAAGAAATAAGGAAGCAGCAACAGGAACATAGGTAAAACAAAAAATCATAGCTCCAATTAAAGCAAAACTGAAAGTTAAAGCCATAGGTTTAAACATTTTGCCTTCAACACCGCTCAAAGACAGAATTGGAATGAAAACAATCAGAATGATAAGCTGACCGAAAATGGCTGAGTTCATCATTTTTGAAGCTCCATTATAAGTAATCTCATCTTTGTAAGATTGTAACTCTTCAGCTTTTAAACCAGCAAGTTTTTCATGGTTTTTTGTAATTCTATAGGCAATAAATTCTACAATAATTACTGCGCCATCGATTATAATTCCGAAGTCAATAGCACCTAAACTCATCAAATTAGCATCGACACCAAAAATGTACATTAAAGACAAAGCAAATAATAAACAAAGTGGAATTACAGAAGCAACAACCAAGCCTGATCGCCAGTTTCCTAGGAGTAGAACCACTACAAAAATTACAATTAAGCATCCTAATACGAGGTTTTCGGTAACTGTAAATGTTGTTTTTCTGATAAGGTCACTTCGGTCAAGAAATGCGTTAATATAAACACCTTTTGGCAACGATTTAGAAATGGAAGCGACGCGTTCTTTTACAGCTTCAATCACTTGTTTGGAGTTTGCACCTTTAAGCATCATTACCTGTCCAAGAACTTTTTCGCCTTCGCCATTTCCTGTAATAGCACCAAATCGTGTGGCATTCCCAAAACCAACTTTAGCCACATCCTTAATGTAAACGGGAACTCCAGCATTGGTTTTAATAACAATGTTTTCAATGTCTTGTAAACTGTTCACCAGACCATCTCCTCGAATAAAATAGGCTTGATTTACTTTTTCTATGTAACCTCCTCCAGCGATGCTATTGTTGTTTTCAAGAGCCGTAAAAACCTCTTGCGCAGTAATATTCATGGCATTGAGCTTTTGAGAATTGAGTCCGACCTCATACTGTTTTAAAAATCCTCCCCAAGTATTAACTTCAACCACACCAGGAATTCCAGACAACTGACGTTTAACAATCCAGTCTTGGATGGTTCGAAGGTCTTCAGCAGTATAGTCATCTTTATATTCAGGCTTTACATCCAGAATGTATTGATAGATTTCTCCCAAACCAGTTGTAATGGGTCCCATTTCTGGAGAGCCAAATCCTTCAGGGATTTTCTCCGAAGCCGATTTTATTTTTTCAGCAATAAGCTGACGCGGTAAATAAGTGCCTATATTGTCATCAAAAACGATAGTCACCACAGATAATCCAAACTTTGATACAGATCGAATTTCCTGAACTCCAGGAAGGTTAGCCATTTCCAATTCTACAGGATAAGTGATAAATTGTTCCATATCCTGAGTAGACAAATTACGGGATGTTGTAATGACCTGAACTTGATTATTGGTGACATCAGGAACAGCACCAATGGGAATTTGGGATAGCGAATACAATCCGAAACCAATAACAAAAAGGGTAAAAAGCAGAATGATAAATTTATTCCGCAGACTAAATTTTATAATGTGAGATAACATAATTCATTTGATAAAGTGAGTGGCAACTCATTAGAAAATAAGTTGACAGATACAAAAACTAATTAAAATGAATTATGCGTGTTTTGGAGGTTGTAGGAGTCCTTTTTTATGTAACGTTGATAAGGAAGATTGGTAGTGAAAACGGTTGTCTTTAAGTTCTAAAAATTCAACCAATTCAATGTCTGAATAAGATTTATGTATCACAAAAGCTGTGATTGTTACCATATGATCATGGCACTGAAAAGGTAATTGCTCATGATCTTTTTCTTCCTCCTGATGATTTTTGCTATGGTCATCTTTAAGTTTACCATAGCGTTTCGAAATAAACACTAAAAAATTGTCTCCATATTCAGCTTTATGAAATTGAGCATGCTCAAACAAATCATCAATCTGAATAATATCATCATAATCTATCCTTATACTTTGTAAAAGAATTAAGGAAGATAACAATATGGCAAACAATTTACTCATCATAACAAAGTTATGAAAAATTTCTATAAACTAGTTTAAAATAGATTTTACTAATTTATTAGTAATTTCACGCTTTAATTATAATAATCTCCACATGTTTCGATTTTGTTTCTTTCTTTCTTTCATTTTCTCATTTCAAATTGGTTTTACCCAAGCTGAAAGCATACCGTTTCAACCTTTAGATGTTTTCGAATTAGAATGGGCTTCAGACCCTCAAATTTCTCCTGATGGTTCTAAAATTGTTTACAGACGAAATGGCTTTGATATAATGAATGATAAATCACAGGGAAATCTGTGGATTATTAATACTGATGGTTCTTCACATCGAAAATTAACGTCAAGAGAAGTCAATGAATCTCAGGCTAGCTGGTCACCAAATGGAGATCGTATTGCTTTTGTAAGTGCAACTGATGAAGGTTCAGAATTGTATATGTATTGGGTTGAATCTGGTCAGTTTGCAAAGTTATCGCAGCTTGAAAAATCACCAGGAAACTTAACCTGGTCTCCAGATGGGACACAACTTGCTTTTACCATGTTTATGTCTGAAAAACCTCCTGTAATAGCTGATATGCCTTCTAAACCTAAAGGAGCAAAGTGGGCAAAACAAGCAAGAATCACAGATCGATTAAAACATGAACGGGATGGCTCAGGTTATATGGAACCTGGTTTTACTCATATTTTTACAATTTCAGCAGAAGGAGGTACAGCGCGTCAGGTAACCACAGATAATTATGACCATAACAGTAGTTTGTCATTTTCTCCAGACGGCAAAACGATTTATTTTTCCGCGAATCGCTTAGAGGATTGGGAATACAGGTTTACAAATAGCGAAATTTACAGTGTTGATGTAGCAACTAAAGACATCAAAGCTTTAACCTCTCAAAATGGTCCAGATTATTCACCTAAAGTCTCTCCTGATGGAAAAACAATTGCTTTTTTAGGGTATTTAGATAAAGTACAAACGCATCAAAACACAGTATTGCACCTTATGAATACAGATGGTACTAATCGCAGAATTATATCTTCAGATTTAGATGAAAGTGTGTCTGATATTTTCTGGGAGGCTAATGGAAAAGGTTTGTATTTTACTTATGATAGTAAAGGTAATACTAAAATAGCTCACATAACAAAGTCTGGTAAAATCACAAAACTTGGTGATGATTTAGGAGGCACAACTATTGGTCGTCCTTATGGAGGAGGCTCTTATTCTGTGTCGAATAAAGGTACCATTGTTTACACACATACACGTCCAGAATATCCTTCAGACTTAGCTATAATTAGAGAAAAGCAAAAGGAACCAACATTGATTACCGATTTAAATTCTGATGTTTTAGATTACAGGACGCTTGGTGAAGTTGAAGAGGTTTGGTACACCTCATCTTTTGATGGAAGACAAATCCAGGGCTGGATTGTAA
>JAAEZL010000011.1:33022-42684 GCA_018222875.1 Algicola sp.
TTTTATGAGGCGTCTAAGTCTTATCCTTTATTGGTGGAAAATCATGGTGGACCAATTTCTAATTATGGTGATCGTTTTTCTCCTGAAATGCAATTGTACGCAGCAGAAGGTTATGTGGTTTTTTATCCAAACCCAAGAGGAAGCACAAGTTATGGAGAAGAATTTGGGAACCTGCTATTCAATAATTATCCAGGAGAAGATTATAATGATGTGATGGATGGCGTTGACTATTTAGTCAATAAAGGTATAGCAGATAATGATAAATTATACGTTACAGGAGGAAGTGCTGGAGGAATCATGACAGCCTGGATGATTGGCAAAAGCAATCGTTTTAAAGCAGCAGTGGTTCATAAACCAGTCATAAACTGGATTAGTAAAACATTAGTAGCAGATAATTATTATGGATATGCCAATTCGAGATATCCAGATCAGCCTTGGGAAAATTTTGAAACCTACTGGAAGTTTTCTCCACTTTCTTTAGTTGGTAATGTTGAAACTCCAACGATGGTTATTGTTGGCATGAAGGATTTGAGAACACCTACAAGTGAAGCCAAACAACTATACCATGCCTTAAAACTCAGAAAAATTGAAACTGTATTGGTTGAACTTCCAGATGCGTCTCATGGAATTAATAAAAAGCCAAGTAATTTGATTAGTAAAGTTGCGCACACTTTAGCATGGCTTGATAAGTATAATTAGTTGTTTTTATTCTGAAGTAAGGCTTTGAAAACAAACAATAAAATAAATTCGATTCCACATATAAAAATCACATGTAAAAGATGAAGTTCTAAGATGTATTTCAGGAATATAGCGTTGATTATAAATATAAATACAACAAAAAGACCACCTTTTAAATCTGATAGGAATGACGTTTTATTCGATTTGAAATCAAAATAATACGCGATTAAAATTAAGATAAATGACATAAAAGATTAGTGGCAACCACAACCATCATCTCCACCACAAGCTTTAGTTGAAGCTTTTTTAGGTTTCCAGATGAATTTACGTACCAGAAAAGCAATTGCAAATGCGAGTGTTGTAAAAACGAGTATGTTTTGTATGATTGTGTTCATTTTATTTTAAAACCTGAAAAGCGATTAAAGCAACAATATAAGCAAAACCACTCATGATTACAAGTTGTAACGTTGGCCATTTCCAGCTATTGGTTTCGCGTTTAACAATGGCTAATGTACTCATACACTGCATGGCAAAAGCATAAAACAGAAGCAGGGAAATTCCACTGGCAAAATTAAATAATGGTCCACCTAAAATAGGATTAACCTCTCCTGCCATTCGGTTTTTAATGGTTTCTTCTTCATCATTTCCAACACTGTAAATAGTAGCTAAAGTGCCAACAAATACTTCTCTGGCAGCAAACGAACTTACAATAGCAATACCAATTTTCCAATCGTAGCCTAAGGGTCTGATTGCAGGTTCGATGGCATGTCCAGCAATTCCAATAAATGAATGTTCTAACTTATGAGAGGCTATTTTTTGTTGTAATTCTTCTTCCGTTAATCCTTGAGACGCATATTCAGTAGTTACGATATGCTCAGCATTATTAAAGTCGTCACCAGGACCATAAGAGGCTAAAAACCATAAAACAATTGAAATCGCTAAAATTATCTTTCCAGCACCAAAAACGAAAGACTTTGTTTTTTCAATGACAGTTAGCGCTACATTTTTGAATAGCGGCAATTTGTAGTTTGGCATTTCAACCACAAAAAACGTTTTACTCCTAATCTTCAGTATTTTGTTTAAGATCCAGGCCGAAATAATTGCAGCTCCAAATCCTATTAAATACAAGAGCATTAAAGTAAGCGCCTGATAGCTTAATCCAAAAAATCGACCTTCAGGAATTACCAAAGCGATGATGATAAGATAGACAGGAAGTCTCGCCGAGCAGGTTGTAAAAGGTGTTACGAGAATGGTTATTAAGCGTTCTTTCCAGCTTTCAATATTTCTGGTTGCCATAATTGCAGGAATGGCACAAGCTGTTCCAGATATTAGAGGAACAATACTTTTTCCGCTGAGTCCAAAACGCCTCATAATGCGATCCATTAAAAAGACGACACGACTCATGTAGCCACTTTCTTCTAAAACCGAAATAAACAAAAACAGGAATGCAATCTGCGGAATAAAGATCACAATACCACCAAGCCCTGGAATAATGCCTTCAGCAATTAAATTGGTAAATGCACCTTGAGGTAAACTATTCTTAGTCCATTCACTAAAAGACGCAAAAACACTGTCTATAAAGTCCATAGGAACACTTGACCAGTCATAAATGGCTTGAAAAATGGTCAGTAAAATGATAAAGAAAATAAGGTATCCCCAAACTTTATGGGTTAAAATTCTGTCGAGCTGTATTCTTAAATCTTTAGCCGATTTTAAATCAATGGTTTGCCCTTTTTTAAGAGCGTTATTTATAAATTGATACCGTTTAATAGTCTCTTTTTGTTGCAGTCGTTTTAAATCGGCTTTACTCTTCGTTTTAAAACTATTAATAGCATCAATCTCGTTTCTGTCTGTTTTTCCGAAGTTAACATCCTGAGTGATAACCAGCCAGAGTTTGTATAATAATTGATTAGGAAAGGCTTTTCTGAGGTTGTCAAAGTAGTTTTTATCAATTTCAGAAGCATTAAGACAAGGTTGAACAGAAAGTTCTTTGTAACTAATAATAAGCTCTTTAAGCTGGTCGATGCCTTTATTTTTACGCGTACTGATTAATGCAATTTTAGTTTGCAACTCTTTTTCCAAAAGCGGAATATCTAACTGAATGCCTTTATATTTCATTCGGTCAGACATATTGATAACTAAAATGGTTGGAATCTCTAAATCTTTTATTTGGGTAAACAGAAGTAAATTTCGTTTCAGATTTTCAACATCACTTACCACGACTGCTACATCAGGAAAATCCTTATCTTTTTTATTAAGTAATAATTCAATGACCACATTTTCGTCTAAAGAAGATGCATTCAAGCTGTACGTTCCGGGAAGATCGATAATATGTGCTTTTACGCCTCTTGGTAATTTACAAACCCCTTCTTTTTTTTCGACTGTAATTCCAGGGTAATTACCAACTTTTTGATTTAAACCTGTTAGAGAATTAAATACAGATGTTTTTCCTGTATTCGGATTTCCAATAAGCGCAACATTGATTTGTTTAGCCATTCGTAATATCGATTAAAATGTGAATGGCAGTTTCTTTTCTAATGGCCAGATGTGTTCCGTTAATATTTAGATACATTGGATCTGCAAAAGGAGCCACTTGAACAAGCTCAACTAAATTACCTGGTAAACAGCCCATTTCTAATAGTTTAAGAGGAATATGAATAGAGGAAACATCAACAATAATGCCTTGTTGCCCTCGTTTTATATCTGCTAATGTTACCTGCAAGCTTATTTAGATTGATTTTAAAGAAGCAAAAATAAGTCAAAAAATCGTGGTGAAGAAATTGTTATGACAAAACTATTCATATTCCTTTTTTAACCGCTTAATATCGTGCAGTAAAGAGTCTACTGAAGTCGGACTAATGCCGTTGTAAATACCTCTAATTTGTCTGTCTTTGTCAATGAGTGCAAAATTTTCGGTATGTACCATTCCGTAGTCTTCAGAATTATCGTTTTTAACAACTAAATATGATTTTCTTGCCAGGTCATAAATTTGTTTCCGATCACCAGTAACGAGATTCCATTTGGCATCATTAACACCTTTTTCAATCGCGTAGCGTTTTAATTGAGCAACAGAATCTATCTCAGGAGTTACAGAATGTGAAAGTAACATCACCTCATCATCGTTTTTAATTTCTTCCTGAATGCGATGCATTTGGTCTGTCATGATTGGACAAATCGTTTGACAGGTTGTAAAAAAGAAATCAGCCACATAAATTTTATCGTTGTAAGTCTCTTGAGTAATCGTATCGCCATTTTGATTAACAAGTTTGAAATCGGCTATAGTGTGGTATTTCTTTTTATGTTGAATGGTACTGTCAACAAGAGTTGCATCAATGCGGTTGGGCTGATAAACAGGTAAGGGTTGCTCTACTTTGAGTATGGAATAAAATATAGAAATAATGATTCCTGAAACAATTAAAAGAACAAGGAAAAATAGTTTAAACTGTTTAAAAAACGCCAGCATGACTTGATTTTTAAGGCTTTAATGTAAGATTTGAGTGCAAAAATACGACAGATTTATAACAAATTCAGTACTTTTAACAAGCTATATTGCTAAAGAAAATACAATTCTCATGAGAACACTATTACTCGTCTTATTTTGTTTACTATCTTTTAATTTGTTTTCTCAGGATTTTAATGAAACCTTAGAAGATGTTCGAATTGCTGAAGCAAAATCGGCATTAAACCAAATAATGCATCGTGCCAATTTAAACACTGGTAATTACGACTTAAAATATCACAGACTCGAATTAGATTTAGATCCTTCTGTTGCATTTATTTCTGGAGCTATTACCTCATATTTTGAAGCAAAAGAAAATATGAGTGAAATTACTTTTGATTTGTCAAACAATATGATAGTATCTCAGGTTGAACAAAGAGGAACTTTACTGTCATTCACGCAAAATTCTGATGACGAGTTGGTTGTTACCTTGCCTCTCATTCAAAATGCAGGTGTTTTAGATTCTTTAACCATAAGCTATTCTGGAAATCCTATCAGCTCTGGACTAGGTTCTTTTGTTCAGGAAACACATAATGGAGATCCTACCATCTGGACTTTATCTGAGCCTTATGGCGCAAAAGCATGGTGGCCTTGTAAACAAGATCTGATTGATAAAATCGATTCTATAGATGTCCTTATAACCTCTCCTCAATTAAATCCAAGTAATGAGGAATATATCGCTGTTTCCAACGGTTTAGAACAAAGTCAAGTGGTTAATGGCAATGCCAAAACCACACATTTTAAGCATCGGTATCCTATTCCAGCATATTTGATTGCCATTTCAGTGACTAATTATGAAGTGTATTCTCATACAGTTTCTAATAACGGAAACCCATTTGATATTGTAAATTATGTGTATTCTGAAAGCCTAGCAAATGCTCAAGCCAGTACTCCTGTAACTGTTGATATCATGGATTTATTTATTAATCTTTTTGAAGCTTACCCTTTTGAAGATGAAAAATATGGTCATGCTGAATTTGGTTTTGGAGGAGGTATGGAACATACAACCGTATCATTTATGGGAAGTTACAACAGAAACTTAATCGCTCATGAGTTAGCACATCAATGGTTTGGTAATAAAATCACTTGTGGAAGCTGGAAAGATATCTGGTTAAACGAAGGTTTTGCAACGTATTTGTCTGGTTTGGTTTTTGAAAATTTAGATGGCAATGACACATTTAGAACCTGGAAACAGCAGCGCATTTCTTCAATTACATCGCAATCAGGTGGAGCGGTATATTTAAGTGATACTGATACTACTAGTGTTAGTCGTATTTTTAGTGGAAGATTGAGTTATAACAAAGGTGCAATGGTATTGCATATGCTTAGGAAAAAACTAGGAGATGCTAATTTTTTTCAGGCATTGCAAACGTATTTGAGCAGTCCTGAGCATGCTTATGATTACGCAAAAACGGAAGATTTTATTTCTATTGTTGAAACTTCTTCAGGTGAAAATTTAACTGAATTTTTCAGTGATTGGTTATACAATGAAGGCTATCCTAGTTACACTGTAAGCTGGAATCAGCCTTCTGCTTCAGAAGTTCTAATTCAGCTTTCGCAAACACAAAGCCATCCATCTGTTTCATTCTTTGAAGCACCAGTTCCGATACGATTAATAGGGACATTAGGTGAAGAATTAGATTTGGTGTTAGATCATACATTTAATATGCAACAGTTCACTGAAACGATAGGCTTTGAGGTTCAGGATGTCATTTTTAATCCGGAATCTGATCTCGTTTCAGCCAACAATCAAGTGCTTGGTGTAGCATCTTTTGAAACTGAAAACGAACTCAAAGTGTTTCCTAATCCATCAACTACAACTATAACCATTCAAAAACCAGAAGCATTAGTGGTCAATTCAATTGCTGTTTACAATGCTATCGGACAGTTGTTATACAGTTCTGAATGGACTCAAACCATTGATGTCTCATCTTTTTCAAGCGGATTGCTTTTTATACAATTTCAAACCAATTCAGGTATAATTAATAAAAGCCTGTTAAAAAATTAGGCTTAACTCTTAATATTGTTTTCTAAATGCAACCAAAACACTACTTTTGTGGCTTGTAAAATTTTGACTAGATATACATGGAGTTTGTAATACGGATATCACAATTTTTATTGAGCCTTTCACTTCTAATCGTACTTCACGAATTAGGACACTTTATACCAGCAAAACTATTTAAAACTAAAGTTGAGAAATTCTACTTATTCTTTGACATAAAATTCTCTTTGTTTAAGAAAAAGATTGGAGATACTGTTTATGGTATTGGTTGGTTACCTTTAGGAGGCTATGTGAAGATTGCCGGAATGATTGATGAAAGTATGGACAAAGATCAAATGGCTCAACCACCAAAGCCATGGGAATTTCGTTCAAAACCAGCCTGGCAACGTTTAATCATTATGCTGGGAGGTGTGACAGTTAACTTTATTTTGGCGTATGTCATTTATGTGTTTCTTGCTTTTACGTACGGAGATAAGACGACTAAAATTGATAGTTTAAAGGACGGTTACTGGATAGAAAATGAATTCCTTCAGGATTTAGGCTTTCAAACAGGCGATAAAATAGTTGCTGTTAATGATCTTAAAGTTGTAAATGACTATGAAGTGCGGTCAAATATCATTGGAGCTGAACAAATTACGATTAAAAGAAACGGTCAGGAAAAAGTAATTGATTTACCTGAAGATTTTCTCGGACAGTTCACTTCAGCAAAAAGTAAAGAGTTATTTGAGAGACGAATTCCTTTTATGGTTGGAGCAGTAGCTGATACCTCTTTAAATAAATCAGTAGATATTAAACCTGAAGATGTTTTTATTTCAATTGATGGTCAACCATTGCGCTATTTTGATCAGTTAGATTCATTAATGGCAAATTATAAAAATCAAACTTTAAATGTAGAATTGTTGAGAGGTGATGAGACCATTTACAGAGAACTTAAAGTGGATGAAAACGGGAAGTTCGGTATTCAAGCAGCTTATGATAATGATCGCTTTGCAGAATTAGGGTATTATGATATTGCCATTCAGACCTACACATTTGGTGAAAGTTTTGGCGCAGGAGCTTCAGATTTTGTGGAGACGCTTAATAAGTATGGCGCACAACTAAAAGCTATTTTTAATCCGAGTACAGGAGCATATAAAGGAGTGGGAGGATTTAAGGCAATTTATAGTATTTTCCCAAGCGTTTGGAGTTGGGAAGCCTTTTGGATTCTTACAGCATTTCTTTCAATCATGTTAGGCGTGTTAAATTTACTTCCAATCCCTGCATTAGATGGTGGTCATGTCATGTTTTTATTATATGAAATGATTTCTGGAAGAGCACCAAGTGAGAAGTTTTTAGAACGTGCACAACTTGTTGGATTCATCATATTAATCACTTTAGTTTTATTTGCCAATATTAACGATTGGATATAAAAAGAATTGAAACATTTTTTTGTTTTTTTTGTTTGTGAAACTTAAAAAATAATATATATTTGCGCCTGCCTAACGGGAGTCAGGCTCGCAAAAGCGATAAACACTCCTCCTTAGCTCAGTTGGTTAGAGCATCTGACTGTTAATCAGAGGGTCCTTGGTTCGAGCCCAAGAGGAGGAGCAAGTTTAAAAAGCCACTAGAAATAGTGGTTTTTTTTGTTTAATTTATTCATAAGAATCGCTGCTCCTAAAGTCTTAATTATGAAAATTTTTCTTGAGTTCACATTCATTTTAGTTATTCGTCTTGTCTTTTTTATCATTAACTGTGTTTAACTTTTGCATAGCTTCCATAGGTTCTTGCTTATCAATTTCAAATTTTGTGTTGCAGTTTGGACAACTTAAAGTCGCATTTGAGAGTAAAATTTTTAGAGAGATGCTAACAAATGTGTCACAGTTAGGACAGTTAAATCCAGTTATTTTTTTGTTTTCTTTCATAATTTTTTAATTTTTGAATAACAATGTATTAATTTTTTTGCTCACATTTTTAGTTCGTTTCGATGTAGTTATATAAAACGTTATAAAGCTATTAATCATGAAACGAATTTTACTACTCATGCTATTGAGTTTATCAACTGCAATGGTAATGGCTCAAACCACGTGGACAGGTTTGGGTGCAAACACAAACTGGAACAATACAGACAACTGGGACACTAATCTGGTGCCAACTGCGGCAGATGATGTCATCATTCCAACAGGATTTACTGTAACACTCAACATTTCAGGAACTGTTAAATCTATTGATGTACAGGGAAATACTGTATTTGATATGGACACTAATTTAACTTTCGCAGAACCTTCAACTTTTGGAGCAAATACAACTATAAACTGGAGCGCAGGAACTTTAAATGGAAACGGAATTACATTAACAAACTCTGGAGTTATTAATATAGATGGGACTAATGTGACATTAGCTACAGGTACTATTTTGGATAATGATGGATCTATTAATTTTACAAATAGTGGAGACATATTTATTGGAGTAGATGCCGTATTAAATAATTCTGTAACAGGTGTTATAGATTTTCAGGCAGATAATTCTGGGATAAGTGAATCAGGAGGAGGAATTAATTTAATGACCAATTCTGGATTGATAAAAACATCCTTTGTAACATCAGACCCTGATGACCAGGCAACTATAAGTGTAGAACTTAAAAACAATGATGGCACAATCCAGGTTGAGAAAGGGATTTTAAACTTATCAAACGGAACAGCAGATTCTATAGAACTCACAGATGGTGTTTATAATGTGTTTGCAAATGCTGCTTTAGAATGGGATAATGATGTAACTGTGTCTGGAACTTTAACAGGAAATCTGGTAGGTAATATTGTTTGGAGAGATGTGGTGAGAGTTAATTTAGGCGATACAGCGACTTTTGATTTCACAGGAAACGAAACCTTAACTTGGATTAGCGGAAGTTTAGATGGAGGAGGGACTTTAAATAATGAAAATAAGATAGCAGTTCAAACAACCAATGTTTTTATTTATGGAAGCACTACACTCAACAATAATGGAGAAATTAATTTTGAAGATGGAGGCGATATATTCATTCAAAATGATAGTGTTTTAATTAACTCACTTACAGGAACCATAGATTTTCAGGCAGATAATTCCGGAATTAGTGAATCAGGAGCAGGAATTAATTTACTGAGCAATTTTGGATTGATAAAAACATCCTTTGTAACATCAGATCCTGATGATCAGGCAACCATAAATGTAGAACTTAAAAACAATGATGGCACGATCCAGGTTGAGAAAGGGATTTTAAACTTATCAAACGGAACAGCAGATTCTATAGAACTCACAGATGGTGTTTATAATGTGTTTGCAAATGCTGCTTTAGAATGGGATAATGATGTAACTGTGTCTGGAACTTTAACAGGAAATCTGGTAGGTAATATTGTTTGGAGAGATGTGGTGAGAGTTAATTTAGGCGATACAGCGACTTTTGATTTCACAGGAAACGAAACCTTAACTTGGATTAGCGGAAGTTTAGATGGAGGAGGGACTTTAAATAAT
>JAAEZL010000011.1:42784-43075 GCA_018222875.1 Algicola sp.
CGAAACCTTAACTTGGATTAGCGGAAGTTTAGATGGAGGAGGGACTTTAAATAATAAAAATAAGATAGCAGTTCAGACAAGCAATGTTTTTATTTATGGAAGTACTACACTTAACAATAGTGGAGAAATTAATTTTGAAGGTGCAGGCGATATATTCATTCAAAATGATAGTGTTTTAAATAACTCACTTACAGGTACCATAGATTTTCAGGCAGATAATTCTGGAATTAGTGAGTCAGGAGCAGGAATTAATTTGCTGAGCAATTTTGGCTTGATAAAAACATCCTTTGT
>JAAEZL010000012.1:0-3098 GCA_018222875.1 Algicola sp.
GCATTTTGAGTATTTAGAGCTGCAATTTCACATGACATTTCTGTTTGTTCATTAAAATCGCCTTCTAATGGTTCATTTTCGCATGTAAAGGCTGTTAGCAAAACAAATAATGACAACAGGTAAGATATTTTTTTCATATTAAAATTATAATTACGGACATACAAACATACTAATTTCTGAGAAATTTAAGGTTTTCAATACCTTAAAAAAAAAGACCAGAGGCGTTTCTGGTCTTTATTATTATATGTTTTAAATACAACTTTTCTAGTTTATATTTTTAATTTTAAGGAGCAAGAAATGTACTCAGTTTTTACAACAAACTCACTAATTAAGACTGTAATTTAATAACGTACCTGAGCTCTGTTCTCCTTCAAATTCTATAAGTCCAACATCTTGAGCATAATAATAATCATACAATGTAGCTGTGCCACTAGCCAGTAAGGTTAATCTTACATGCAACACATTTTGATATTCTGTGCCTTCTACAGTTCTCGTTAGATCCCTTCCAATCATTTCAAATGCATACGTAGCACTGTAATCGAGGTCTGGAATTTCTTGAGTAGAACCATCAATAGGTGAATAGGTAATGGTGTAGCTCACATTGTCAACCCATTCATCACCAACTTCAGCACTATCAACCAACATTCTAATAGTAATGTAAGTTGTACTAACTTCATATCCTGCAACAGGAAAACCTCCTACAGCTGTTCTTACATAATAGGTATCGCCTGTTTTAGACAACCAAGATTCCTGTCCGAAAAGCTCATCAAATTTAAAGTATGTTTTACCATCAATTTGTTCAGTTGACACCATATCATAAGTAACATCACCATAAAATGTATCATCAAAATTCCACATATTACCAATTGCTCTTGGCCAGTAATCACCTGTAGACGCTCCTATTTCATCATCATCATTATTATTTATGTCGTCATTGTTTTGAAACTCTTGATTTATCAATTCGTTATCTAATGGTTCATTTTCACAAGTAAACGCTGTTAACAGAACAAATAGACAGAATAAGAAGCTCAGTTTTTTCATAATTTTATTGATTTAGTGTTAGGCAAACATACTAATTTTTATTTGTAATTGGATTCTCTTTAGGCACTCTAAAAAGTAGAATGATTCCTGCCAGGAAAAATATAAACAAGAAAAGAATAGCATTTCGCATACTTCCTGTCACCTGATCTATAGTCGCAAAAATAACCATACCAATTACTATTCCTATTTTTTCAGCCACATCATAAAAGCTAAAATAGGATGTTGTATCTTCAGTATCATCTGGCAAAAATTTAGAATAGGTTGATCTAGCTAAGGACTGTATACCTCCCATTACAAATCCTACCAGTGATGCAGCAATATAAAAATCAAGAGGCGTTTCCATAAAATAAGCATACACGCACAAGGACATCCAGATAAAATTAATGACAATAAGTGTTGGAATATTTCCAAATTTTGAAGATGCTCGGGAGGTTAAAAAAGCACCAAGTACAGCAACTAATTGAATGACTAATATACTAACGATTAACCCTTGCGTTTTAGCATCTGAATCTCCCCAAGCTATTTCTTCTTCTCCAAAATAAACGGCTACTAGCATGATTGTTTGAACTGCCATACTAAATACAAAAAAAGCAACGAGGTAACGTTTAAGTCTAAGGTTTTGCTTCAACTGAAGCCATACCAATTTTAATTCCTTTAAACCGTTAAACACCACTGCTTTTGTCACTTTATGTCCGTTTGAAACACCTTTCGGAAGAATATAAAATGTGTATTGACTAAATAGAATCCACCATAAACCAACAGTCACAAATGAATAGCGCATCATTTGCATTTTTTCTGATCCTGTTTCCTGACTCATGACCATGATTAGATTCAGAATTAAGAGAAGAACACTTCCAATGTAACCCATACTAAAGCCTTTGGCACTAATACGATCTTGTTGCTCTGGAAATGCAATATCAGGTAAATAGGAATTGTAAAATACCAAACTTCCCCAATATCCAATTAAACCCATAAAATAAAACAGCAGACTTAAATGAATGTTTTCAATACTAAAGTAATAAAGACCGATACAACCAGCTCCACCAACATAGCAGAAGAATTTCATAAAATTCTTTTTGTTTCCGACATAATCGGCAATTCCTGAAAGTATAGGAGATGTTACTGAAACCACTAAAAATGTAAACGCTGTGACATAGGTAATAAGTGCTGAACTTTTAAATTCTAATCCGAAAGCGGACACAACTTTATCAGTGCCTTCGGCAAATAGAAAAGAGTAAAACAGTGGAAAAATTGAAGATGCAATGGTTAGTGTATAGACTGAATTTGCCCAATCGTAAAATGCCCAAGCATTCAGCAGTTTTTTACTGCCTTTTTGTAAGTGTTCCATAAAAAAAGCTGCTTTTAAGTAAGCAGCTTCTAAATTACTATTTTTTTGTTAACTGAATATTAAAACTCACCTAATGGTCTAAAAGAACTTACTCCAAATTTTTTAGCCTCAGCTTTCGCTTTCGGAGCCCAACTTTGTAAGTTAGAGATTCTCGTATCATTTGAAGGGTGCGTACTTAAAAATTCTGGTGGTGCTTGTCCTCCACTATTCGCTTTCATTCGTTTCCATAATTCGGCAGCTTCATCTGGATTATAACCTGCAATAGCCATTAAGGTTAAACCGATTTCATCTGCTTGTGTTTCATGGCTTCTGCTAAAAGGTAACATTCCTAATACGTTAGAACCAATTCCATAAGACTGGTTAAATATACCTCTGGTTTGTTCGTCTTTGATGGCTACATTTCCGGCAATTGCTAAGCCTTGCTGAATGTAAGCTGCACTCATTCGTTGTTGTCCATGATTGGCAAGAGCATGCGCAACCTCGTGACCCATAATGGCAGCAATACCTGTTTCATTTTGTGCAATTGGCAAGATTCCTGTATAAAATACAATCTTTCCTCCTGGCATACACCAAGCATTTACTGTTTTATCTTCAACTAAGTTGTACTCCCATTTGTAATCATCTAAGTAACCTTCGTGACCATTTGAATTAAGCCAGCGCTCTGCTGCAACCGCTATTCGCTGTCCGACACGCTTTATCATTTCTGCAT
>JAAEZL010000012.1:3108-27151 GCA_018222875.1 Algicola sp.
CATCTGAGGTTCCTGTAACGACTTTATTTTCAGACAAAAACTGATCATATTGAGCAAATGCTGATGGGAATAATGAATCATTAGACACAAAAGCAAGCGTTTTATTTCCGGTAAACGGATTTGTGGCACATGATAAGAACATAATTAAAGCTCCGTAAGCTACTATGGTGTTTTTATATTTCATTGTTTAAGGATTTTAGTATTATACGCTAAATTTACAAAATTCGTCCCTGTATGTTTGACACATATAGATATAAAAATGTCACATTTAAATTTAGCCTTTATTTTCCTATGATATGAAGTTCTGAAAAATCCTTGTCAATAACAATATTTGATTGCTCACCGACAATTAATCGTTTAATATCAATAACTTCATTGTCTAACTGAATTTCTTTCACCTCAAAAGGCAGACCATAAATATTTAAATTGAAAGCTTTGTACTGAGTCGTGTATTTACCTTCCTTATGTTGTTGAATAATCAATTCATTTTCTTTTCCGCTCAATTTGAAAGTACGCAAACTGTAGCGTCCTTTGGTATAATCGTAGCCATCTTCTGCGTCATCAAATAAGGTTGATACTTCTTTCCCCTGTTTGAAATAGACATCTAAGAACACTTCTTCAATAACGAGTTCATCAACATACTGCTGAATTGGATATTTAGGTATAATAGCGCCTTCTTTAACGAAAATAGGCATGCTTTCAATATCTGCATCAACCCATAATTCTTTTCCTCCTTTAACTCTTTCTTTGGTCCAGTAATTATACCATTTCCCACGAGGAATATACATACGTCTACCTCTTGCATTTTGTTCTAGAATAGGACATACTAAAATACTTTCACCGAAAACAAACTCATCGGTTCTGTAATGTGTATGAACATCATCCTGATCATAAAGTACCAACGACTTTAATATAGGTCTTCCTTGATCTACATGATGCCAGAATGCTGTATATAAATAAGGTAGCAACTGATAACGCAATTCAATGAATTTACGGACAATATCTGTCACTTCTTCATCAAAAGCCCATGGTTCCTGATCTCCGTGATCTCCTGAAGAATGCACACGGCAAAAAGGATGAAATACGCCTAACTGAATCCATCGAGTGAATAATTCACCTTGAGGCTGTTCGGCAAAACCTCCAATATCACTTCCTGCAAAACTAAAACCAGACATAGCCATACGCTGTGCTTGCACATTGGCAATCCATAAATGTTCCCAGGTTGCCACATTATCGCCTGTCCATGTAGACGTATAACGTTGCGTTCCAGAATACGCAGCTCTTGTAATGACAAATGGACGCTTAGGATACGCATATTTCTTTAAACCTTGATAGGTTGCTCTTGCCATTTGCATACCATAAATATTGTGTGCTTTCCTATGGCTACAATAGTTACCCTCGTAATTGTGTCTTACATCATCAGGAAAAGTTTTGTTGGGAACTTCCATCACAGCAGGTTCGTTCATGTCATTCCATACGCCTTTTATTCCAATATCTTCAATGAGCTCTTTAAACAAGCCTGACCACCATTCTCTAACCTCAGGATTTGTAAAGTCTGGAAAATAACATTCACCTGGCCATACTTTTCCTTTCATGTACGGACCATCTGCTCGCTTGCAGAAATAATCATTTTCTAAAGCTTCTCTAAAAACAGAATACTCTTTATCTATTTTTATACCTGGATCAATGATAGCAACGGTTTTGAATCCGTCATCTGCCAATTCTTTTACCATTCGTTTCGGGTCAGGAAAATACTCTTTATTCCAGGTAAAACATCTGAAACCATCCATATAGTCGATATCTAAATAAATAGCATCGCATGGAATTCTTAGTTTTCTGAAGGTAGAAGTAATTTCTTTTACCTTACTTTCAGGATAATAACTCCATTTACATTGGTGATAACCTAATGCCCAAAGTGGTGGAAGCTGGTGTGGTTTTCCTGTAAGATCTGTATAACTTTCGATAACATCTTGCATTTGCGGACCATAAATGAAATAGTAATTCATTTCTCCACCATCTGCCCAGAAACTTGTCACATTTCGTCTTTCATGAGAAAAATCGAAATAACTTCTAAAAGTATTATCGAAGAAAATGCCGTAGGCTTTTTTATTATGCAGTCCAGTATAAAAAGGAATCGCCTTGTAAATCGGATCTGTATCTTTTCCGTAGGCATAAGAATCGGTTACCCAATTTTGGTAACGCTTTCCTTTCATATTTAAGTGATTAGGTTTATCACCTAAACCATAATAACTTTCACCATCGTTAGAGGCTTTGCTCATTTTTACAATGTTTCCACCAAACTCGTAACTCTCTTCCCAATGGAAACCAGCTTCATCCTGATTGATTAATTCATTGTCTTTTGCATCGTACAAAGACACTTTTAAATCTTCTTTTGCAATATAACAAATTAGTTTTGAGGTTGTTATAATGTAATTGATTTCATCTTCTTCAATGGTGAGGTGATTATAACCTGTACTCGCATATTTTGTGATGGCATAAGAAAAATCGTTGTCAAAGGTTCCTGTAGTTGTATACCTGAAGCGTAATACACTATCTCTCAACACTGTTAGTTGTAACACAACATCATTATCTGTGGAAAAATATAAGGTATCAACATCTTTCTTAAATGCGATTATTTTGGAAGGAAACAAATTTCCTTTTTGCTCTAATTCTGTATTTATAATCATAGCTTGATTTTAGAATAATAAACGTAAAAAAACGGAAAAATTAGTAAGTAAAAAAGAATGCTATCAGCTAATTATAAGGAATTATTAACTACAACGATTTCGGTATTGTATTTTGATAAAAGTAAAATTTACCTTAGCACCATTCAGAATTTACTAATATCTATTTAAGTAGGATTATTACGACATATACTTAAAAACCACAACACCTAATGGAGGAATTTTAGCCTCTACAGAATGATCTCTAAAATGCCAAGGTTCTGCTTTAGTTGCAACCGTTTTATTTGAATAATTTCCAGTTCCATAATATGTCTCGAGGTCGCTATTAAAAACTTCCTTTAACTTACCTGTTTTTGGTAAACCTATTTTAAATTTCTCCTTTGGAACAGGTGTTAAATTACAAACAACAATTAAGGTGTCCTTTTTATCCTCACCATGTCGCATATAAACGAAGGTTGAATTTTCAGCATCGTTGTAATCGATCCATTCAAAACCATCTCCAGAAAACTGTTTTTGGTGTAAGGCAGGCTCTTTTTTGTAGAGTGTGTTTAAACTTTTTATAAGTTCCTGAATGCCTTTATGAGGTTCATATTGTGTTAAATGCCAATCTAAGCTTGTTTCAAAATTCCATTCTTCACTTTGAGCAAATTCTGCACCTTGAAATAGTAGTTTGGTTCCAGGATGCGTAAACATATAACTGTAAAGTGCTCTTAAGTTGGCAAATCGCTGCCATTCATCACCAGGCATTCGTCCGAGAATCGATTTTTTTCCGTAAACCACTTCATCATGACTTAATGGTAACATGAAGTTTTCGGTAAAGGCATAGGTCATACTAAACGTTAAATCGTTTTGATGATGCTTTCTGTAAACAGGTTCTTTAGCAAAATACTGAAGTGTATCGTGCATCCAGCCCATCATCCATTTCATGCCAAAACCTAATCCTCCCATAAATGTAGGTTTCGACACCATTGGAAAAGCTGTTGATTCTTCAGCAATCGTTTGAACATCAGGAAAACTGGAATATACGGCTTCATTCATTTCCCGCATAAATGACATGGCTTCTAAGTTTTCTCTTCCACCAAACATATTAGGTTCCCACTGACCATCTTCTCTAGAGTAATCTAAAAAGAGCATCGATGCAACGGCATCTACACGTAAGCCATCTGCGTGATACTGGTCTAACCAAAATATGGCATTACTGATTAAAAATGATTTGACTTCATTTCGACCATAATTAAAGATTAAACTTTTCCAGTCATTATGATAGCCTTTTTTTGGATCAGGATGCTCATACAAATGTGTTCCATCAAAAAATCCCAGTCCGTGAGCATCTTCAGGAAAGTGAGAAGGCACCCAATCTAAGATAATTCCAATGTCATTCTGGTGTAATTTATCAACCAGAAGTTTAAATTCTTCAGGATAACCAAAACGTGATGTTGGCGCAAAATATCCTGTGAGTTGATAACCCCAACTTGGATCATAAGGAAATTCCATTATCGGCATTAATTCTACATGTGTAAAATTCATCTCCTTTACGTAGGCAACCAGTTCATCCGCTAATTCCACATAAGACAGAAATCGGTTTTCTTCTATTTGCTTTTTCCAGGAACCCAAGTGGACTTCATATACAGAAAAAGGTGCATCTAAAGCATTGTGTTTTTTACGCTTTTTCATACATTTGTCATCTTTCCAGCTATAAGGTTCGTCCCAAACAATGGAAGCTGTTTTTGGTGGATGCTCACAACGTCTTGCGTAAGGATCTGCTTTTTCAGTTTTTATGTCGTTGTTATTACTATGAATTTTATATTTATAAATCGTTCCTTTTCCAGCACCAGGAATAAAACCTTCCCAGATTCCACTTGCATCCCATCTGACATTTAAAGGGTGTGCACCTTCAACCCAATAGTTGAAATCTCCCACTACAGAAACATGCTTAGCACTTGGAGCCCAAACCGCAAAATAAGTGCCTTCTACTCCATCTAAAGTCATGATGTGAGACCCAAACTTTTCGTATAATCGGTAATGTTTTCCACCTTTAAATAAGTCGATATCAAATTCTGTAAATAGACTATGTGCTATTACTTCTGCCATAAGTTAATTGTTAATAATGTTAGAGATGCCTTTTAAAGGTATAACAGCCCAACGCGGACGAGAATTAAGTTCATAGCCTAATTCATATACTGCTTTTTCAAGCAATGAATATTTTAATAAGAATATCCGTTCCTGATGGTATCCTATATTGATGTTTGCGTTTTGAATTTCGATGATATAGGTTCCTAAAAATACGCCTTTTAAGTATTGATACAGGATTTCACCAGCTTCAAATAATTCAATTTGATTGTGTTTATACAACTCTATATTGTTAAAAATGGTTGCATAAATCGCATAATGAAACGATCTGAACATACCTGCAACATCTTTTAAAGGTGGTTGTTTTACTTTTCGGTCACGTATGGTACTTTCGGGTTCGCCTTCAAAATCGAGAATGTAAAAGTCATCATCCTTGACTAATACCTGACCTAAATGATAATCTCCATGCACTCTTATACGTTCCCCTTTCAGTTTTGTCCAGTCAAAATTAACGAACTGTTTCCTGATGTCATTTTTACGCTCTAAAAATTCATTAGCGAGTTCTAATGCCAAACCGTCAAGTTTATGCAAATTATTTTCAATCGTATTTAACCGATTCTGAAATTGGTACAACAACCTGTTTTTTAACCAAACCGTATAATCACCATTAAAATGTGTTGGTGTAAAAGCCGTATCTTCAAACTCACTCCCTAAAGCTATGTGCATTTCTGCAGTACGTTTTGCCAGGGTTTGAATTTTCAAAAACAAGTTAAGTCCAGCCCAATCAATAAGTTGAGGTGGTACATCTGTAATTTGCAAGCGACCAAAATCTTCAGTTCTTGGAAGTTGTTTGATATTTATCTTTTTATATTCCAGATTAGAAAACACCTGATGCAATTCTTTTAGCATATATTCCCAGGCATCACCTTGGTTCTCTACCATTTCCTGCATTAATCCAATCGTAATATTTAAGCCATCGCTATCTTTAATCTGAATGCTTCCCAAATACGCAGGTGTATTTTTAAAATCCTTTTTATCAGATAAGAACCGACTCATTTCGTAATCTGGATTTCGGTCGGCATAGATTCTTCTGAAAAACTTAAGCACACATTTTTCGTTGTAAACGATTGAGGTATTGCTTTGTTCAATGCCCATAAAACGTGACGACTCGTATTTACAATCTTTAAAAATCTCGCTTTTGTTATACCTGACTCTCGTTTTATCTTTTGGAAGCGCATTTAAAATACGTTCAAAAACTACTTTTCTGAAGGCTTCTAAATGGATGGCATCAATAATAAATCCTTCCTGATTTTGAATGCTTATTGGAAGAATACGATTCTCTTGGGCAAAATTTTCATCAGACACAAATGCAATCGGAAGAAAATAATGCTGATAAAATGCTTCATCAAAATTAACTTCTAAGATAAGTCCGTAATAGACTTCTTCATTTTGCTGAATTTTAAAGTATTCGGCTAATTCAATGTATTTAAGTTTGCTGGCTTTTCCACCATACCAGCGTTGTTTTTTGATATAATCTTCTAAAACGTCAGACAAAAAAACGTTAACAAAATCTTTGTTTTCTAGCAATTCTTCCCAACGATCATTAAAATTGAAAGGTGGTTGTAAACTCAAATTTTTAGTTGACTTTTTAGACATTGCTTACTTATTTATCTTAAAGATATGAAAAGGAAGTGCTGGATGCAACTCTACGAAATTCCACTCCTGATGCCAGTTATAACTACTTCCTGTTACTAAATCCTGCATGTTTAACCGATGCTCTTCATGAATTCCTAAATCATTTAGAGGCAATTGAACCGTTCCTTGTTGCTTATAATAAGGATCTAAACTGATGATAATTAAAAGTTCATTGGTTTTGTCTTGATTCCATTTATAAAAAGCTAACAGGTTTTCATTTTCAATATGACAGAACTTAATATTATTGGTTTGTTGCAAAGCTTCATTCTGGTGTCTTACTTCATTAATTTTAGTAATCAATAAGGTAAGTTTATTTTCTTTAAACCAGTCGTAATGTTTGACCTCAAACTTTTCAGACCTGTAATATTCTTCTTTTCCAGGAATAGCTTCGGTAATCATTTGCTCGAAAACTGGTCCGTAAATACCAATACTCGAACTTAAAGTCGCAGCTAAAGCATAGCGTAACAAATGCATGGCTTCGTTGGCACCTTGTAAATGATAGGGATTAATATCTGGTGTGTTAGGCCAGAAATTAGGTTGCATATATTCACGTTGGTCTGTCTGCGTCAATTCAGTCATGTATTCAATAAACTCCTGTTTAGAATTTCTCCAGGTAAAATACGTATAGGATTGCGTATAGCCTTGTTTTGCCAACTGCTGCATGACTTTTGGTCTCGTAAATGCTTCAGCAAGAAAGATAACGTCTGGGTGTTTTTGTTTGACTTCGGAAATGAGCCAGTTCCAGAAATAATAAGGTTTGGTATGCGGATTATCAACTCTAAACACATGAATACCACAATCGATCCAATACAGCATCGTATCTAAACATTCCTTCCAGAGGTTTTTATAGTCTTTACTTTCCCAGTAAATAGGAAGAATATCCTGATATTTTTTCGGTGGATTTTCAGCGTATTGAACGGTTCCGTCAGGTCGCCATTTAAACCAGTCTGGATGTGAACTTACCCAAGGATGATCTGGAGCAGCCTGTAAAGCATAATCCATTGCTATTTCTATATTTAAATCTTTGGCTTTTTTAATCAGCGATTTAAAATCTTCAACAGTTCCTAATTGAGGATGAATTGCTTTATGACCTCCATCTTTAGATCCAATTCCCCAAGCCGAACCAACATCGCCTTCTTTAGCTTCTGTGGTGTTATTTTTTCCTTTTCGGTTGACTTCTCCAATGGGATGAACTGGCGGAAAATACAAGGTATCAAATCCCATTTCTGCGACTCTGGACAACAAACGTTCACAGTCTTTAAATGTCCCATGAACACCTTCAGTTTCTGAAGCAGATCTTGGAAAGAATTCATACCAGGTACTAAATCTGGCTTTTTTTCGGTCAACATAAACCTGAAGTTCTTGCGTAGAATTCGCTAAGAATTTTTCAGGATATTTTACAAAAATGTTGTGTAACTTTTCACTTTTAGCTTCTACAACAGCTTTATCATATTGTGTTTCATTCGCAAAAGCTTCGATACAGGATTTTATATAAACCTGTTCCGTTTTAGTTGCTTTTTTGAGTAGTGGCTTTAAATAGAGAACGCCTTCTAACAGTTCTGATTTTACATGTTGATTATCGTCTATTTTTCGTTCAATACCATGTTGCCAATTTAAGGCATAATCTACCCAAGCTTCAACCTTGTATGAATAAAACCCTTGTTTTTCTACAGTAAAAGAAGCCTTCCATTCGTCATTTTCTATCAGTTGCATTCTGACTTCATTCCATGTTTTAGCTTTTTCATGTTTGTACAATACAGAAGCCGCAATGACATCATGACCATCAACCAAGACATGTGCATCAATATTTACAATTTCATTGACAACTCTTTTAATAAAAAATTCGCCTCCATTAATTTGTGGCGAAACATAATCGATGACTACACGTTTTTGATTTTGCATTTTGGTTGACTAATTAGGAATTTAAAATGTGAAATTAATAAAAATTGACACAAATTTCGTGAATATAACAAGAATAAGCGCCTATTAATTCACTACAACGATTGAAAAATTAATCTGTATTTGATTTTGTTAAATTATAGTACCTTTTGGAATCACTGCTCCTTTTTTTATGACAACAATTCCTTCTTTAATAAGGTAACTGTCTGTTTCAATATCTTCAAGGTGTCTTCCTCCATTAATTCTAACATCGTCTCCAATTCTGCAGTTTTTATCAAGGATGACATTTTTAATGAAACAACGTTCACCAATACCCATAAAGATTTTGATATTTTGCTTTTGAACCTCTTCCAGAGACTCATAATAATCGTTACCCATCATATAGCAATTTGTAACTGTTGATTCTTTGCCAATTCTCGAACGAATACCAATTACTGAACGTTCTATTTTCGCTGCATGAATTAAGCAGCCATCAGCAATAACGGTTCGGTCTAAAAGTGTTCCTGAAATTTTAGAGGTTGGAAGAATTCTGGCGTGTGTATAAACGCGTTGGTGATTATCATATAAATTGAATTGAGGAATATCATCGGTCAAGCCTAAGTTTGCTTCAAAAAAGGAATCAATGTTTCCAATGTCTGTCCAATACCCTTCATACTGGTAGCTTAACGTTTTATGATTTTTAATCGCTCCTGGAATAATCTCTTTACCGAAATCGACCTTATTTGGTTCTTTCATTAACTCCACCAGCAAGTCTTTGTTAAAAATATAAATTCCCATAGATGCCAGGTAATGTCGTTCTTCTTTTTTCATTTCGTCACTAACCTGAGACGTCCAATCTGGCAATAATGAAGCATCTGGCTTTTCGATAAAAGACTGAATAATGTTTTCTTCGTCGGTTTTCATTATTCCAAAAGAGGTTGCATCTTTAGCATTAACAGGATAGGTCGCAATTGAAATTTCTGCTCCACTAGCCTCATGTGCTTCAATCATATCGTTGAAATCCATTTGATACAATTGATCTCCTGAAAGTATTAAAGCATATTCAAAATCATGAGATAAAAAATGATGCATGCTTTGCCTGACAGCATCTGCAGTGCCCTGAAACCATTTATCACTCTGTATTGTTTGCTCCGCAGCTAATACATCAACAAATGCTGAACTAAAAAAACTGAAGTGATACGTGTTCTTAATATGCTTATTTAATGATGCTGAATTGAATTGTGTTAAGACATATATTCTTTTAATATCAGAATTAATACAGTTGGATATTGGAATATCCACTAATCTGTATTTTCCTGCGATAGGAACGGCTGGTTTTGATCTGTTTTCTGTTAAAGGATATAATCTGGAGCCTTGACCTCCTCCCAGAATAATACTCAATACTTTATTGTTAATCATTTGGCTTGTATTAGATTTTTGTAAATGGATTCTGTTTGTTTTGCTATGGCTGTCCAATCGAAGAAATCTTCAACGCGTTGTCTCCCATTTTTTGCCATTTTATCTTGTAATTCTTTGTTTGCAATCACTTTATTAATTCCTTCTGCTAAATCTCTCGAAAACTGATCAGGATTTACCGGTTCAAAAGGTGCTGATTTTTGTTGTTCCAAAGGAATCAATACACCTGTTTCATTGTCTTCCACAACTTCTTTTATTCCGCCAACAGCACTTGCAACCACAGCTGTTTCGCAAGCCATGGCTTCAATATTTATAATTCCGAAAGGTTCATAAATGGAAGGACAACAAAATACATCAGCATGTGAATACAACTGAATCACTTCTTTTTTGTCTAACATCTTGTCAATCCAGATGATATTATCTCTCGTTTTAGAAGCTTCAGTGACACTATCTTTCATTTCTTTAGCAATTTCAGGCGTATCTGGCGCTCCAGCACATAAAACCACTTGTGTATCTTCGTCTATGTATTTAATAGCGTTTACCAAATGAATAATCCCTTTTTGCCTTGTAATTCTTCCGACGAACAATACATAAGGCTTGGTTTTATCGATTCCATATTCATCTAAAACAGAGGTGTCATTAACAACTACATATTCTTTTAAATCAATCCCATTGTAAACGACTTCGATTTTAGCTTCATCAACATCAAAATGTTTTAAAACGTCGACTTTTGTTTCTTTGGAAACCGCAATCAAAACATCAGCCATTTCAATTGCCGTTTTTTCAATCCAGGAAGAAGCATCGTATCCTCTTCCCAACTGTTCGCGTTTCCATGGTCTTAGAGGTTCCAGAGAATGCGTTGTAATAACCAAAGGTGTTCCATAACACAATTTAGCCATAATGCCAGCAAAATGGGAATACCAGGTATGACAGTGAACAATATCAGCATCAATCTCTAATGCATTCATATGTAAACCTGTGTTTAGTGTTTTAAAAACCGCTTTCAATTTATCGTTAGCATCTTCAAACTCAGAGCTGTCATAAGGAATTCCTTTAACAGTTAAATGTCCTTCAGAAGTGTCCTGATCTCCGAAGGCTCTGACTTCTATCTCCATTAATTTAGATAACTCATCAGCTAAATATTCTACATGTACACCAGCACCTCCATAGACATAAGGAGGAAATTCTCTCGTTAAAAATAATGCTTTCATTAAGGTTATTCTGTAAGTTATTAAACACTTTTAAGACTAAAAGCGTAATTGATATTAGTCTATCAATTTACAACTAAATATGATAACGTAAAATAATTATTTCTGATAATTTTATTAGTGAACATAATATTTACGTTTAACTTTAAAAAAAATAAAATCTATGAAAAATGCATTATTAATTGGACTTATCGGTTTGTTTTTTAGCTGTAACAGTTCTGCTCAAAAACCAAAAAACCAAGAAAAAGAAACTTTTGAGGTCACTAAAACAGACGCTGAATGGAAACAAGAACTGTCAGAGCAGGAATACTATGTCTTAAGACAAGCCGGAACTGAGCGACCGTTTTCAAGTCCGTTAAATAAAGAATACAGTGAAGGCACGTATCATTGTGCTGCGTGTAACACACCTTTGTTTAAAAGTGAACACAAATTTGATTCTGGAACTGGATGGCCAAGTTTTGACAGAGCCATTGAAGGCAATGTGGCCTACTCGACAGATAACAATTTAGGCTATACCAGAAACGAAGAGCATTGTGCAACTTGTGGAGGACATCTAGGACATTTTTTTAATGATGGCCCAAGAGAGACAACAGGCAAACGTCATTGCATTAATGGAGTGGCTTTAGAGTTTGTTCCGGAAAAATAATTCCTATCGTATAAAACTGATAGCGATATAACATCTAACTATAGAAAATCATAGGTTTTAAGATGCTATATCGCTATTTTAGTTGCTATAATTTATCATGATGAGTACTTCATATTTACAAAGCATTACCAAACAATTCGAATATTATAAATCTCTTGGAGATACTGTCATCAATCAATTATCGATAGATGAACTCAAAAAAGAGTTTGTTGAAGATTCTAATTCAATTTCAATAATCGTTAAGCACATGGCTGGAAATATGCTCAGCCGATGGACAAATTTCCTAACAGAAGATGGCGAGAAAGAGTGGCGACATCGCGATAGTGAATTTGAGGATAATTTTCAAACTAAAAATGAACTTCAGGAATATTGGAACAAGGGCTGGACATGTTTATTTGATGCTGTCAAACCTCTAACTGAAGACGATCTGGAACGCATCATTTATATACGTAATCAAGGTCATACAATTACTGAAGCTATAAACAGACAATTAGCACATTACGCCTATCATACTGGTCAGCTCGTGTTTTTAGGAAAACTTTTAAAAGGAAACGATTGGGTGTCGTTATCAATTCCTAAAGGAAAATCTAAGACTTACAATCAGGAAAAATTCAGTAAAGAAAAAGGTCGGAGACATTTTACAGATGACCTTTAATATTACAATTAGGTTTTGTAACTTCGTAACCTTAAAAATTAGACAAAAATAGACTCATGAGTAAATACGATGTAATAGTACTTGGAAGTGGTCCTGGAGGCTACGTAACAGCAATTAGAGCTTCTCAATTAGGCTTAAAGACTGCTATTGTAGAAAAAGAAAGCTTAGGTGGCGTTTGCCTGAATTGGGGTTGTATTCCAACAAAAGCTTTATTAAAATCTGCTCAGGTTTTTGAATATTTGAAGCATGCAGAAGATTACGGACTTAAAGTAAAAGATGCTGAACATGATTTTGATGCGGTTGTAAAACGTAGTCGAGGTGTTGCTGAAGGCATGAGTAATGGTGTTAAGTTTTTAATGAAGAAAAATAAAATTGATGTTATTGAAGGCTTCGGAAAACTGAAAACCGGAAAAAAAGTTGACGTCGACGGAAAAGAATACAGTGCAGACCATATCATTATAGCAACAGGTGCAAGAAGTCGTGAGTTGCCAAGCTTACCTCAGGATGGCAAAAAAGTCATTGGCTACAGAGAAGCCATGACGCTTCCTAAACAACCTAAAAAGATGATTGTTGTAGGTTCTGGAGCTATTGGTGTTGAGTTCGCCTATTTCTATAATTCTATGGGAACTGAAGTAACCATTGTTGAATTTTTACCAAGTATTGTTCCTGTGGAAGATGAAGATGTCTCAAAACAACTTGAACGTTCATTTAAGAAAAGTGGTATAAAAATCATGACCTCTTCTGAAGTGACTAAAGTAGATACTTCAGGAAGTGGTGTAAAAGCTACTGTTAAAACTAAAAAAGGAGAAGAAGTTCTTGAAGCTGATTTAGTATTATCTGCAGTAGGTATCAAATCAAATATCGAGAATATCGGATTAGAAGACGTTGGTATTGCTGTTGACAGAGATAAAATCTTAGTCAATGATTATTACCAAACTAATATTCCTGGTTACTATGCCATTGGTGATGTAACTCCTGGACAAGCTTTGGCTCATGTTGCGTCTGCTGAAGGTATTTTATGTGTAGAAAAAATTGCAGGTCAGCATGTTGAAGCGTTAGACTACGGAAATATTCCAGGCTGTACGTATTGTTCTCCTGAAATTGCAAGTGTTGGTTTAACTGAAAAGCAAGCGAAAGATAAAGGCATTGACATCAAGGTTGGTAAATTCCCGTTCTCAGCATCTGGAAAAGCAAGTGCTGGTGGAAATAAAGAAGGTTTTGTAAAAGTAATTTTTGATGCAAAATATGGTGAATGGTTAGGCTGTCATATGATTGGCGCAGGTGTTACAGATATGATTGCTGAAGCTGTTTTGGGAAGAAAACTTGAAACTACAGGTCATGAAGTCTTAAAAGCAGTACATCCTCATCCAACGATGAGTGAAGCAGTTATGGAAGCTGTTGCTGATGCTTATGATGAAGTCATTCATTTATAAACCAAAAAAATAAAATAACATAGATGAGGCGATTCAGAAATGAATCGTCTTTTTTATAGTCGTAATCCAGCACCAATAAATAATCCGTTAGGAGCAATTTCGACAAACCCTAAAGTATATTTGACATGCACATCAATAGAAGGTGAAATATTGTATGCAGAACATAAGTCTGCTCTTATCTTAAATTTATTGGAGAAAAAATCAAAAAAGTAATTTAGACTTGGACCAACCATAAGGTCAAAATTTTTAGCGACCTGATACTTGACATAAATTGGAGCGTTTAAAAACTTAAAATCGTTAAGTCCTATATACAAAACTTCCGGTTGAATAGATAAAAATTCATCCACATAAAAATCTGCAAAAAGACCACCATAATACCCTGTTTCAGTTTCGGTATATGTTCCAAAACCACCAACTTCAACATTAAAAAAAGTCAGATTTAAACCTCCTTTAATTCCCAAATCAACGTTATTTTGCGCATGAGATGAAAAACTAAATAAAAAACAAGTGATAACATATAATACAATGCGTTTCATATAAGAATAATTAATCAAGAAAGCTTTGAATGGCCAACTCATAACTCTGCAAACCAAAACCTAAAATAACGCCTTTGGCATTTGGAGCAATAAAAGATTGATGTCTGAAGTCCTCTCTCGAAAATGTATTAGAAATATGAACCTCAATAACTGGAGTTTCAATAGCTTTAACAGCATCTCCTATTCCAACTGAAGTATGCGTATAGGCTGCTGCGTTTAAAATAATACCATCATAACTATAACCAGCTTCTTGAATTTTATCTATCAATTCGCCTTCAATATTAGACTGGTAATGTTCTAATGCAATATCAGGATATTTTTTACATATCGACTCAAAGAAATCTGTAAACGATAAATCACCATAAATATGCGTTTCCCGTTTTCCTAACAAATTAATATTTGGTCCGTTGATAATAATTATGGTCTTCATAAAGTAAAGATATTAAAATTTAAGTATAAAAAAAGGTAGTATAAAACTACCCTTAAGTTATTTATTTTAAACATGTATTAATCGACATAATGAGGATCTCCAAGCTGTTCGTAAGAAATAATAGAACATGGACCGCTAAGACTTTGATTAGCTCCATAAACCGCATTATCATCATTTAAATAGGTCACTGTAAAAGCCACACTTGTATCGCCTCTAACGTAAATTGCTGTTAAATTAGAATCTGTCCATTCCCACTCCTGAAGATAGTTAGGCGTACCATCAATACTGCTTTTACTATGCATAGTTCCATCTGGATAAAAAGCATAATAGCCTAAATCTTCAACTGAAAAATCCTGATCATCTCCACAATCTACATAATTAAAATCACTGGTAATGTGAGTCCACCATTTTTGAGATCCTTCATTTCTGTTCGAACTGCTAAATCCTGTTAAAGTCTCATTGCTTAAATTTCTTGCTACAATCTCACCTGTAGGAACTCCATCTAAAGTAACAGGATCAGTGTTTCCACTATCATCATCTTTAGAGCACGACATGATCATCGTTAGTGAAATAAATAAAATCATTAAGAGTTTTGAATTTTGCAAGTACATTTTCATAATTGTGGTTGTATTAATTGATTAGTTTTAATTATTTGAAAGTAAATAATCTACATGTTTTCAATTTAGATTAATTCAAATGAAGTATGTAAAACTATCGATAAAAACCAGATAAAAAAGTTAAAAGGCTATTGAAAAGTTGACATCCATAATAAAAACACCATGTGAAAAAAGAAAAAATGTACATAAAAAAACCGAAGCTCATCACTTCGGTTTGAACCATTGTCATTTTTAAAATCGGTAAGCTAAACCTACAAAGAAATAATTAAAACGATTTTCAACATTAAATCCTTCTAATCCCTCTAAGTCACTATCAAGTCTATCAGTTAACCCGAATGAATATCTTGTTTCGATAATAATGTTCTCTGTTATATCAAAAGAAGCTCCAAGTGCAATACCAACAGCAAGCTGTTTTAATCCTTCGGCATCTTCTTTATTAAGCAGATAATCAAATTGTGGACCAGCCATAATACCAAAACGTTCAGCTGGTATGAATTTGATTAATAGTGGTACTTGTAGTACACTTGAACTTTCGCCATCCTGACTGTAGGAACTATATATTACTTCTGGTTGAAAACCAAATTTTTCAGAAAAGGATAATTCTCCGAATACACCAAAATAAAAACCTGATACATCATCAGACACCGAAATATCATCGACCTTTACTTTTAATATTACTGAAGAATATCCAGCTTTAACTCCAAAATTAAAGTCATTAGAACTGGTCTGCTCCTCTTGAGCGTATCCTTTTAAAAGTCCGAAAATTAATAACGCAGAAATACAATATATTTTTCTCATAACAGATTAAGTTTAAATTAGAGCTAAAAATATGCTTCGCTTTGGTCTCAGGCAAGAAAAATCTTATAAAAATAGCATAAAAAAAGGGTAGCAATTAGCTACCCTTTTTTTATGAGATTTAATGTGATCTAGAATCTGTAACCAACTCCTACTGTAAGAGAGTTAACATTAATATCAAGATCTGCATCACCAGTATAATGGTTGTTTAACTGAAATCCATAACGTGCTTGCACAAAAATGTTTTCATTAATATTGTAACCAGCACCAGCAGCTAACTGTAAATTTAATTTTGTTGTGTCATCAGCATCATCTAAGAAATCTCCAAAATCACCTCCAACAAAACCTATTTGAGGTCCTAATTGAATATTAAACTCTTCAGACACATTGTACTTAGCGATAGCATTAACATTTATTAATGATACATCACCAGAAATTGTGTATGTTAATTCTGGTTGAACACCAAACGTATCAGATAATGGAATATCAGCGAAAGCACCAATATGAAATCCAGTTTCTGATTCCGTAGCAGAGAAACCACCACTATCAACTTTTGCAGATGATATTGATAAACCAGCTAACGCACCAAAAGAAACGTCTTGTGCATTGACACTTGACAAACTAAAAACTGCAGCTGCAGCAAATAACATTAATTTTTTCATAATTTATAAGTTTTTAAAATTGATTAGTACAAACTAAATACTTTTTTTTGAAATAATAAACAATATTTAGGTACTTATTAACAGTTTTGTAAACAAAAAATATCAATTAATTGATTTTCAGTGTTTTATATTTAACTTTATTAACAAATATAATAAAAAATACGTCAAATGACGTACTAAAATTGCTTTTAAACACCTATTTTTACCATTATAAAACCTGATTTTTAGAGAAAAAAGGCTATGAAATGGGAAAATGCTATTAAAGATTACCAACATTACCTCAAAATAGAGCGTGGTTTATCTCATAATTCTATTGAAAGTTATGTACGCGACGTACAAAAACTTATGCTCTATTTAGAGCAACACAAGCATACTGTTTCTCCAACTAAAATAGGTAAAGATACAATTCAGGATTTTATATATGACGCGTCTAAACATATTAATGCACGATCTCAATCGCGTTTGATATCTGGATTGCGTAGTTTCTTTTCGTATTTAGTTTTTGAAGATTACAGACAAACAAATCCTTTAGATCATATTGAATCTCCCAAAACCGGTCGAAAATTACCTGACACACTCAGCATCGAAGAAATTGATGCTCTCATTGGAGCAATAGACTTATCTAAAAGTTATAACCATATATATATTGGAGAACGAAATAGAGCCATTATGGAAACCTTATATAGTTGTGGACTTCGAGTTAGTGAACTTGTTAATTTGAAACTATCTGATCTTTTTTTTGAAGAAGGCTTTATTAAAGTCACAGGCAAAGGAGATAAACAACGCTTTGTTCCTATTGGTTTAAATACACAAAATTATATTAACATCTGGAAACAGGAACGGACAAAAATTAGTGTAAAACAAGAGGACAAAGACACTTTGTTTTTAAATCACAGAGGTGCAAAATTAACCAGAGCTATGATCTTTACTATTATTAAAGACTTGGCAAAGGCCATTAATCTCAATAAGATTATTTCTCCTCATACACTAAGACACTCGTTTGCTACACATTTATTAGAAAACGGAGCCGATTTAAGAGCCATTCAGCTTATGCTTGGACATGAAAGTATCACGACTACAGAAATCTACATGCATGTAGATCGTTCACATTTAAAAGATATCTTATTACAACATCATCCTCGTAAATAAAGTCAAATAAAAAAAAGCATTCTAAAAACTAGAATGCTTTGTATAACTATACGTTTTCAGATGCCTATTTTGCAATATTGACAGCTCTGGTTTCTCTGATTACTGTTACCTTTACTTGTCCAGGATAGGTCATATCTGTCTGAATTTTTTGAGATATTTCAAACGATAAGTTTGCTGCTTGCTCATCGGTAACTTTTTCACTTTCAACCATAACTCGCAACTCTCTTCCTGCCTGAATGGCATAGGCTTTATTAACTCCGTTAAATCCGAAAGCGACATCTTCTAAATCTTTTAAACGTTGAATATATGAATCTAGCACTTGTCTTCTGGCTCCAGGTCTTGCTCCTGAAATCGCATCACAAACCTGAACGATTGGTGACAACAAGGTCGTCATTTCTATTTCGTCGTGGTGAGCTCCAATAGCATTGCAAACCTCTGGTTTTTCCCCATGCTTTTCAGCCCATTGCATCCCTAAAATAGCGTGAGGCGTTTCCATATCTGCTTCTGATGATGGCACTTTTCCAATATCATGAAGTAAACCTGCTCTCTTGGCTAGTTTAGGATTTAACCCTAACTCTGCTGCCATCACACCACAAAGTTTAGCAACTTCACGTGAGTGTTGCAGTAAATTTTGTCCGTAAGACGAACGATACTTCATTCGACCAACTAGCTTGATAAGTTCTGGATGTAGTCCGTGAATACCTAAGTCAATCACTGTACGCTTTCCGACTTCAATAATTTCCTGTTCGATTTGCTTTTCGGTCTTTTTAACAATCTCTTCAATTCTCGCAGGATGAATTCTTCCGTCGGTTACCAGTTTGTGTAATGACAGGCGAGCAATTTCACGTCGTACAGAATCAAAACACGATAATATGATGGCTTCAGGTGTATCATCGACTATAATTTCTACTCCTGTTGCAGCTTCAATAGCTCTAATGTTTCGACCTTCCCTACCAATAATTCGACCTTTAACGTCATCAGATTCGATATTAAACACAGACACACAGTTGTCGATGGCTTCTTCTGTTCCGATACGTTGAATAGAATTTATAATAATTTTCTTAGCTTCCTGTTGCGCAGTAAGTTTAGCTTCTTCGAGGGTATCTTGCAAATAACTCATGGCATCCGTTTTTGCTTCACTCTTAAGTGATTCAATCAATTGTGCTTTTGCATCTTCAGCAGATAATCCAGAAATTACTTCCAGTTGTTTAATCTGACTCTTATGCGCTTTTTCAAGCTCATCTTTTTTCTTATCTAAAAATTCGAGTCTAAAATCGTAGTCTTTAATTTTATCTTCTAAACTTTGATTTGATTTTTTTGCTTTGGCGAGTTCACTAGAAACCTGAGATTCTTTATCTCTGGTTCTTTTTTCAGCTTCAGCCATTTTTTTATCACGTGATAAAATGACTTTTTCGTGTTCTGATTTTAGTTCAATAAATTTCTCTTTCGCCTGAAGTATTTTATCTTTTTTAATAGATTCTCCATCATTTTTAGCCTGTTTCAAAATAGAATCGGCTTCGTTTTTTGCATCTTTAATCAGTTTCGATGCATTACTCTTTTCTAAAGATTTTGCAATAATATATCCTAGTATTAGTCCTAATACTACGCCTCCAACAATCATTAAAATTGTGTTCGTATCCATGTTTTAGTTAGTTTTAAATGTATTTGATGTCATCAAAATATCTCATTATTATGAGACTAACTCATTTCTGTTTGATTTGATTTGAGTTAAAAAAAAAGCCTACATCAGTTTCAGATTTTGTATAAACTCCTTAAAAACAAGTTTAGGGCTAACAAACTGATCAAAAATCTGCCTGAATATTAAACAAGTTAATACTAGCAGCTCGATTTTACAGCTTAAACTCACCCTTTTTAAAGAATTAACGTTGAGTTTATCAAAAATAAAATAACTAATGTAGGCAGTAACCTAATGTTGTATTTAAAAGAACGTTAAGCGTTTATATGTTCGTGCAGGAGTTGATTTAAAGCATTTAACTTCGTTTCAACTTCTTCACTTACTTCGGCTTTATCTATTGTTTTCTGTTCTACCTGAGAAGCAAATTGCAACGCGCACATGGCTAATACATCTTGCTTATCGCGAACAGAGTAATTTTGTTCAAACTGGCTTATCATGGCTTCAATCTTTTTAGCTGCTTTTCGCAATCCTTCCTCCTGACTTGGTGCAATCGTTAAAGGATACACTCGGTTTGCTATAGATAGCTTTATTTTAAGCTGTTCTGCCATTACATCTCGCTAACATTATTCAGATAATTGTGCAATACAATGATCAATATCTCTAATTAATGTATTTATTTTAAGCTTAGTTTCTCTATTATTCTCGTCACTGCCCAGCAGTGAATTTGCCATTTTGAGTGCTTCATATTTATCAGCCCAAGAACTAATCTCTTCCTGTTGACTTATATTTTTTTTCTGTTGAATTGCTAACTCTTCTGAGATTTTAGCGTTGGTCTGCTTTAAAACTTCTAGTTTGTGCAAAACCTTGCTTATTTTATTCTCTAACGAATCTACAATATCTTCAATTTTACTCATTTACAAAATTCAATACTGATGTAACAAAGTTAACATACCAAATGAAAAATAGCAATAGTTTTAGAATAAATTTTGAATTTATATCTTAATACCAGTCATACAGTAGCTTAGCGAATAATTTAATTTTGAAGTCAGCCCTGTTTTAATGCCAAACTTTGTTATTTTTGAATCTGAAAAAACGACTAAAAATCAAAATCTGTTTGTAGAATATTTTCTATAATTAAAATAATTTAATAAATTTACGTTATAGAATTCTAGTATTCTTTGAAGCCATATGAAATATCTTTATTTACTCTTATTCATTTCTCAATTTGGGTTTAGCCAATCGCCTTATCCTCAAGATTATTTTAGAAATCCGTTAGATGTCACCTTGGTTTTATCTGGTACTTTTGCTGAATTACGCTCCAATCATTTTCACTCTGGTTTAGATATTAAAACACAACAACGAACAGGTTTGAATGTTTACGCAGCTGCTGAAGGTTATGTGAGTCGTATTAAAATTTCTCATTTCGGCTACGGAAAAGCACTGTACATCACACATCCTAATGGTTATGTTTCTGTGTATGCGCATCTGGAAAAATTTTCACCAACCATCGAAAAATATATAAAAGCGAAACAATACGAGAAGGAATCATACGAAATAGAAGTCTTCCCTTCTCCTGAAGAATTACCAATCGCAACGGATGAAATCGTAGCGTTTTCAGGGAATTCAGGAAGTTCTGGTGGACCACACTTACATTTTGAAATCAGAGATAATGCTGAGCGACCAATCAATCCAATGCTTTTCGGAATTGATATAAAAGACACAAAACGTCCAATCGTTTCTGCTATTTATGCGTATCCTAAAGATCGAAAATCGCATGTTAACGATATCAAAACTAAAAAGGAGTTGCGTCTCATTCCTCATAAAAATGGCGATTACAGCGTAGAATCTATTGAAGCTTTTGGTGATATTGGCTTCGGAGTTGTGAGTTACGATCAGCAGGATTTAGCTTATAATAAAAATGGTGTTAGTAACATTCAAACCTTTTTTAATGGAAATAAAAATTTTGAAATGGATTTCAAACGCTTCAGTTTTGACGAAACGAAACACCTTAACCGTTACATCGATTTTGAAATTTATAAAACTGAAAAGTCACGTGTTCAAAAACTGTTTGTACAACCCGGAAACACTCTAAGCATGCTAAAAGATGTTTCAGACGATGGTTATATTCGTGTCGAAGACAGCACGTCTTCAATTTATAAAATTCGTATTCAAGACTTTAAAGGCAATGAAACCTGGGTCACGATTCCTATCCAAGGAAAGAAAGCTAAAGAACGACTGGAAAACTACGAACTTCAGCCAGCGTACTATGTTCAGGCTAATGAATCACTCAGACTGGAAGACAAAAATGTATCTGTGTTTTTCGCTGAAAATACGTTTTATGACAATTTTCATATCGATTTTGCCGTTAGTAGTGACACCCTAACATTACATAAAGATGTGATTCCACTTATGAAAAATTGCACAATTAGCTACAATATTGAAAACTATTCCGAAGCAGACAAAAGCAAACTTTTCATAGCAAAACTTTATGGCTATTATAAAAGACCTTATTACGTTAATACAACGCGACAAGGTGATTATTTAACAGCAAGAACAAAGTCGTTAGGTACATTTACATTAGCTATAGATTCTATAAGTCCGACAATAAAACCTTTAAATTTTCAGGATGGCAAATGGCTAAGCAAATCAGAAACCATAAAACTGAAAATTGAAGATGACCTTTCAGGCATTGGTAATTACAGAGCTACCATTAACGGAAAATGGATTTTAATGGAGTACGATTATAAAAAAGACACACTGACTTACTATTTTGAAGACGACGTGATTTCTGATACAGAAAATAATTTGAAAGTAATTGTTATAGATAATATTGGAAATAGTTCTACATTTGAAGCAACGTTTTTTAGAAAATAAAAATAAGCCTTTTGAAAATAAATAGTTTACTCCTAGTATTCTTACTAAGCTTACCTCTCTTTGGTATCTCACAAAACGCAACTGTTAAAGGCGTTATCCTTGACGATCAGCAACAACCTATATACAACGTAAGTATTAAAGCTGGAAACTCAGGAACGACAACCAATGAAAACGGATTTTATGAACTTAAAATTCCGGCTGATACTGACATCACTATCGTTTTTACACATCTTTCGCATGAATCTGTGACACAAACTTTTAATTTAAAAAATGGTCAGGTATTGGAATTTAATCCTGTAATGAAAGTCGATATTGAACAAATTGGCATTGTAGTCATTAACACTAATACACGTCAAAAAGTTGATGGCGTTGTGACCATAGCACCTGAAGTCTTACGTACAATCAAAGGCGCGCAACCTGGTGTTGAAAACATTTTAAAAACCTTACCTGGAGTTAACATTTCAAATGAATTAAGTACACAGTATTCTGTTCGTGGTGGAAATTTTGATGAAAACCTTGTGTATGTTAATGAAATTGAAGTCTATCGTCCGTTTTTAATTCGTTCGGGACAACAGGAAGGGTTGAGTTTTGTCAATACCGATTTAGTTCAGAATGTCGATTTTTCTGCTGGTGGATTTCAGGCAAAATATGGCGACAAATTATCGTCCGTTTTAGATATAACCTATCGTACTCCAATACAATTTGGTATTAGTGCTGAAGCCAGTCTTTTAGGCGGAAGTATTGCTGCTGAGCATGTAAGCAAAGATTCTAAATTCTCCGGAATTATGGGATTGCGCTACAGAGACAATAGTTTGTTTATTAATTCATTAGAAACAGAAACTAACGTGGTTCCTGTATTTGCTGACGCGCAAACCTATTTAACGTATAAGTTTTCAGATAAATTTCATTTGAATTTTCTCGGAAACATCTCGCTTAATAAATATGATTTTCAGCCGCAAAACAGACAAACTAACTTTGGGACTTTAGACGAGCCTGTTGCATTACTAGTGTTTTACGAAGGGCAGGAAAAAGATCAGTACCTGACATCTTTTGGTGCTTTTAAAGCCAATTATTTTGCATCTGAAGATCTGACCTTAAAATTAATTGCTTCAGCCTATCACACGACAGAAGAAGAATACTTCGATATTTTAGCGCAATACAGATTGGGTGAAGTTAATAGCAATATTGGAGACGAAAATTTAGGTGAAGTAGAATTTAGTGAAGGGATTGGCTCACAACTTACACATGCCAGAAATGATTTAGACGCTTTAATATTTAATGTGGAGCACAAAGGCGATTACAAACTAGATGATGATAGCACCTTTGAATGGTCTATAAAATATACACATGAAGATATAAGAGATCGTTTGGTAGAATGGGAAGTGATTGATAGCGCTGGTTTTTCAGTGCGTCCTCCTATTTTTGACGTTCCAAACCAACAACCTTACGAACCTTTTGAAGGACCTTTAGTTGCGTTTCAAAATGTACGAGCAACAAACGAAGTTCAAATTGACAGGTTACAGGCTTATGCACAATGGAGCAAACGCTCAATGCTTGGAAACCATGAAGTATTTTACAATGCAGGCGTAAGAGTTCACAACTGGACTGTGAACAGTAAACTTCCAAATCAAGATGGTGTGACAAGCGCAACGCAAACTG
>JAAEZL010000012.1:27161-30398 GCA_018222875.1 Algicola sp.
GGATTGTATTACCAACCGCCTTTTTATCGGGAATTGAGAGACTCTTCAGGCGTTGTGCAACCTGATGTGAAAGCTCAGAAATCGATTCATTTTGTTTTGGGCAATGAATATAGTTTTGAAATCTGGGAACGCCCTTTTAAGCTGGTTACAGAAGCGTATTATAAACATCTAACTGATGTTAACCCTTACACTCTGGAAAACGTTAGAATACGCTACAGAGCTAAAAACAATGCTACTGCGTATGCTTACGGACTTGATATGAGATTAAATGGTGAGTTTATTCCAGGCACTGAAAGCTGGTTCAGCTTCGGGTTTTTGAAAACTGAAGAAAACATTGACAATCAGGGAAACATTGCAAGACCAACAGATCAGCGTTTAAAATTTGGAGCCTTATTTCAAGATTATATGAAAGCGCTTCCGGATTTAAAAATGTATTTAAATTTGGTTTACAATACCGGAGTTCCGGGAGGTTCGCCAAGTTATGCGAATCCATATCAGTTTCAGAATAGATTACCAGATTATAAACGTGCAGATGTAGGCATCTCATACCTTTTGGTTGATCCTAACAAAACCTACAACACAGCATGGAAACAGCGGTTTAAAGAACTCTCTGTAGGCTTTGAAATTTTCAATATTTTCAATGCACAAAACTCCATTACAAATACATGGGTACGTGATGTGTATAGTAAGCGACAGTTTGCTATTCCAAACTATTTAACACCTCGTGTTTTTAATGTGCGATTGAGCACAAGGTTTTAAACAAACTCTTTTAAAACATCAACCACATAATCCACATCATCTTTGGTGTTAAATGTGCTAAATGAAAAACGTACAGAAGGTCGTTTCAAATGCGTTTCATCTAAGATTTCGCTTAATACATGAGAGTTTTGTGAGCTTCCGCTTTGACAAGCACTACCTTTAGAACAAGCAATGCCTTTTAAATCCAGTTGAAATTGTAGCAACGATGCTTTTTCGGCTGCAATAGGTAAACAAACGTTAATTAGTGTATACGTGCTGTTTTCAAGATCTTCACAACTTCCATTGAAAACAACTTCAGGAAAAACAGCTTTTAATTGTTCTATAAAATACGATTTGATTTCTGAAATATAGTGACGTTCTGATTCAAGTTTATTGTAAGAAAGTTTCAGTGCTTCATTAAGACCAACAATATTATGAATAGCTTCTGTTCCTGCACGAAAGCCTCGCTCCTGCTCTCCACCAAAGATAGAACCTTTAATACCAGAGTTTTTTCTGACAAAAGCGAATCCAACACCTTTTGGTCCATGAAACTTGTGTGCACTGGCTGCCAGGAAATCTACAGGCGTTTTTGCTAAATCAATGTGATAATGACCAACAGATTGTACAGTATCACTGTGAAATAAGGCATGATGCCTTTTACATAACGTAGCCACTTCATGCAACTTTAAGATGTTACCAATTTCATTATTAATATGCATTAAACTCACCAATTGCTTGGTTTCAGATTGTAATAATGTTTCTAAGTGTGTGTAATCGATATGGCCATCTGGTTTGATATGGACGTACTTCACCTGAATGCCATATTCCTTTTCAAGACTTTCAACCGTATGCAAAATGGCATGGTGCTCAATTTTAGAGGTAATAATTTCTTTAACACCTAAGTCTCTCACAGCACTTCTCAACACTAAATTATCAGCTTCAGTACCACCAGAAGTGAACACAATTTCGGAAGCAGATACATTAAAATAAGACGCAATTGACTTTCTGCATGTTTCAATAATAGATTTAGATTGTCTTCCATAACTATGTGTAGAAGAAGGGTTTCCAAAATTAATTTTTAAACATTCGGTCATGCGTTCAACAACCTCATCACGCAGTTGAGTCGTTGCAGCATTATCAAAATAAACAGTCGCCATAAATAAGTGAAATAGTAGTGCAAAGATGCAACAATCTTATGGTAAATAAAACCTTAGATGAGCATTCAAAATTATTTGTTAATCCTGTCGTTATAAATTTACAAATCTCTATTTTTGTTTCTTAATGAATTACAGCATGCGAAAATTTATTTATATCCTTTGTTTCGGACTTTTATTGACAGCCTGTGATGATGGTGACATCTTTGAGGTGACTTTCGATTTTGAAGACACTTTTAGTCAATGTGGTACATTGGTATTTTACAAAACCAATGAAAGCACATCTGAATCCTTATCTATAAATTTTGCATCATTAACTATAGCCGAAATTTTAGAAGTTGGTGAAGATAATTTGTATGAAAATACGCTTCCTTTAGGTACTTCAAATGTGTTTAACTATCGCAGCTATACCAATTTACCTGCTGACAATCTGTTGTTTTGCAATGATATTCCGCCTTCAAACCTTGGTATTAATAAAGATGAAGTGAGTATAAGTGGTGAAGTATATATCAGAACTGTTTTAGTTGAAGATGATAATGATGGTATTCCTTCAGAACAGGAAGACCTTAACGGAAATGGAAATTATGACGATGACGATACCGATAATGATGGCATTCCCAATTATTTAGATGCTGATGACGATGGAGATAACGTGTTAACTAAAACCGAATTAGACACGTTAAACCTTGATGGTGATGACGACCCGTTAACCAATCCAAAAGATACTGATAATGATGGTACTCCAGATTATCTCGATCCAGACGATGATGGTGATGGTGTTTTAACGCGAGATGAAGAAAACACTAATGCTAATTTAAACCCAACAGACGATGTTAGTGATCCTGATTCTGGAGTTGCTGATTATTTAAATGACCAAGTTAGCACTACAGTTACAGCAACAGCATTTAGAGTTCATACTATTAGAATGACTTACACTATAAGAGCCATTGTTTCCGATATTTCTTTGCCTTCAATTACACAGCAAACATTAGATTTTGGAACACTAAACGACTCTAGTGTCACCAGTACTACTAGAGAAGGAGCTCCTGTTTTTAATTAGCAGCTATATTCTGAAAAATATAAACTTCTGTAGCTCCATAACCATACTTTTGTAAATCAGCATCATAATATTTGACATTATCATAGCGTCTGAAAAGGGTTTCAAGTTCCATTTTTAGGACACCTTCCCCAACACCATGTATGAATACTATTTTTTGAATGCGTTTACGCATGGCAAATTCTAATTGTCGCTTTGCTGTATCTAGCTGAAGTGTGAGGATATCGTAATTAGTCATTCGCATTTCTGAATCTGTAAGCTTATGGATATGCAAATCGACTTCCAGAG
>JAAEZL010000012.1:30408-31672 GCA_018222875.1 Algicola sp.
GAGCTGGAAGATTTCGCTCTTTGGGTTTTGTTTTTACAGAGCGTTTTTTTGAATGCTGTTCCTTTTCTTTAATAACATCTTCCAAATCGTCAGTAGAAAATACATCACTTGAAAACGACTTGCTTTTGATAAGTTCATGTGATTGAAACTCTAAAATAAAACCATCTGAAGTTTCTATACCAACAACATCATTTTCAATCTCTACAATAACACCATAGATGTCATCGTCTAAAACCGAAACCTTATCACCTATTTGAAATTTCATGAATCTGCATTATTTTGATGGTCGTCCTCTTGATTTTTTTTACTTGGAATCCCTCTGGAGATTCTATAAATTCCTAACATTAAAACCATAATTCCTCCAATTAAGACATATTGATTTTGCGTCTCTCCTGCTTGAGCATAAATAGCTACAATCGCGCCAATTAACACTAAAATATAATTTATTACTCTTGACATTTATCGCTTTTTATCGATGAAAAATACTATTTATCGAAATTACGCCATATCCTTCAAATAATCAAAATGTAAATGGCTATTTTTATAATATTCCCTACATTTATTTTCAATTTAATTTCATTAGTTAACTATTATCATACCTCTATGAAAAAGTTATATTGCATTGTATTTGTATTATGTATTTTTAATTTGACATTTTCCCAAGCCGACTTATTTGTCAGTAACGGAAGCTTTGTATTTGTAGATGGTGATGGGTTTACAGATGGAGATCCAGCTATTGCACCAGTTTATGTGACCAACGATATTGATCTTGAAGCTGATGGATATGTGTATTTAAGAGATGGCGCACAACTATTGCAAGGTAATAATGTAGGAAATTCTGGTTTAGGAAGATTAAGTGTATTCCAAAGTGGAACCGTTCATAATTGGGCGTACAATTACTGGTGTTCTCCAGTTGGAAATGTGTTTCAAACCGATGGCATAACACCTTTAGACAACAGTGTAAACAATCCGTTTAAAGCACTTAATCAGTTTTACGATTTTACTGGAGATCCAGATCCAGACTTAAACCCGATTACAAGTACTCCAGCTTCCTTTATTACTGCTTATGATGGTATTTCTAGTCCGTTACAAATATCAAGCAGGTGGATTTACACTTATGACCCAGGGACTGTGTATAGCGAATGGGACTTTGAGAGTGATATTGGCGATATTGATGCAGGTTACGGATTCACCATGAAAGGAACCCAAGGTTCAACCAATCAACTTTACGATTTCAGAGGAAAACCAAATAATGGTACAATTA
>JAAEZL010000012.1:31682-42955 GCA_018222875.1 Algicola sp.
ATTAAATGGAGAGCAAACCTTAGTTGGCAACCCTTATCCTTCAGCTATAGACTCAAGAGCATATATTTGGGATACAGTCAATAGAAATGCTATCAACGGAACGCTTTATTTTTGGGAACAAGATCTAACTGTTACTTCTCATTATATCGCAGACTATGTTGGTGGTTATGCCACATATACTATTAATGAATTTGCGACTTTAGGAACATTTACACCAGCTCCATTTAATACTCATAATCCTGATGGTACAATTAATACTCCTGGATCATCAAGCACAAGTCTTAAACGCATATATCGATACATACCAGTAGGTCAGGGTTTTATGGTTGAAGGTAATAGTGCTGCTAATACATCAATCAGAACAACAAATGCGATGCGTATTTATGTAAAAGAAGGTGCTCAAAGTGAATTTTTCAGATCAGCTGAGAATAACACAGTGTCTTACGATGAATTCATTTACAATGAAGATGGTTTACAAATCATACCAGATGACTATAAACGCTTCAGATTAAACGTAGATTTTAATGATACATACACGAGACAATTATTACATAATTTCCACAATACTGCTACAAATGGCTTTGATTATGGCTTAGAATCTAAAAGTCCGTCAAATTTACAATCAGATGCGTATTGGATCTTAGATGACGAAAATTACGTAGCACAAGCACATAGCTTTGATTTAGATTTAAAAATTCCTCTCGTTGTAAATGTTGCCGAACAACAACCTTTGAGGTTTCGAATATTTGATGTTCAAAACTTTGATAGCCAACCTATTTATTTGCATGATATAGAAAATGATGTGTATGTAAATTTAAGAGAACAAAACTACGATCTTAATTTACCTCAGGGAGACTATTCAGAGCGTTTTGAAATTACGTTTACTACTGAGAGCACCTTAAGTAATGAAGTTATTTCTCTTTCAGATGTTTTGATTTATCAGGATAATAACAACGCGCAGTTAACTATTAAAAATCCGAATAGCCTTGCCATTACCAGTGTTACGCTTTTTGATGTTTCAGGAAAACAACTATTTAATGCGATTGATTTAGACAATCAAAACAACTATTCCTTTTCAACAAAACACTTAAGTGATGGTGTTTATGTAACTGTTATTAGTGTGGACAACACCAATACACTTACTAAAAAAGTAGTCATTAAAAATAAGTAAAGAACCTCTTTTTCTTTTAGCAGTTTTATTATTTTTGATTCAAATTTTATATTTATGTCTTCCATTGAAGAGTTCATGTTGCCTTGTTTTTGGAAACAAACATTTGGTAGGCTGTGGCATTCAACGTTCATTATCACTTCTTATTCATGGTGATTTTGTTGCTGCGTTTTACATGTATCCAGCCATATATACACTCATTGTGTTGTTTGGCTTTTTAATCACACACTTAAAGTTTCAATTTAGAAACGGTCATAAAATAATATTAGGTCTTTTTATTTTGAATATTAGTATTATAATAATAAATTACTATCTCAAACACTTTTAAACAATCAAACATGGAAACACAAAAATTACCAAATGCAACATTAATTTTAGTTATGGGCATCCTTTCTATTGTAGGATGTTGCTGCTATGGATTACCAGGATTGATTTGCGGTATTATCGCAATCGCATTAGCATCAAAAGCTACAAAAGTTTACAAGGCAGCACCCGAAAATTATTCAGATTACGGAAATGTAAAAGCCGGAAAAATCATGGGAATCATTGGTGTTGTCTTAAGTCTTCTTTTTGTTGCCTATTTATTCTGGATCATATCCTATTTTGGATGGGAAACACTTCAAGATCCTGAATTACTTCAAGAAAAAATTAAAGAAATGCAAGGTTTATAATATATTTTCAATAAAAAAAAGCGGCCAATTGGTCGCTTTTTTTTATTACTTTTGATTGTTCAATCTAACCAAAAAAAAATCATGGAAACCAAACCTCAAAGACCAAATAGTTATTTGGCATTGGCAATTATCAGTACTATTTTATGCTGTTTGCCTACAGGAATTGTAAGTATTATTTACGCAACTAAAGTCAATAGTTTATACGAAGATGGAAATTATAACGAGGCAGAAAAAGCCTCTAAAAATGCGAAGACCTGGGGATTAGTCTCGGTTGGAATTGCCGTTTTAGGTTGGGTTATCTATATCTTAATCTTCGGTGTAGCAATGTTTGGAGCTATTGCCAGTGGCTACTAAATTTAAAATAACAATTACAATAGGTATAGTGATCATACTCTTAGGTGTATTATCACTATACTTTTTTATAAATCCTTCAGAATTTAATTTTTTTCCAAAATGTCCGCTCTATTCTTACACTGGCATTTATTGTGCTGGATGTGGAAGTCAGCGAGCAATTCATCAGATTGTTAATGGGAATATCATAACTGGGATCAGACATAATTACTTACTCATTTTAGTCTTTGGTGTATTGAGTTATAAAGCGGGATTATACGTATTAAATAACGTATATAATAAAACGTACAATGACCTACTTCACAAACCGATAGCAACAAAAATTATTTTAATATTAGTCCTTATTTTCTGGGCATTAAGAAATATTAATGTATTTCCTTTTACAGAATTAGCGCCATAAAAAAAGCGATCCTAAGACCGCTTCATTTTTATGTATTAAGATGTTTTTAATCTTCAAATTCCTTAAGTGTTTTTGTAATAATTGAAACACAATCTAATAATTGCTCTTTAGTCATCACTAAAGGAGGCGCAAAACGAATGATGTTTCCATGTGTTGGTTTGGCAAGTAAGCCATTATCGCGTAATGCCAGACAAATATTCCAGGCGGTGTCACTATCTTCATCATCATTGATTAAGATTGCATTTAACAACCCTTTTCCTCTCACTAAATTAACAATAGAACTCGTTTCAATGTATGTATTCATTTCTCTTCGGAAGAGTTCTCCCAGTTGAAATGCATTTTCAGCTAAATTTTCTTCTCTTACAACTTCTAAAGCTGCAATTGCGACAGCAGCAGCAACCGGATTTCCACCAAAGGTACTACCATGATTTCCTGGTTGAATCACGTTCATAATGTCATTATTAGCCATTACTGCCGAAACGGGATACACTCCTCCACTTAAGGCCTTACCTAAAATTAATATATCAGGTTTAACGTCTGGAGTTCCAGAACAATCTTTATTCGGACATGTACAATTTCCGCAGCTGGCAAGCAAGCGTCCTGTTCGTGCGATTCCTGTCTGAACTTCATCTGCAATAAACAGTACATTATACTTTTCACATAAGGCTTTAGCTTCTCTAAGATAATTTTCACTTGGAACATATACTCCAGCCTCACCCTGAATAGGTTCTACCATAAAACCAGCAATATTAGGGTTGCTATCTAAAACAGTTTCTAATTCCTGTAAATTATCATATTCCACTTTAATAAATCCGCCAGTATAAGGACCGAAGTTTTTTCGGGCAACTGGATCATTAGAAAATGAAATAATTGTCGTTGTTCGTACATGGAAATTGTTTTTACAAACAATAATTTCAGCTTTATTTAAGTCAAGTCCTTTAACTTCATAAGCCCATTTTCGACAAAGTTTTAAAGCAGTTTCTACAGCTTCAGCTCCCGAATTCATAGGTAGCATTTTATCGAATTTGAAATACTCTGAAGCATATTTTTCATACTTTCCTAACATGTCATTGTAAAATGCTCGAGATGTTAAGGTCAAGCGTTGTGCTTGCTCTGTCATTGCATTAACAATCTTTGGGTGACAATGTCCTTGGTTTAACGACGAATAAGCCGATAAAAAGTCGTAGTATTTTTTACCTTCAACGTCCCAAACATAAACACCTTCACCTTTAGTTAATACTACTGGTAATGGATGATAATTTTGAGCTCCATACTTGTTTTCTAGTGCCATCGCTTCTTGCGATGAAATGTGGTCTAAAACAGCCATTTTAAAAATAATTTAAGATTTATGCTTTGCGATAATTAAGCATAACGTTTGATAATATAAAGGATACAAACATTACTAATTCAATCTCGCTTAGCGCGTAAAATAACCATTCCTTATCTACCTTTATCCTTTCGAAGTCTACATTCGCTGTAACTTTAATATAAGCGAAAGTCGAAAATTCAGCGTGGGAAAGAAATCATCCCTGAGGTTCGCAAATTAACACTTTAAAACCTTATTCGGAAATTTTTCCTGATAATGATGATACCTGTAACTCTAATCGTTTCATTTCTCTTAATATCGCATTCTTATCCATTTGCATCCAGGCAAAAACTTTAAGCATGCTAACTCCTAATAAAAACAAAACACTACCAATTCCCAATTTTATAAGCTCATTGGTTTCGGTTGTGTCAAAAAAATTGACAGTGCAGTACACAAACATACCAAAGAATACTAAGGTCATGATGTTCATCAGGATTACTATCCATTTATTTTTTCCCTGGAATAATCCGATTATCATTCCAAAAATAGTTTGTTCTTCCAGCGAATCGTAGAATTTAGTTTCTTCCTGAGTTAGTGTTTCTTTAATTAATTGATCGATATCTTCCATATTAGTTTTCATAGTTCATTCTGTTTTATAGTTCAAACCTAAGTGTCACCTGTTAATGTATTGTTCTTTTAATAATGTCTTTAATTTTTCTCTGGCATGAAACAGTCTTGATTTTGTCGTTCCTACCGATATATTTAATAATTTACTGATGTCCTTTAACGAATAATCCTCTGTATAAAACAATCTTAAGACTGCTTGTTGTTGTTCTGGCAATGCTTTAACAGCTTTCAAAAGTGCTGCTTTAAGTTCTGTATTTTCCTGAGACTCCTCAACAACTAAAATTTTGGTCATTTTATAGTCAGATTCGTTTAAACGTTTCCGGTTGATCTCTCTCAACGCGTCTAAAGATTTTGAATATACAATACGCAACGCCCAACTTTTAAAACTTGAAGGTTTTTGTAACGTATGTAATTTATCCATTATAATCTGCCAGCATTCTTGTGCTATATCTTTAGATGAACTCACATCTTTAACAATCCAATATGACTTTTTACAAAATATCACATGCCATCGTTTTACCAATATCGCCATGGCTTTTTGATCTCCAGCTTGATAAGCCTTAACGAGTTTTGCATCTATATGGCTGTCTTTATTCAATTATGCCTGTTTGTTTTGTAACGATTTCCGCATATACAAATCTCTTAGCTCTTTTACCCAAAAATTGTATTTAGTTTTTTTCTTCTGAAAAAACAACGCTTATATCCTAAAGACGAACAAAACACAAAAAGGTTCATTTTATTTTGAAGTTTTTTAAAGATAATCCTATTTACTTACATTTATATTTATGGCGATTGTTATTTTTGCGCTATGGCAAGACGTAAAAGTAAAAGACAAATTTTTGAGCACATTGAAGTGATTGATGCTGGAGCAAAAGGAAAAACCGTAGCAAAAGCACCTGATGGTCGCGTCGTGTTTCTTCCTAATGCTGTTCCTGGTGATGTTGTAGATATTCAGACTTTTAAAAAGCGAAAAGCATATTATGAAGGTAAAGCCATAAAGTTTCATACGCTATCTGATAAACGTACGACACCTAAATGCGAACATTTTGGAGTTTGTGGTGGCTGTAAATGGCAGGATATGGATTACAGATATCAACTGAAATTCAAACAAAAAGAAGTCACTAATAACCTCATTCGTATTGGGCATCTGGAATTGCCAGAGGTGACTCCCATTTTAGGTTCTGCTGAACAGTATTTTTACAGAAATAAAATGGAATTTTCATTCAGTGATTCCAGATGGCTCACTCAGGAAGAAATTGAATCTGACAACGATTTAGGCGACAGAAACGCATTGGGTTTTCACATTCCCGGAATGTGGGATAAAATTCTGAACATTAATAAATGCTGGCTTCAGGAAGATCCTTCAAACGACATTAGAAACGCTGTTCGTGATTTTTCTATAAAAAATGATTTAGATTTTTTTAATACCAGACAACAAAGCGGACTTTTACGTACCATGATGATTCGTACATCTTCAACTGGTGATGTAATGGTTGTTGTACAGTTTTTTAAAGAAGACAAAGACAAACGCATTTTGCTTTTAGATTTCATTGCTGAAACATTCCCGCAGATTACCTCTTTACAATACATCATAAACAGCAAAGCAAACGATACTATTTACGATCAGGATGTCATTTGTTATAAAGGTAATGACCACATTTTTGAAGAAATGGAAGGCTTGCGTTTTAAAATAAATGCCAAATCGTTTTACCAGACCAACTCTGATCAGGCTTATGAATTGTATAAAATTACTCGTGATTTTGCAGGATTGAAAGGCGACGAATTAGTATATGATTTATACACAGGAACGGGAACCATTGCTCAGTTTGTTGCCAAACAAGCTAAATTTGTCATTGGTGTTGAGGCAGTTCCAGATGCGATTAAAGCTGCCAAAGAAAATGCACAATTAAATGGCATTGATAACGTTGACTTTTATGTTGGTGATATGAAAAATGTATTTAATTCTGAATTTATAGCTAAAAACGGTCAGCCAGATGTAATTATTACAGATCCTCCTCGAGATGGTATGCATAAAGACGTGGTTCAGCAAATTTTAAATATTGCTCCAGATAAAGTAGTTTATGTAAGTTGTAACAGCGCTACACAAGCAAGAGATTTAGCACTAATGAAAGGACATTACAAAATAACAAAAACTCAAGCTGTTGATATGTTTCCACAAACGCACCATGTTGAAAATGTTGTACTTTTGGAAAAACGTTAATAAACCTGATTAATAAATCGAATACAATTGAAATTTAGCATCATAAAAAAAATAGGATTCGTAGTTTTAATTTTAGTTACTCTAACTACTTGTGAGCGCGATGATATTTGTCCTGAAGATGTACCCACAACGCCAAGACTAATCATAGAGTTTTATGATGTTTCAAATCAGGAAACTTTAAAAAATGTTTCAAATTTATTCATTCAAGGTATTGGCAATGAGTTACCATTAACTGATTATTCAGGATCAACGACAGTAAATTCAGTAGAACTACCTTTAAAAACTGACGAAAATTCTACCAGCTTCAGATTTATCAGTGATTATGAATTGGTTGATGATAATGACACTCCTAATGATACCAGTGATGATATTTTTAATGGAAATGAAGATATTATTACCATAAACTACATCACTGAAAACGTTTATGTTTCCCGAGCATGTGGTTATAAAACCATTTATAAAACAGTTAGCATTCAATTTGGTGCAGAAGATATTTCAGAGCGATGGATCGTTCTCGCGCAACCCTTAAATGATAATCAATCTATTGAAGATGAAACCACGACACATTTTAATTTCTTTCATTAGTAGTTGCTTATTTCTCTTCTGTTGTGTGCTGAACGCTCAAGACAGTAGTGATGAAGAAACGCAAATCGATACCTTAATTTATAAACAAAAATATGGGTTAAGGCTTGGTGCCGATTTGGGTAAGCTGGCTCGGACTTTCATAGACGAAGATTTTACTGGTTTTGAAATCACTGGTGATTATCGCTTGACAAAAAAACTATATCTGGCTGGTGAATTAGGTACAGAAGAACGAACCATCAGAACAGATTTTCTTGATGTAACTGCAACAGGTAGCTATTTTAAAGCTGGTGTTGATTATAACTCTTACCAAAACTGGCTTGATATGCAAAACATGATTTATTTCGGATTTCGCGCTGGAGTAAGTTCATTTAGTCAAACCTTAAATACTTATACTGTTTACAATACGAATCAATATTGGCCTACACAGTTTTCTTTAGAAGAACCTATTGAAGTTAAAGAACTAACAGCAATTTGGGCTGAACTTATTGTTGGTATAAAAGCAGAGTTGTTTAGCAATTTATTTTTAGGTCTTAACGTTCAAATTAAACGGTTGGTTAGCGAAGACGTACCTGATGGTTTTGAAAACTTATATATTCCGGGATTCAATAGAACTTTCGATAGTGGACGCTTCGGAATAGGCTTCGGTTATAACTAATCTTATCTTATTCCTATTATTAAAAAAGACAAAAAAGTGTCTGTAGAGAAAGTAGAATAATTTTTTTTTCATAACTGCCAGATTTCAATTCTAAACTATTCATAAATATTTTATATCTTTTCCATATATATCTCAGATTACTTTTATGGATAAAGATTCGATTGCAGATCTTTTAGAAGCTAAAAACCAGGTGTTAATCCAATGGATTTCCAACCAAGACATTGATAAATGGGTTGAAGGTCCTGATGGAAAATGGACGACTGGTCAACATGCGCTGCATCTGCTTCAGAGTATTAAACCTCTCAATGATGCGTTGAGTATGCCTAAATTTGTATTGCGTTATAAATTCGGAAAATCAAACAGGGATGTCAGAGATTATCAAACCGTAATTAATCGGTATCAAGAACGACTAAAAGATGCTGAAGGCAGGACGTTCGGACCTTCACAAAACATGAAAATTCCAGCTGCAGCTGAAAAACAATACATCTTAAATCGCCTACAGGTAGAATGCAAAAAATTACAGTATAAAACGAGAAAAATTTCAGATAAAAACCTGGATTCTCTAATTCTTCCACATCCTTTAATGGGAAAAATGCCGATTCGGGAAATGATTATGTGGACTGCTCATCATATTGAACATCACACAAATACATTAAAAGAAAACTATTAATTGTATTTAGCCTTCTTACTGCCTTCATACATCACGTACTTCACAAAACGCGCTTCTAGCTTAGCATTTACGAGATGAATTTTTCGCGATGGACGTAAACCAACATGTTTCAAAGCATCTAAATTAGACGTGATAAACCAGGCATCAGTTCCAGGATAGCCTTGCTTTAGAGTGTCTCCTATTGTTTTGTAAAAGTTTTCCATATCGATATCTAGTCGCTCTCCATAAGGCGGATTGAAAACCATGTGTAATTTTTCATCACCTCCCTTTTGAGTTTTAAAGAAATCTTCATGCTGAATATGTACAAATTCTTCTAAATGGGCATTTTTAATATTCTCTTTTGCTTTAGAGACTGCACTTGGCGATTTGTCGTAACCAATTATTTTATGATGAAAATCTCTGGTTTTGTTTAAAAGCGATTCTTCAATTTTTTCAAACAAATCAACATCCCAATCTGCCCAACGTTCAAAAGCAAACTCCTTACGCATCAGATTTGGTGGAATATTACAGGCAATCATCGCAGCTTCAGCTAAAATGGTTCCACTTCCACACATGGGATCCATAAAATCTGATTGTCCGTCCCAACCTGAAAGCATCACTAATCCAGCAGCAAGAACTTCGTTAATTGGTGCAATATTTGTCGCAGTTTTATAACCTCTTTTATGCAGCGAATCACCTGAGGCGTCTAAAGAAATATTACAGGTGTTTCGATCAATATGAACATTAATCTTTACATCAGGAAACTTCAAATCCACATTAGGTCGTTGTCCGTCTGTATCTCTAAATTTATCTACAATGGCATCTTTGGTTTTTTGAGCAATGTATAACGAATGCGTAAAGACCTGTGAATTTACAGTCGCATCAACAGCTAAACTTCCTGTAGGTTTCAAATAATCTTCCCACGACATCTTATAGATATTATCGTATAGGTCTTGCTCGTTTCGGACTTTAAAGGTATGAATTGGTTTTAAAATCTTAATAGCTGTTCGCAACGCTAAATTAGCTTTGTACATAAAGCCTTTATCGCCTTCAAAACTGACATTTCGAACCCCTTTCTTTACATGCATCGCTCCCAACTGAATGAGTTCGCGTTCTAATAAATCTTCAAAACCAAATAAGGTTTTGGCCACCATTTTATAATTATTCTCCATACGATACGACTAATAGATAGCAAAAATAAAGTATTTTTGTGGCTTATAAGAAGAATTAAAAAGATTCCCTTTACTCTAGGAAATAAACATGACAAAAGACACACAACAATGGTATGCATCCTGGTTTGACACACCTTTCTATCATATACTTTACAAAGACAGAGATCACAGTGAAGCACAATTGTTTATGGACAACCTCACGAACTATTTAAACATCCCTGAGCAAGGAGAAATTCTCGATCTTGCCTGCGGAAAAGGTCGTCACTCAATGTATCTTAATTCTTTAGGTTATGATGTAACAGGTGTGGATTTATCTGAAAACAGCATTGCTTACGCCAAACAATTTGAAAATGAAACCTTGCATTTTGACGTACACGATATGTGCAAGCCTTACGGAAAAACATTTGATGCAGTATTTAACCTGTTTACAAGTTTTGGGTATTTTGAAAATGATGAAGACAATCTTAAAACCATAAAGGCTATAAAAGCTGATTTAAACGAGTATGGCTTTGGAGTGATCGACTTTATGAATAGTAATTTTGTAGTGGACAATCTCGTAGATGAAAATGTAAAAACGGTTGAAGGTATCGATTTTAATCTGAAAAGACGTCTTGAGAATGGCTATATCATTAAAACGATAACATTTAATGCTGATGACCAAAATTACAGTTTTGAAGAACGTGTAAAGGCGTTAACCTTAGAAGATTTTATTGAGCTTTTTGAAAAAGCTGGTGTCTATTTACTGGATGTTTTTGGTGATTATAAACTCAATGCATTTCATAAAAACACCTCAGAACGATTAGTCATTGTTTTTAAATAGTTTAGGATTGTATTAAAGGATATTATAAAAAAATGAATACATATCTCTTACCCATATTTGCAGTAATTTTTGGAGTGGTTTTGGCATTTATAAGCAAACATCAAAAAACGATAAATACGAAGCTTTTACTATCCTTCAGTGGTGCCTTTTTATTAGCATTAACGCTGTTTGACTTATTACCAGAAGTCTATGAACACTTAGACGCAAAACGTACAGGTCTTTATATCATGACTGGAATTTTGCTTCAAATCATTTTAGAATTTTTCTCTAAAGGTGCAGAACATGGCCATGTGCATATACATAAAAACGAAACGGTTTTTCCATGGCTGTTATTTATTAGTTTGTGTATTCATAGTTTCCTTGAAGGCTTTCCTATTCATGTACACAATGATATGGTTTATGGTGTTCTTATACACAAAATCCCAATTGCAGCATTAATCACAGCGTTTTTAATTCAATCTAACTATAGCAGGCTTCAAATTGCATTTTTCTTATTGATATTTACTGCAATGACACCTTTAGGAACTTTAGTTTCCAATACTTCTAATTTAGCTATAGAATATATTTACACCATTAATGCCATTGTTATTGGTATCTTTTTTCATATTTCTACAACCATTTTATTTGAAACTGGTGAAGGTCATAAAT
>JAAEZL010000216.1 GCA_018222875.1 Algicola sp.
TTCTATTATCTATTTGCATAGGTGTTAAGTTATCTTTAAGCAAGATTGGAAGAACATAATCTGTTGGTCTATTTTGTGATTTATAGTAAGCAATAATTTGTTTTACTGGCTCTAACATTTTTACAGAAAATCTGCCTTTAGTTTTAGAACGTGTATAAAAAATTCTATCACCTTGAATATTTTCCCACTTCAGCTTCATCATATCTACAAAATTCATTCCTCCCATGTAGTAACTAAAAATTAAATAATTTCTAGTGTTTGTTAAATGTGGGTATTTAATTATATCAATAGCCTCCATTAGTTTCATTTCATTTCTAGTCAATGCTTTTTTCACTCCAACAGTTTTAAACTTTGAAATTTTATAAATTTTGAATGGATAATACTTTTCATCTACCACACCATTCTTAATAGCATAATTATAAAGCGCTCTAATAGTTCTCATTTTTATACCTATCCCTCCATTAGAATTATTATTGCTTCTTAAATAGGTTTCATACTTATCTAACAATGCAGGTGTAATTTCTCTGAAAACTAGACTTTTGTTTTTTTGGAATTTAAAGAACGAATTATATGTGTCTTGGTATGGCTTTGAATTTCCTATTCTTCCAGCTTTTATAAAGTCTTCAATTTTTTCATTCCAGAATTCTGCAACTGTAACATTTGAAGACTTTCTGCCTCTAAATTTTGCTTCAAACTGATTTAATGTGAAATCAATACCTTCAAGAAAAAAATCATCTATAATTTTTAATGCTTGCTCTTTCTTTTTAAGTAAAGCCCTGTTCCTTTGTAAATAATTCTTCTCACTCTTTTTGAATTGACTGTTCACTTCATCCCAATCTTTTTTTAAACAGCTTATTCCTAGTGTAATTACTTTGGGTTTTCTATCCTTTATAATTTTCAAAACTACTGGATACTGTCCTTCTTTATTAGGTTTATTTCTAAGTAATATTTTGATGCTTGCCATTGCTAAATTATTTAAGTGTTATAAAATCCATATATAATACGTATGGAAATCATAACATTTTAGTTATTAATTAGGTGGTTGAATTTCTCTATCAAGAGTCTTCTTATTTCTTTTTTAGTAGAATCAAGACTGTATTTCTCTATCAGAGCATTGAATTCATTTCTTCGCCTCATTTTAAAAGTTCCTGATTTCTCTTTTATATCTTCTTGCCAATATTCAGGGTTTTTAAATCTTATTAATTTCTGAAAGTCTTTTGGTTCAATGCATTCTTCTAAAATGGTGTCTATAATTTGCATTTCGTCAAATCTCATCATGTAAACCTTAAATAGTTCATTGAGGTTCTCCTTACTTTTTAAGTCGTCTAGATTATAAATACCTGCTTTATTAAAGTCTCTTTTTCTTGTAAATTTGACTTCAAATCTTAGTACATGATATGGTAGGTTATATTGCTTTGCTTTATCGTAAACTTTTATGAGATAATTAGCATGATTAAACTGCTTTAACTCCCCCTTACCATTAAACTTTCGGTTATGGTTGTAGCCTTTGTTCTTGTGCATTAAAACACTCTTTTTAAGTATTTCCTCTGCTGGTTTATTTATCTTAATATTCAAACCGAATTCAAGATTGGTTAAACTTGTTTGGGCTAATCTTGGTATTCTTGAAATGTGTTGAATGGTATCACATAACTTACTAAATTCAAAATCGTTATAGTTTTTATCCTCTTTGTTATGAATATAGTTATACAGCTTGTGTAATGAATTTTTAACATAACCCCCTTTTTCAGTCACTACAATATCCATTATCTCCAATCTTGCTCTGTATGGATAAAGTACTTCTCCTGAGTTTCCTTCCAATACTTTAAAAACATTATTAAAGTTTTCTGCGTTATCTACATAAGGTTCAAATTCTGATTTGTCCTTATAATGTATTCTGACAAAATCTATCATAGCCTATGCTTTATGAGATAGATAATTGTCTATACTAGATTCAAGGTCATCAACAGTTTTAACTTTACTATCAATAATCCAAGCATCAAGTTCATGCTTACGGAAGTAAATCATTTTACCCCCTGGTACATAAAAAGGAATCTCCTTCTTACTTGTGAGCTTGTAAAGACTGCTTTTGGATTGCCCCAAATAGAGAGCAGCCTCTTCAAGTGTAAAAAATTCTTTTTCTAAAAGATTGTTTTTTCTTAATAAATCCTCAATTCTTTTGAGTTGTTCTTGGATAATTTCCATAACTTTTAATTGTTATGGATATGCGCATATCCTTGTTAATAATGAAACAAAGATTGGCATTAAAAAACCCTTTGTTTTGATAGTGTAACAAAGGGGTAAGACAAAGTGTAAGGTAAAGTGTAAGTTTATTTCAAGTACTTCTTTTTAAGTTCCGAAATCCAAGAATCTATTTTTTCTTTCTCATCACAATATTTGTTTTTACCTCTTGATAGTGAAGCATAAATGTCGGTACTCTTTAATACCTTCCCCTGTTTATTAAGAAAGACTTCACTAGCTTCAATTGTAGTGTGATTGTAACCATTGAAGAAAGGTTTTAATGACTCTAAAAAATAAGACACTATCATGTTGTTAGCCGAAAATCTGATTTTATTACTAAGTGTTGATGGCTGTGGGGAAGTAAACGCTTCTATAAAATGAGATTCCTCTATTACAATATCATCTATTAGATAAAGTGAATACGTCAACTCATAAAGCTCTTGGTAAAAACTATACTTGAGATTTTTGTTTTTAAAAAAGGTAATATCTGTATCTTTAACTAAGTATTTAAACACAACATGGTTTGACACAATGGACTCATACCTTTGTTTGACTGTACTAGTAATTTTTATAAGTGAAGTTTTTATGGCTTCACTGTCTTTATCTTCAATATTATCAATTCTTCTTAGGAGTACTTTTAAATCATCTAAGAATTGATTTAATAATTTAGACTTTTCCTTTTTATCGACTTGTAAATTTAATTGAGCTTCTAACTCAGAATAAATACTAGAATTTTCAAATTGCATTAAACGGCTTAAAAAATCCTCTCTTTTTATGATGTCTGTAACAAAAGTTGGCATGACATTATCATCCTCTACCATTTCATCTTTCATGTGATAATCATACTCTTGAATAAAGGAATAACCTTTGTCCTTGAGTATTTTGTTTCCAACAAAAGAATCCTTTATGGATGATATTCCATAAGTAAAAAGTAAGTCGTTATAAAAGGAAAGTAATTGTTTGTACTGCATTTGAAATTTAAAAACACTTTATTGACAAATATAGGAAAGCTAAAAATGTTTAACCTATGTTTAACCTGAGAGCATAAAAAAAGCCCTACATCTCTGTAAGGCTTGATTTAAAAAGTGGTCCCACTTGGGCTCGAACCAAGGACCACCTGATTATGAGTCAGGTGC
>JAAEZL010000013.1:0-13878 GCA_018222875.1 Algicola sp.
GCTTTTAAGTCGGGAGAATCGCCATCCATTGAAAAAATAGATTCTGTGGCCACGTAAATGTCCTGATGAGATTCTGAGACCTCCCGAATACGTTCCAGGTGACCTTTTAAATCTGTTAAATTGTTGTGTTTAAATTTATGAGATTTAGCATGGCTTATAGATAAGCCATCACGAATTGAAGCATGTATGAATTCATCATATAAAATGATGTCATCTCGTTGTGGTACACATGAGAAGAAACCCAGATTAGCTGAATATCCAGAATTGAAAATCAGTGCAGATTCACTAGTGTGGAATTCACATAGTATGGTTTCAACATCATCATATAAAACATGATTTCCTGATAATAAACGAGAACCTGTTGCACCATTTTGTATGATATTCTCAGATTTAAGAAGCTCATGAGCAGCATTAAAAACAGGTTCAGATTTACAAAAGCCTAAGTAGTCATTTGAGGAAAAATCAATAGGCAAATTAGAGTTTCCCAAATGTCGAAGGGCATTGTCATGCCTTCTTTTTTTGAGTTTGTTATTGAGTTTTTCAGGCAGCATATTTTTGATTAATCGGTATATTTAATTTCTCCTTTTTCTCTCAGGATATCTTTATCTACCCATTTAAAATCGCCTTTTTTTGTAGCATCTAAAACATCAATGAATAAAGCATCTGCAAGACGTGAAGCGACACTAATAGCATCTTTAATGTCTTCAGTTTTATAAACCGTTATTTTTTTATTTCGTTCATAGAATATATTGAGAACTATAATTGGATAACTATTCGTTGTTTCTGCAGTTAATGCTCTTAGTGTAACATCTTCGGTTGTGCTAAAGATGGAAACATATTCTGGATTATTAAATTTATGCCATTTGCCAAGGGTTATACCTAAAATTGAAACTGTTTTTCTGTACGTCTTAGAATCTAAATTAATTTCTGAGCCTTCAGTTTTTAAAAGCATAAGACCAAGTAAAATTGGGATTAGCATAAAAAATTCTAAATGATATAAGCCGTAAAAGCCAATTAGTAATGCTAGAAGGCCTAACAAGAGTTTCCAAAATGGTAATTTTCGGTCATATTTTATAAATGAATTCATAGACGCAAATATAAATAATGAAACAGTGAAAATTTAATTATCTGTCTTAAACAATTAATAGTCTTTTTAACAAAAATTATTGTTTATCAATAATTTTATTATATTTGTTATTGTTAAACGATAATAAAATGAAAGATAATACAACAATTTTAATGATTATTACTTGGGCAGTACTATTGTCTTCAGTTTCAGTATTACTAAACGATATGAGAGAGTTTGACTTTAATCAATTCAAAGAATTTCAAAACTGGGCAAAGTCTGCAGATAAAAATGAATCTTGGTTTACATCCAAAAATGCGATTCAGTGGAGTTATTATGCCATAAGTGCTGGTCTCTTTTTTTGGAGAGGGTATCTTATTTACGGATTTTCATATTTCTTATCCATTCTTAAAGAAATTGAACGCGGACATTATTTTAGTGACGCTAATATCAAGTACTTTAAAAAGATTGGAAATATTTTTATTCAATATACTGTTAGTGTATTAATTTTGAGGTTTCTACTTGCTGCAATTGGAGAATCTACGTTTAACTTTTTTAATGAACTCAAGGCAGAATTTACATTTTTAATTCCTGCAGGATTAGCATTTTACATTCTTGCTGAAATTTTTAAACGTGGAAAGCAAGCTGAAGAGGATAACGAATTAACGATATAATTATGCCAATAGTAGTTAATCTAGATGTAATGCTCGCTAAGCGAAAAATGAAAAGTAACGAACTGGCAGAAAAAGTTGGTATCACAACGGCAAATCTATCCATATTAAAAACAGGAAAAGCCAAAGCGATTCGGTTTTCAACATTGGAAGCTATCTGTGAAGCTTTAGACTGTCAGCCAGCAGATATATTAGAATATAGAGACGAGCACTAAACAAACTAATTACTACAAAGTAAAAACGCCAGACATATAGGTCTGGCGTTTTTTATAATTGTAAATAAAGTAAACTTAATCTGCGAGTACGATTACTTTATTGTCTTTCATTTCAATAGTTCCAGAAGTAATTGGTAACCAAAATCCTTTATCGGTTTTATTAAATTTAGCCTGAACCTCTTCTTCTAAAGTAATGTTGCCATTAATTTTCACATGACCTTCTTTTAAAAGAGATACAATTGGTGCGTGATTGTTAAGCATTTCAAACTCACCCAACACACCAGGAACAGCAACGCTAGTTACTTCTCCGCTAAATAATGTAGCTTCTGGTGATACAATTTCTAAATACATAATTTAGGTTGTTTTATATTAAGCTTCAGCAAGCATTTTATCTCCAGCTTCAATAGCTTCTTCAATAGTACCTTTAAGGTTAAACGCAGCTTCTGGTAAGTGATCTAATTCACCATCCATGATCATGTTAAATCCTTTTATAGTTTCTTTAATATCAACCAATACTCCAGGAATACCCGTAAATTGTTCAGCTACGTGGAATGGTTGAGATAAGAAACGTTGTACACGTCTTGCTCTACCTACAGCCATTTTATCTTCTTCAGATAATTCTTCCATACCTAAGATGGCAATAATATCTTGTAATTCTTTATAACGCTGTAATAACTCTTTTACACGTTGTGCACAATCGTAATGTTCTTTCCCTAAAATATCAGCCGTAAGAATTCTTGATGTAGAATCTAATGGATCTACAGCAGGATAAATACCTAACTCAGCAATTTTACGAGATAATACGGTTGTTGCATCTAAGTGAGCAAAGGTTGTTGCAGGAGCAGGATCGGTTAAATCATCTGCAGGTACGTAAACCGCTTGTACAGATGTAATAGATCCTCTTTTTGTTGATGTAATACGTTCTTGCATTGCACCCATTTCTGTTGCTAAGGTTGGTTGGTAACCTACTGCAGAAGGCATACGACCTAATAATGCAGAAACCTCAGATCCAGCTTGTGTAAAACGGAAGATATTATCGACGAAGAAAAGTACATCTTTTCCTTGTCCTTCACCAGCTCCATCACGGAAATATTCTGCTATCGTTAATCCTGAAAGTGCTACACGAGCACGAGCTCCAGGAGGCTCATTCATTTGTCCGAAAACAAAGGTTGCTTTAGACTCTTTCATTGCAGTTTTATCAACCTTAGATAAATCCCATCCACCTTCTTCCATAGAATGCATAAAGGCATCACCATACTTGATAATACCAGATTCTAACATTTCACGAAGTAAATCATTACCTTCACGAGTACGTTCTCCTACACCAGCAAATACTGAAAGTCCACCATGTCCTTTAGCAATGTTGTTAATCAACTCCTGAATCAATACAGTTTTACCTACACCAGCACCACCAAATAAACCAATTTTACCACCTTTAGCATAAGGCTCAATTAAATCGATGACTTTAATACCAGTAAATAAAACTTCTGTAGACGTCGATAAATCTTCAAACTTAGGTGCTTGTCTGTGAATTGGTAAACCTGCATCACCTGCTTTAGGTAAATCTCCAATACCATCAATAGCATCTCCAATGACATTAAAAAGACGTCCGTAAACATCATCACCAATTGGCATCTGAATAGGAGCACCAGTAGCTGTAACTTCTGTTCCTCTGCTTAAACCATCAGATGAGTCCATTGCAATAGTACGAACACTATCTTCACCAATGTGAGATTGTACTTCTAGTACTAAAAGCGAACCATCAGGTCTTTTAATTTCTAACGAATCATAAATTTTTGGAAGTTCAGCACCAGCTCCGAATTGAACATCGATAACTGGACCTACTATTTGTGCAACTTTACCTGTAACTTTTGACATTACTTATGTGTTTAATGTTTAGATATTTCAATACTGAAAAGTAGAGTTTAATGAATATAAGAAAGCACTACTTTTTCGCGCTGCAAAGATATATTTTTTAATTTAAAAATAAAGGCATTTTTTTTGCTTTTTTCTGTATAAAAAAACACCTTCATAGGGAAGGTGTTTTTTTTAATGTGTTTTGTGCTATTTTATTCTAAGCTAGGAGAGTAATTGGTTGGATAGTTACCCACGTTTACAAAATTACCTGAGGCTTCAAAATTTGAGCCGTAAGTAGCATCTATAGCTCTCATAAATTCATTAGCAATTAAGGCATAACCTCTTGCATTAGGATGCACACCATCTAAAGAAAATGCTCCACCTGTGACCAAGCCAGAATTTAATATAAAATCTCCACTAGCAATTCCTCCGTTTGCTAACTGTGTTAATAATGCATTCGCATCTACAAACGCTAAACCAGCTGCAGTTGCGCTTGCTGAAATTGTTGCATTAAAACTAGTTGTCGCTACTGCTACCTCAGCCTGCTCTTCAGGTAATAATACCCATTTATCTTCTAATGGTAGAGATACACCTTCAGCAGCAAACTGAGCTGCTAATGCAGGTGGTAATCCTTGTGATCCAAGAAAAGCCGCAAAATCTTCGTTAACTTCTCCAATTATTGAAGAACTAGGTAACACAAGTAGATCATCAGCATTAGCCTGTCTTGCTTGTCCATAAACTAATCCAAATAGATTAGCTACAATAGGTGAAGCAGCGGCAGGCAGACCAAATGATTCAACAAATGTTGGAAATGTTGGACTTGCATTCAAAGTTGCTGTTATTTGAGCAGATATATTCATTAAATTTTCATCTTGTATAACCACTGCACTAGCTCCTGTTTCAGAAAAAACAATGCTACGTTCTGTAGCGTTTGGAATGCCCTGGCTTTCTAAAAAAGCAAATACCTGATTTAATTGACCAAAGACGCCATTTAATGTTGGTATTTGAGCAGCAAAATCTTCATTTGATGGATCTAAAGGAGCGAATGGTACAGTTGTAAAATAAGGTATTGTTGTAACATCAGGAATATTTGCTACTATTCCCTTTGCGCCTTGTGAAGTTAATGTAGAGATAAGCGTATTATAAGCAAAATCAAATGTTGCTTGGTCTGTTAAAGTTCCAGAAGCACCTCCTGAAGTCGCATATCCTAAAACATCATTATTTCCTATCCATAATGAGAAAAATGTTGGCGATTGCGCCATTGCTAATTCTAATATAGTACTATCCGTATTTCCAGTAACTCTTATCGCATATGGGTTTGCAGCTGAAGGGAAATTTGCTAAGCTTCCATAGCCAGGAGCTATTAAGTGAAAACTAGCAGCACCTGGTACTCCTAAATTATTAAATGGGCCTGTTGGATAGCCAGTTGCAAAATCTGTGGTAGACATTGCCATTGGATTAATAGATTGTAAAGGAACTGGTCCAACGCCTCCAAAAACTAATCTTGGAGCAAATAAGTTTTCTCCTGTACTAGGATTTAAAACTGGGTTACCTCCTAGTAATAAGCCGCCAAAATTGTCATTCATAAGCGGTTGTGTAAAATTACCACCACCAACAAGAGCAAATTTTTGCGATAATATATTAGGAAATGAATTTTGTTGCCCAGCTATGAATAGAGCATTATCAGTAAATCCTGCAGTTAACGAATTACCCAAAGACACATAATTTGAAAAATCTGCAGAACCAGCTGTTAATTCCTCCAGAGGAGCATCATTATTATCATTTAATTCTCTAAAATCTTCTACGAGGTCATTCTCGCAGGCTACCATACTTAGTGTAAGTAATGATAAAAATATATATTTTAATGTTTTCATTTTAAATCGTTTCTTTTCCATTATTATAAGTTATTAATTGTCCAAGACACATAGTATTGAGAACCTATAAAACCAGTACCAAAGGCAGTAAAATATTCATCTTGAAGTAAATTAGCTGCACCAACTTTTATGGATGATTTTAAGCTAGGAATTCTGTAATTTATTTGTGCATCCACAACATGAAATGCAGGAATTTCGCCATCACCAAATGATGATTCCCAGTAATAATTGTCACTCCATCTCCAAGCTACATTAAATCCAAAATTCGTAAATAAGTCAGTGTTTCCGAATGTAGCTTTTACCTTATGATCAGGTGTATTAAAACTAGTTCTGAAGTCTGGATTAGATTTTACATCAAAATCTAAGTGAGCGTATGTATAGTTTGCACTAATATCAAAATCATTAAATATTTTTGTAGATACAGCAATTGCAGCTCCGTAAGAGTTTACGGTCTCTTCAGAATTTGTATAGGTTTGATATACATTAACATCACCATTGTCCAGTGCTGCCAAAATTTGCTGTGTATCTGGATTTAATCCTGCTACAGATGCAGGGTTGTTTGGATCATAACCCGTAAGGTTGAAATTTGAAACATCACCGTAAAGAGGTGCTACAACAGATTCGTTCGCTAGGAAGTCATTATAGGAATTATAATAAGCTGATGCGTCAATAATAAAGCTTTTTATTTTACCTCTATAGCCTACTTCAAAAGAACTTACTCGTTCTGGTTTCACATAATTTGAGTTTCCAATAAAACTACTTCCATTAGAATTTATATCACGGTTAGTGTTTGATAACTCACCAGCAACAGAAACAAATAACGAATTCGTATAGGCTGCATCTGCAGTTTGTGTTATTGATGAAGGCTGACCTAGGTTGTTTTGTGCAAATTGACTTACAGCGTAGTCTCTTTGAAATCTTTCACCAATATCAGATGCACCACCAACAAGTGTTCCTAATGCTGTTTCTAAACCAATATATAAAGATTGAGTATCAGGGTTTCTAAATCCAGATTGAAAAGAAGCTCTGAAGTTGTGGTTTTCGTTTACTGTAACAGCTGCTGAAATCCTAGGTGATAAAAAAGCATCAAATAATTCAGATTTATCGTAACGTATAGATCCTGTTAATTTTAATTCCAAGCTTTCATTTAATTCAAGTGAACGCTGTAATTGTGTATATAAACCTAATTCTGAGTAAGTAATAGGACCATTCTCGTCAGCATATATGGTGCCAAAAGAATTTAATCGGTATGTTCTGTAGGAACCACCAACTTGAATTTCAGCAAATTCTACCATATCTCCAAAATTATAATTTGCATCACTATGGTAAATCTTTGAATTATCTCTAATAGCAGATCCAGTTAAAAAACTTGTTTCACTAGTTACTTCATCGAAAGCTTGTTGAAACTCTGGTGTTCCTGGCACGAATCTGCCAGTTTCTGCAACTTGTCTAGCCGCTGCATGAGCTTCAGCTTCAGTAGCACCTCCAAGTGTAGCACCAGCGAATGTTTGGATGTAATCTCCAAACCAATCAGTATGAGATTTCCATTTTTGTAATAGATTTGGACCAGCAACATCCATAATGTAGGTGTCTCCGGCTTTATCTGCTGTTACATAGCCTCTAACAAAGAAATTATCATTTCTTATTTCTATTTTGTGTTGCTGTAAAAAGAAGTTGTCAATTCTATAGCGTTGTGCGCCTTGGTAAACTGTAGATCCTGTTCCTACTTTACCAACATATTGGATTTCAAAATCATTTGCCCACGGACGGAAATATAAGCCCCAATCTGCTTTAACACTTTCTGCATTATAGTCGGTTAAATCTACTTCTTGATAACCCGTTCTACTTACATTAACATCAGGTATAATTCCTTGAATACTTGCAGGAGCTGCATCCCTTATATTTGTAGTTACATTATCACCATACACGTTAACACCATCGTAATTTGTGTTTGACTCACGAGTTCCTCCTGGCATATTTTTATCATCATAATTTGTAGCGAACCAATCAGTACCTTTTAAGTATCCAAAGTTGACTTTAGCGGCAAATTTTTCATCAAATTTATGTGCCATTCTGATACCAACATCAGTGTAATCATTATCACCAGCAGCTTCTTGAGAAGTAATTCCTCTTTTAATGTAGCCACTAATACCTTGATGATCAAAAGGACTCTTGCTTCTCATAAATAAAATACCATTAAAAGCATTTGCTCCATAAAGAGCAGAAGAAGCACCAGGTAAGATTTCTACACTTTGAACGTCAGTTTCAACCATACCTAACAAATTTCCTAATGGAAAGTTCAATGCAGGTGCAGAGTTGTCCATTCCATCAACAAGTTGTACAAACCTATTGTTTCCAAAAGCGGCAAAACCTCTAGTGTTAATAGACTTAAACGTTAAACTGTTTGTGTTGATGTCTACTCCTTTAAGATTTTCTAAACCACCATAAAAATCTGCAGATGCTGTGTTTTTGATTTCTTTTAAACCAAATCGCTCCACAGTTACAGGTGATTCAAAGATTCGTTCAGGAGTTCTTGAAGCTGAAATTACAATTTCATCTAAAGATGTTCCTTCAATTAAGGTTACATCAATAGTTTGAGGGTTTGTAGTAATTTCCTGATTGACGGTTTCAAAACCAACACTACTTATTTGTATTGTAAATGGTGGGTCTTGGTTAACGGTTAAAGTGAAATTACCATCATAATCTGAAATAGTACCTGTAGTTGTTCCAGTTACAATAATATTGGCTCCAGGTAAGGGTTGACCATTATTGTCGATAACTTTACCTTTTACTGTAGTTTGCGAAAAAGATAACGCACAACAAAACAGCATCATAGTTTTAAAAAGTGTCTTCATTTTAGGGAATTAGTTAAATTTAGTATAGCAATATAAATAATTATATGCTAACGCAATGAATATTTCTTAAAAAAGTATGCGTGCATAATAGTTTTTAACAAAAAGCATATGCGCTTTTTGTTAATTTGATAATGAGATAGGAATTTAATCTTGTGAGAATTACTATTCTACAGTTACAGCTTTAGCAAGATTTCTAGGCTGGTCAACATTTTTTCCTAACATTAAAGCAATATGATAAGAGAGCAGTTGTAGCGGAATTGTTGTTAATAAAGGCGTAAGAGATTCAATAGTCTCAGGTACTTCAATGACATGATCTGCTAATTCTCTGACCTGTTCGTCACCTTCAGTGACAATACCAATAATTTTACCTTTTCGGGATTTAATTTCTTGAATGTTGCTCACCACTTTTTCATAGTGACCCTTTTTTGTGGCAATAACAACAATTGGCATATTTTCATCTATTAAAGCAATAGGACCATGTTTCATTTCAGCAGCTGGATAGCCTTCGGCGTGAATATAGGATATTTCTTTAAGTTTTAAAGCGCCTTCAAGAGCAACAGGGAAATTGTAACCTCTTCCTAAGTATAAAAAGTTTTTGGCGTTTTTATAGATATCTGCTACAGTTTTAACATAGGCATCAGAATCAAGAGCTCTTTTTACCTTTTCAGGGATGAGTTCCAGTTCAATCATATGATGTCTGAATTCTGAACTTGAAATAGTTCCTTTGGCTCTAGCCAGACGAAGCGCTATTAACGTTAGAACTGTTATTTGCGTGGTGAATGCTTTTGTAGAAGCCACTCCAATTTCTGGTCCTGCATGCGTGTAAGCTCCAGCATGAGTTTCTCTGGCAATAGAGGATCCAACAACATTACAAACACCGAAAACGAAAGCACCTCTGGATTTTGCTAATTTAATTGCAGCCAAAGTATCTGCAGTTTCACCAGATTGAGAAATAGCAATCACAACATCTTTATCTGTAATGACAGGATTTCTGTATCTAAATTCTGAAGCATATTCAACTTCAACTGGAATTCTGGCTAAATCTTCAAAAATATATTCTGAAACCAGACCAGCATGCCAAGATGTTCCGCAAGCAACAACAATAATTCTGTTAGCATTTAAGAAGGTTTTCATGTTATCTTCAATACCAGCCATTTTTATAATGCCTTCATTAGGTAACATACGACCTCTAAAAGTGTCTAAAATTGCACTTGGTTGCTCGTAAATTTCTTTAAGCATAAAGTGGTCGTAACCCCCTTTTTCAATTTGCTCTAAATTAAGTTGAAGTTCCTGTACATAAGGATCTACTAAAGAATCATCTTTAATTTTTCTAACTTTAACACCTTTGTTGCGTCGAACAACTGCCATTTCTTCATCTTCAAGATAAATTGCATTTTTAGTGTATTCGATAAAAGGTGATGCATCACTGGCTATAAAAAATTCATCATCTCCAATTCCGATAGCTAACGGGCTACCAAGCCTTGCAACCACAATTTCATTGGGTTTGTTTTTGTCGAAAACAGCAATGGCATAAGCGCCAACCACTTGATTTAAAGCAATTTGAACGGCTTTCCCTAATTTTGTGTTTTCATTTTTCTTGACATCTTCAATCAGATTCACTAATACTTCAGTATCTGTATCAGACTTGAAAGTATATCCTCTTTTAGATAATTCTTTTTTAAGCGATTCATAATTTTCTATGATTCCATTATGAATTATAACCAGGTTTCCTGAATTGGAATAATGTGGATGAGAATTGACATCATTTGGAACACCGTGAGTAGCCCAGCGTGTATGACCAATACCTAAGTTTCCATTTGTTGGGATTTCTTTTTCAAGCTTTGCTTGAAGATCATCGACTTTGCCTTTGGTTTTTGATAATTTAATATCAGTTCCGTCGAAAAGAGCAATACCTGCACTATCGTAACCTCTGTATTCTAGACGTTTAAGACCTTTAAGAATAATAGGGTAAGCTTCGCGATGACCAATGTATCCAACAATTCCACACATATATTTAGTTATTTGGTTCGGTATAAAAGATTTCCAAATATAATTTTTTTTCTTCTTCTAACGTGTTATTTCCGTAAAGAACTGTTCCTCTTTGGGTAATAATCGAACTAACTGGGATTTTATCATTGGGATCATCAGGATTTAATACGTCAAAATCCTGAGAATTACTTTCCAGATTTATATTTCCAGAAACCACTAATCCTAGTTCAACGTTTGTTGAATCTCTGATAAGCATGTTATTGATGTGCTCTGTAATTCTAATTTTATACCTAACACCATTACCATCATCGTCTCTCTGAAGTCTGCCAAGATGACCAGTTCTTGAGTTTATAGGAGAAATTGTATTTGCCGTATCAAAGAAGTAATCAATTAAAGGCGAATTGTTCTTCATATCGTATAAATAGATACGTTCTGGTTCTGTAATACCTGCAAGACTGGATTGATCAACGTAAAAAACAAGATTGGCTTCATTTATTAATTTTTTACTTTTAATAAACTTTCCATCATCATCCACTTCAACAAATTCATTTTTGAAATATTCAAAACTGTTAAACAGGATGTCATCATCTGTATTTTCGCCATCAAATAATTTTATTACTGCCATAGATCCTTCACCACCTTTAAGGAATAACCTTTCATCTCCTTGGTTTTCGTCACCATCAGAAAACATATGGTCATTTGATAAAAAGTTAACCCGATTCCCTGTGAAATTTAAAACAAATGTAGATTGAACTGGATCTCCAGTGCTCAATGTATTATTTCTTGTGTAGTGAAGTGTGATGTTGGCATTTGTGCTCGCAAAGTTTAGCAAAGACAAAGTTCCTGTGTCATCATCGGCTTCTGCTTTAAAATAAATACCTCTAAAATAATCATTAAAGTTATTGATGTTACTTAATTCAGGAGAGCCTGACTTTTCAATGATTTTTTGTTCCCAGTATTCAATTTCATCTGCATCTGCAGCTACATCAGCTCTCCAGGAAACTCGAAAAGAAGGTACTGAACGTCCAGTAATTTCACCATCTTCATTTTTTAATATTATTTGTCTGTTATCTGGAAGAAAATTGTCTTCTTGATAGAGCAATGTACCCTCAAGTAGTGCATCACTAATTGGAGAAGTACCAGTAGTTTGGTTTGAATAGTAAACCTGTGAATCGTTAATACTTGAAGTTGGATCAAAATCTCTTAAAAAATAATTGCTCTCGTAAACTGAAAGTTTCATTGGAGAGTCTCCAAAAACAGAATCCAATTCATAAATGGTTTCTCCCTCTTCAGTTGTTTCTATAGCAGTACTGAAGTAAGGGATGCGTATTACGACAGAATCTAGAACAACACCCTCACCAAAGTCAGGATCAATTAAATTAGATCTTAATTGTGAGACAACACTTGCTGTTGTAACTCCGTAAATAGGATCATTGTAAACGCCTAATAAATTTATTGGCAGTGCATTGGTTTGAACAGGATCTAAAGCTTTTGAGTAAGCGATAACATCATATTCTCTTGATAATCCGTCAAAATTTGTAGCGTTGTCATTAGTTACAATATCAGATTCTATAGTTGCAAAATCTTTATCACAAGCAATAAAAATGCTTGTTAATAGTAACATAAACGCTAAGTTTCTTAGGGCAATTTTCTTTTTTTTCATGTATGCTTTTAACTAATTTAGTACTTTGGTGTTGTAGAACTCTGTGTAAGGTTCTGCAAACTCTTCTATTGGGAAGTAATCCAGAACAGGTTTCTCACAAGCGTCTAAATGGTCTTCAAGATCTTTTGGTAAATCAGCTGAGCCTTTAATTAGAGCATCTGAATGATTTATAGCAATTTTCATCAGATTGGAATAATTAGGTGTATCTAGTAAAGAAATACTAGCCTCATCAATGTTATCAAATTTCACTTTATTGATCATGTCCTTATCTAACGTTCCATCGAAGCTTTGATTGTATATAGAGGTTACAATTTTACTTTCAGTAAATAATGGCTCATCTTTATAGAACTCTTTAAGGTATAATGGCAGTAAGGATGCCAGCCATCCGTTAACATGAATAATGTCTGGTGACCAATTCAGTTTTTTTACAGTTTCAATAACACCTTTGGCAAAAAATATGGCACGCTCATCATTATCAGAAAATAGCTTTCCATCTTCATCTGTAAGTGTGGCTTTACGCTTGAAATACTCTTCATTATCAATAAAGTAAACCTGAATTCTTTCTTTTGGAATAGAGGCAACCTTAATAATCAATGGCATATCCAAATCATTGATAACAAGATTAATTCCCGATAACCGAATCACTTCGTGTAATTGATGTCTTCTTTCATTTATATTTCCATAACGCGGCATAAATATTCGTATTTGTCCTCCTTGTTTGTTTACCATTTTTGGAGCTTCAAATGACATTGAAGAAATTTCTGTTTCTGGTAAATATGGTACAACCTCAGATGACACATACAATATTCTCTTATCTTTCATAAATCTGTCGTTTTTGGAATTAAAAATAAAAAACATGCAAAATTACAAAAATTTATGCAGATTGCTAGTAAAATATTAAGTTTGCACGCTGTTAACTTTTGTTAAGGTATGAGGATTTTTAAAAATAAAGCCGACTTAATCGCTTATGTCGATGTATTAAAGTTTGAAAATAAAACGCTCGGCTTTGTTCCTACTATGGGTGCATTGCACCAAGGTCACGCGTCATTAATAAAAAAAGGTCTGCAACAAAATGACGTTGTTGTTGTTAGTATTTTTGTTAATCCGACACAATTTGATAACCATGAAGACCTTATAAAATACCCAAGAACCTTAGATGCTGACGTAAAATTATTAAAGCAAATTTCTGAAGATAACATCATAGTTTATGCGCCTTCTGTAGAAGATATTTACGGTAAGGATGTGGAGTCAGTGTCGTTTTCTTACGATGGACTTGAGCATGAAATGGAAGGGAAATTCAGAACAGGTCATTTTGATGGTGTTGGAACTATTGTTAAACGCTTATTCGAAATTGTGAGACCTGAAAAGGCTTATTTTGGGGAGAAGGACTTTCAGCAACTAATGATTATAAAAAAATTAGTTGAAAAACATCAAATTCCAGTACAAGTTATTGGCTGTAAAATTCATAGAGCTAACGATGGTCTGGCAATGAGTTCTCGCAATACAAGATTAAAACCCGAATACCGAAAAGCAGCGCCTTTTATATACAAGACCTTAAAAACTGCCAAAGAAAAGTTTGGCACAAAAAGTGCTAATACTGTTACAGAATGGGTTGAAAATCAATTTGCTAAACATGATGTATTAGATTTAGAATATTTCATAATTGCAGATGTTGATACTCTTAAAAC
>JAAEZL010000013.1:13888-17781 GCA_018222875.1 Algicola sp.
AATAAGACATACAGAGCTTTTATAGCTGTATATGCAGATGATATTAGACTCATAGATAATATCGCATTAAATTAATTATCTTTGCCGCATGCAAATTCAAGTAGTAAAATCTAAAATTCACAGAGTAAAAGTTACAGGAGCAGACCTTAACTACATAGGTAGCATCACTATTGATGAAGACCTGATGGAAGCTGCTAATATTATTCAAGGTGAAAAAGTTCAAATCGTAAATAACGATAATGGCGAGCGTTTAGAAACCTATTGTATTCCAGGACCACGAAACAGTGGTGAAATTACCTTAAATGGAGCAGCAGCCAGAAAGGTTGCCGTTGGAGACACACTTATTTTAATAACTTATGCGTTTATGAATATTGAAGACGCTAAAGTGTTTAAACCATCATTAGTGTTTCCAGATGAAGCGACTAATTTATTAAAATAAACTTTTGAACAAAAAGACAGCCAAATTCCTAAAAATAGTCCTCCCTTTATTATTAGGAGTACTTCTGGTATGGTATTCTTTGTCTAAAATTTCTGTTGAAGAGTTAATTACATATTTCAAAAATGCCGACTATTTTTATATTGGTTTAGGTTTGTTTTTCGGACTCCTAAGTCATCTCTCAAGAGCTTATCGCTGGAAATTTATGATAGAACCTCTTGGTTATACCTTAAGATTACCCAATAGTATCATGGCTGTTTTTGCAACCTATTTAGTTAATTATACCATTCCGAGAGCTGGAGAAATTACCAGAGCAACGATATTAACCAACTATGAAGGTGTGCCGTTTGAAAAAGGATTCGGAACTATAGTTGCCGAACGTATTGCTGATATGTTGGTCATGCTTTGTATCATAACCATTACCTTGTTTTTAGAGTTCGATTTTATTTACCAGTTTTTTGCAGAACGGTTTGAACCTAAAAAAATTATTTTCGGATCAGTTTCGGTCTTAGTACTTGTTGTTTTACTGGTTTTGTTTTTAAGAAAAAGCCAGTCTAAAATTGCAGTAAAAGTTAGGGGCTTTGTGAGTGGATTAATTGAAGGGATAATGACCATTTTTAAAATGAAACACAAATGGGCATTCATTTTTCATACGCTGTTTATATGGGCAATGTATGTGTTGATGTTTTACGTCACTTCATTAGCTCTTGAGGAAACTTCAGCACTGCCTTTTGCAGCTATTTTAATAGGATTTATATCTGCCAGTTTCAGTATTGCTGCAACAAATGGAGGTATTGGTTCTTATCCGGTTGCTGTGTATGCAGCATTTTCAATATTTGCCATTGCCAAAGAACCTAGTATTGCTTTTGGCTGGATTATGTGGTCATCACAAACATTGATGATTATTGTACTTGGAGGGTTGTCGCTAATTTATTTGCCAATATATAATAGAACCGAATAATTTTTTACCTTGCGTTGTATAACACAACAACCATGAGGAAGCATTTTACTTTAGTCACTTTAATTATTCTTTTCACATACTCTCTAACTGCTCAAGTAATTTATGAACCCTTTGAGTCTTCAAAGCTTGGCGAATCAAGAGATATTAAAATTCAATTACCCAGAAATTATAATGCTGAGGATGAAACGTTATATCCTTTAGTGATCGTTTTAGATGGTGATTATCTTTTTGAACCTGTTGTAGGAAACACAGATTACCAATCGTACTGGGAAGATATTCCTAATTGTATTGTTGTGGGTATCAATCAAAGTGAAACCAGAAGAAATGATTTCTTTTATGCGGAAGAAACTAATTTTCCAATTGATGAAGGTGCTAGCTTTTTTGAGTTTTTAGGAATGGAACTCATTCCATACATTGAAGATAAGTATATGGTTTCTGATTTCAGAATTGCCATTGGTCACGATTTGAGTGCTAATTTTATTAACTATTACATTTTTAAAGATAGACCATTGTTCAGAGCTTTTGTTTTACTTAGCCCAGAACTCGCTCCCGAAATCCCTAACTTAATGGCTCAGAGAGCGCCTTTAATAGAAATGAATACATTTTATTATCTGGCCACTGCAGATGATGATGTTAGTTCTTTAAAAACTGATATTTTAACTTTAGACGCAGCGTTAAAAGGTATAGAAAATGAATTTTTTCACTATCGATTTGATGATTTTGAAGATGCTAACCATTACTCTTTAGTCGGACTTGGTATTCCGAAGGCATTAACTGAAATATTTTCGTTTTATAAACCCATAACCAAAAAGGAATACACAGAAAAAGTGTTAGAATATGAAGGAAGCCCTTTCGATTATTTAATAAGAAAGTATGAAGATATCGAGTTGTTTTACGGTTTTAAAAAGAAAGTTGTTGAAAACGATTTAAGAGCGATTGCAGCAGCTTCAAAGAAAAAAAATGATATTGAATCCCTAAAAGAACTTTCTAAATTAGCAAGACAGGAATATCCAGACTCAATGATCAGCGCTTACTATCAAGGCATGTACTATGAAGAAGACGGAAATTTAAAAAGAGCGCTTAATAGTTACCAGTCTGGTCTTTTACTGGAAGAGTCAGACTATATCACTAAAGACATGTTACTTGATAAAATTTATGAGCTTAAAGATTAATTCTTAAATATTCGTGCAGTTCGTCGAATAAATGTGTGTTTTATCGTTTGGATTACTATATTTACTCCTCCAAATCCCTACTAAACGATGAAAAAATACCTACTTATTTCATGTGTCGTCCTATTTAGTGCGTCGCTTTTTTCACAAACGATTAACAAAGAACTACCATCGCGATATCTCAACACGACAAGAGATATTAAAATTAAACTACCCAACAATTACGATCCTGAATCTCCAATAAAGCACCCAGTTATTATTGTATTTGATGGTGATTACTTATTTGAACCAGTATTGGGTCAAGTGCATTTTCAAACGTATTTCAAAGAAATGCCAGAGTCTATCGTAATTGGTATAGTTCAAGGTAAAGAGCGCTTTTATGACGGTTATTTTGACGAACTGACAGGAATGCCTTTCGAATCTGGTAAACGCTTTTACGACTTTGTACAAAACGAACTCCTTCCTTACATAGACAACAATTATAATACGAGTCCGTTTCGAGTAGCTATTGGCCACAACATGATGGCTAATTTTATAAACTCGTATTTGTTTACAGATGAGCCAGTTTTTAAGGCTTATATTAATATTAGTCCAGATTACAAGGGAACGATGTCAAACAATTTAGCAACCCGTTTAGGTCATTTAAAAAACGATGTATTTTATTATGTGGCTACAAGTGATAGAGATGTCCCGAGTTTAAAAACTAAAATTCAGGAAACGAGCAGTATTTTGAAAACTTTAGATACGCAAAAGCTTACGTTTTATTATGATGAACTAAAAGGCGATACACATTACACACTTGTTACTGGAGCATTATCGAAAGCTCTGGATAAGATTTTTGAAATTTATAAGCCTTTAGACGAAAAAGAAATCAACGAAAAAGTACTTACTTATGATGGAACTTTAGACGAATATATTGTGAACAGATATGAGCGTATTGAACAGTACTTCGGAATTAGCAAACCTATATCAGAAGAAGAATTTGCAAAAATTGTTGCCATTGCTGAAGATCGTGAAGATTTAGAATCGCTTCAAAACATAGGTAAATTAGCAAATAAACAAGATCCAAAATCCTCTTTAGGAACCTATTATCTGGCACTTCATGCTGAAAAAATTGGTAAGAATAAAAGAGCAACTAAATTTTACGAGTCTGCTTTAACGCTTGGTGAGACAACTATAATAGACAAAGAATATATCAAGTCTAAACTGAAAAATCTGCAAGAGTTAGCCATTGATGATAACGAAAAAGACGATGATGAAGAAAACTAAATTTAGCATTTATTCTACAGATTACTTTTTTGAGTGGATTTTCCGAAAATCGAAGTCG
>JAAEZL010000013.1:17791-24381 GCA_018222875.1 Algicola sp.
CAGCAGTTAAATTTTTAGCACTCATCACCTGGTTTAAAGATATCAACTAAAAAAATCTTAATTTAGCTGTCTAAATCGTTTTCATGGCTAAATTAAAAACAACCTTTTTCTGTCAAAATTGTGGTACCCAATACTCAAAATGGCAAGGACAATGTACGGCTTGCAAAGAATGGAATACCATTACAGAAGAAGTGATTCAGAAGCCTGAAAAAAGTGACTGGAAAACGCCCTCGTCAGCATCTAAACGTGTATCAAAACCATTAAAAATTAATGATATTGACACCTCTAAAGAAGCCAGATTAGACACTTCAGATCAGGAATTTAATCGTGTGCTTGGTGGAGGTTTAGTGCCTGGATCTTTAACACTTCTGGGAGGAGAACCAGGTATTGGAAAAAGTACGCTGTTACTTCAAATAGCTTTAAAATTACCTTACAAAACCTTATATGTTTCAGGTGAGGAAAGTCAGCAACAAATTAAAATGCGTGCTGAACGGATTAACCCAAATGTCAACAATTGCTACATTCTAACAGAAACGAAAACACAAAACATTTTCAAACAGATAGAAGGATTGCAACCAGACATAGTAGTGATTGATTCAATTCAAACCCTTCATAGTGATTATATTGAGTCTTCCAGTGGAAGTATTTCCCAGATTAAGGAGTGCACGACTGAACTTATCAAATTTGCCAAAGAAACAGCAACGCCTGTAATTTTAATAGGTCACATTACTAAAGATGGTCATATTGCTGGACCTAAAATTCTGGAACACATGGTAGATACTGTGTTGCAATTTGAAGGCGATCGCAATCATGTGTTTAGAATTCTTCGTGCTAATAAAAACAGATTCGGATCCACAAATGAATTAGGTATTTATGAGATGCAAGGTTCTGGATTAAGAGAGGTCTCTAATCCTTCAGAAATTTTAATCTCTCAAAAAGACGAAGAACTATCTGGAAATGCAGTTGCTGCAACTCTTGAAGGGATGCGACCATTAATGATTGAAGTTCAGGCTTTAGTGAGCACAGCTGTTTACGGAACACCACAACGAAGTGCTACTGGTTTTAATGCCAAACGCTTAAATATGTTGCTGGCAGTTTTAGAAAAACGAGCTGGATTCAGACTGGGAGCAAAAGATGTTTTTTTAAATATTACTGGTGGTATTACTGTTGATGATCCTGCTATCGATTTAGCTGTTGTAGCTGCTATTTTATCTTCAAATGAAGACGAATCATTAGCAAGTGATTATTGCTTTGCAGCCGAAGTTGGTTTGTCTGGTGAAATTCGCCCAGTTCAACGTGTAGAGCAACGTATCTTAGAAGCAGAAAAACTTGGGTTCTCGACTATTTTTGTATCTAAATACAATAAAATAGCGCTAAAAAAGACCGTTATAAAAATTCAACTCATTTCTAAGATTGAAGATTTGATTGGGTTCTTGGTTTAGCTAAGAGGTTTTAAACAGATTACCTTTTTTATAAGTATCCTCATAGATAATATTTGTTTTCAAAACAAAAAATCACAAAATTGGACCTAACCAAACTATTAACCAACCAAACATGGAAAATCCAAACTTTGATTTTCTTAAGTCAAAATTTAATGTTTCAAAAGAAACGTTTTTAATCCTTAAAAATCTATCCACCCAAAAAACGATACCATCAGGAGAAAAAATAATTGAACAAGGAGGAATGAGTACCAAGCTTTATTTTTTAACTTCTGGTTTAATGCGATCTGTACGTGTTTCAGAAAGAGGTAAGGAGTATACGAAAAACATTTATTCACCAATTAGTTTTGTTGGCCCGTTTAGTTCAATTTTAACTAAAAAACCATCACTCTTAACCTATGAAGCTTTGACAGACTGTAGGGTTTATGAAGCAGATTATGAAGACTTTTTTAAGCTAACACAAACAGATATTGCAATTAGTAACCTATACAACAGAGTTTTAGAATACCTGTTTATAATTTACGAAAAAAAGCAATTTGAGTCTGTTTCTTTAAATGCTACAGAACGTTACCAGTTATTAAAAAGCAAAATTCCAGATATAGATAACAAAATTGCTCAATATCAAATCGCTTCTTACCTCAATATTACGCCTGTGCAGCTAAGTAGAATTAGAAAAGATTTGAAGCAGAATTAACATATGTTATTTGGTTTTGTAAAAGAATTACTTACGTTCGTAATCTAACTAACAAACCTTTAATCCCAAATATCTAATAGCAGGTTCTAAAAAGCAGACATTTTTATGTTTGCTTTTTTTAGTTATAAGGAAAAAAACATACTGTATATACATCTTGTGACGTTTTATAGATTTTTGTGTCTAATCCTTGAGACACTATAGTCAACCTCTCATGAGAAAAGCAAAAAAAGTACTATCATTACTGGCATTACTACTTATACTTGTAATTGCGTTTTTTAGTGTTTATACTATTATATATGAACTATTCTTTATGTCATGAAAAACCTAAAAAGAAGCATTTCATTAGTAGCCTTATTAGCTGTGTTTATAATTGTGGTTTTCTTAAGCTGAATAAATCACTCATAAGGCATAACATTATACTACAGTTCTATTACTCCTAATGCTTTCTCATTTTTGCCTGCATTACACCTATAATTTTCTTAAAATTCCTTAATTTCGCGACTCGATTAGAACACTGATATCATGAGCGCTAAATTTCCTGAATATAAAGGACTTGACTTACCAAAAGTTGCAGAAGACATTCTTAACTATTGGGAAGAAAATAACATCTTTGAAAAAAGTATTTCTACCAGAGAAGGCAATAAGCCATTCGTTTTTTTTGAAGGACCACCTTCAGCAAACGGATTGCCAGGAGTGCACCATGTTTTAGCACGTGCCATTAAAGATATTTTTCCGCGTTATAAAACCATGAAAGGGTTTCAGGTAAAACGTAAAGCTGGTTGGGATACGCATGGTTTACCAATTGAACTTGGTGTAGAAAAAGAACTGGGAATTACTAAAGAAGATATCGGGAAATCGATTTCTGTTGAAGATTACAATGCAGCTTGCCGAAAAGCTGTGATGCGCTACACAGACGTTTGGAACGACCTTACCCAAAAAATGGGCTATTGGGTAAATATGGATGATCCTTATGTGACATACGATCCAAAATACATGGAAAGTGTCTGGTGGTTGCTTAAACAAATTTACGATAAGAGCTTACTGTATAAAGGCTATACCATTCAGCCCTATTCACCAAAAGCTGGAACAGGCTTAAGTTCTCATGAGTTAAACCAGCCTGGAACTTATCAGGATGTGACTGATACTACAGTTGTTGCTCAGTTCAGAGCAAATGAAAACTCATTGCCAGACTTTTTACAAAATGAAGGCGATATTTTCTTTTTAGCCTGGACGACCACACCTTGGACCTTGCCAAGTAATACAGCATTGACGGTCGGACCAAAAATTGATTATGTATTGGTTGAAACTTACAATCAATATACCTTCCAGCCAATGAATGTGATTTTGGCAAAGAAATTAGTGAATTATCAATTTGATGGTAAATTCAATTTAGTTGAAGAAAAATCGGAGTTATTAGCTTATAATTCAGGTGACAAAAAGATTCCGTATTTCGTTGTAAAAGAATTTAAAGGTGCAGATTTAGTCGGAATCACTTACGAGCAGTTATTACCTTATGCACTTCCAAATGATAATCCGCAACATGCATTTAGAGTCATTTCTGGAGATTTCGTTACCACTGAAGATGGTACAGGTATCGTACATACAGCACCAACCTTTGGAGCAGATGATGCCATGGTTGCCAAACAGGCTACACCAGAAGTGCCACCTCTTTTAGTTAAGGATGACCATGGGAACTTAGTACCTTTAGTGGATTTACAAGGTCGTTTCAGACCAGAATTAGGTGAGTTTGCCGGAAAGTATGTCAAGAATGAATATTACAATGATGGTGAAGCTCCAGAACGTTCAGTAGATGTTGAATTGGCTATCAAATTAAAAGAAGAAAACAAGGCCTTTAAGGTCGAAAAGTATAAGCATAGCTATCCAAATTGCTGGAGAACTGATAAACCAATTTTATATTATCCGTTAGATTCCTGGTTCATCAAAGTCACTGATGTTAAAGAACGAATGGTTGCGTTAAACAATACCATAAACTGGAAACCAGAATCTACAGGAACTGGTCGTTTTGGAAACTGGCTGGCGAATGCAAATGACTGGAACTTATCACGTTCTCGATATTGGGGAATTCCTTTGCCAATCTGGAGAACTGAAGACGGTAAAGAAGAAATTTGTATTGGCTCTGTTGAAGAACTTAAACATGAAATGTCAAAAGCGGTTGAAGCTGGAGTGCTTTCAAAAGCTATTTTTGAAGACTTTGAAGTTGGAAACAATTCCGATGCCAACTATGCTAAAATAGATTTACACAAAAACATCGTTGATGACATTGTGTTAGTTTCAAAAAGTGGACAACCCATGAAACGTGAAGCCGATTTAATTGATGTCTGGTTCGATTCTGGTTCGATGCCTTATGCACAATGGCATTATCCTTTTGAGAATAAAGAGTTGATTGACGACAAAAAGTCATTTCCTGCCGATTTTATTGCAGAAGGTGTCGACCAAACGCGTGGTTGGTTTTATACCTTACATGCTATTGCAACGATGGTTTTCGATTCTGTAGCCTACAAAAATGTGGTGTCCAACGGATTGGTGTTAGATAAGAACGGACAAAAAATGTCGAAGCGTTTAGGTAATGCAACCGATCCTTTTGAAACCTTAGGAACTTATGGTGCAGATGCCACACGTTGGTACATGATTATGAATGCCAATCCATGGGATAATTTAAAATTTGATTTAGATGGTATTGAAGAGGTGAAACGCAAGTTCTTCGGAACGTTGTACAACACCTATTCCTTCTTTACTTTATATACTAATTTAGATAAGTTTACCTATTCTGAAGCAGATATTCCTTTGAAGGATAGGCCTGAAATTGACCGTTGGATTTTATCAGAATTACATACATTAATTCAGAAAGTTGACGATTATTATGCTCAATACGAACCAACCAAAGCAGCTAGAGCAATTTCAGATTTCACTCAGGATTACCTCAGTAACTGGTATGTGCGTTTAAGCAGAAGACGTTTCTGGAAAGGTGATTACCAGTCTGATAAAATTTCAGCCTATCAAACCTTATATACCTGTATGGAAACCATCGCCAAGTTAGGCGCTCCAATTGCACCTTTCTTTATGGATCGTTTGTATATGGATTTGAATTCGGTGACCAAAAAGGAAACATTTGAAAGTGTTCACCTTTCTGAATTTCCTAAGTTTGATGCATCTTATGTTGATAAGAGTTTAGAACGTAAAATGGAAAGTGCGCAAACAATTTCTTCATTGGTTTTATCGTTAAGAGCTAAAGAGAAAATTAAGGTGCGTCAGCCACTACAGAAAATCATGATTCCTATAGACTCAAAAGAGCAAAAGGAAGAAATCCTGGCAGTTGCAGACCTTATAAAATCTGAAGTAAATGTGAAATCTGTTGAGGTTTTAGAGGATGCTTCAGATATACTTGTGAAACAGATTAAACCAAATTTTAAAGTCTTAGGGCCACGTTTTGGTGCAGATATGAAGGCTGTTGCTCAGGCAGTTAACAGTTTTTCCGCAGAAGACATCAAAAAAATCGAGCAAAATGGTAGTTTAGACGTTGAAATTAATGGAAAAAACATTACTTTAGAACAATCAGATGTTGAGATAACATCAAAAGATATTGAAGGATGGCTCGTTGCAAGTTCAGGTGCATTAACAGTAGCTTTAGATGTTACCATAACTGAAGAATTACAAAAAGAAGGTATTGCTAGAGAGTTGGTAAATAGAATACAAAACTTACGTAAAGATTCTGGTTTTGAACTGACCGACAGGATAGCAGTCCAATTTCAAAAAGATGAACAAATTATTAATGCAATAAACAAGAATTTAGACTACATAAAAACGGAAACCCTTACCGACGAATTAGAGATTTTAGACCAACTAAACGATGGTATAGAAATTGCTTTTGATGATGTAAATACCAAATTGTTTATACAAAAAATTTAAAACCATGGCAACAGAGAACACAGTACGATATTCAGATAAAGATTTAGCAGAATTTAAAGTACTGCTTTTAGATAAAATTGAAAAAGCTGAACACGATTTAGAACTTATTAAAAGTGCGTACATGAACGACCATAACAATGGTACAGATGACACGTCACCAACCTTTAAAGCTTTTGAAGAAGGTAGTGAAACAATGAGCAAAGAGGCGAATTCTCAACTGGCTATTCGTCAGGAGAAATTTATCAGAGATTTAAAAAATGCCATTATCAGAATTGAAAACAAAACCTATGGTGTATGTAGAGTTACAGGAAAACTCATCAATAAAGATCGTTTAAAACTCGTGCCTCATGCAACCTTAAGTATCGAAGCAAAAAACATGCAGTAACACCTATCTGATTTTTTATAAAAAACGTCTTATCTCATAAGGCGTTTTCTTTTTGCCAGAAATTGTAAACTAAATAAAAGCTTTACTTTTACACCTGTAACATCGAATCATGTCATTGAAAAAAGCCACGCTACTTATTCTCATT
>JAAEZL010000013.1:24391-25047 GCA_018222875.1 Algicola sp.
AATTAATTTAATAGTAGAGGAAATTTCTAAAAATTACATTAAAACACATTTTGCCTTAAATGAAAGCGTAGAAGTATTCTCATGGTTTCAAATCTTGTTTGTAGAAAATGAAGGAATGGCTTGGGGAACTAAAATCAGTGATATTATATCATTTATTTCTGATAGGACCGCTAAAGTCTGTTTAACAATTTTCAGAATATTGGCAGTTATCGGCATTGGTTACTGGCTAATGAAGTCAATTAAAGAGCGACAATCTAAAACTCTCATTTTTGCAGTCTCACTTATTTTAGCTGGAGCTTTGGGTAATATTATAGATTCAGTTTTTTACGGAGTTTTGTTTGATTCGAGTTCAGGACAGGTTGCTTCTTTTTTACCTGCTGAAGGAGGCTATGACGCTGTTTTTCACGGAAAAGTTGTAGATATGTTACATTTTCCGTTATGGAGTGGTGTTTTGCCTGATTGGATTCCGTTTTATGGCGGACAATATTTTACTTTTTTTGAACCTGTTTTTAATATTGCAGATATGGCAATTAGTACTGGAATTGGAATTTTAATCTTCTTTAATAGAAGGGCTTTTAAACATGATGAGCCAAATCAGGTAACAGAAACGGCTGAAAATCAAAACCTGTAAATCATCTTAGGAGTCACGCAATAAT
>JAAEZL010000013.1:25057-34766 GCA_018222875.1 Algicola sp.
GCTTTACATCACTTTCGAAAACATCGCTAATTTCTTTTTCAGCTGAAAAAAAAGACAATCCAATTTTAAGGGTTTCAGGTTTGCAATTTTTCAAAAAGAGATCGTAAAATCCTTTACCATAACCAACACGATGTCCTGTTTGGTCAAAAGCCAGAAGTGGAATGAACACAACATCTATTTTGTTGGATTCAATAGCAATACCATCAGTTGGTTCAGGAATATGTAAAGTGTTATTCTTAATTATTGTACTGTCGGTTAACAGGTAATGTGACATTTCCCGAGTTGAAAAATTACTTTTTGAAATTACTATATGTTTATCTTTTCCAGAGAGAATATTTAAGATGTAATCGGTATTGACTTCCTTCTGCTTGGTTATGGATAAAAAGATATGGTAGAAACTGTGATTCCAGATTGGTAATGTGAGTAACTGATTTGCAATTTTTAGACTTAAATCTTCAACCTGATTCTTCGAAAGTTGCTTTCGTAATACTTTATATGCTGCTCTTAATTCAACTTTAGTCATGTTTTAGGGCTGTTGAAATATGAAAAATAGCATCACCTTGATAGATGATTGGAGATTCGTTAATATTGAATATATAACCAGCATTTGGTGCTTTTACAAAGTGATTAAAGCTTCCGTATGGATCTGTAATATTTCCAATAACATCACCTTTCTTTACATGAGAATTAATGCCTACAGTTGATTTAAACATTCCGGAATAGTTAGCTCTTATCCATCGACTTCCAGAAATAAAAACACATGGTTTTTTTGGTTGTGACACTTTAAATTTGCTATTAAGCATTCCTAAATGATGCAGTATTCGTTTAGCACCATTGACTCCTGTATTTGTAATTGTATTGTCAATGTTGAATGATTTTCCACCTTCAAATAGTAGTATTGGAATACCTAATTTGTGACAGGTTTTCCTGAAGGATTTATTGAGGTTTTTCGAATATAATACAAAAGGTGCTCCGAAAATTTTAGCGAGTTCTTTTAAGTTTTTTTCTCCTTTAATAATCCGAATATGAGCTGCATTAAAACGATCTGCTCCTCCTGTGTGAAAATCCATAACCAAATCGGCATGTGGTAACACTTCTGTAACTAATTTAAAAGCCACTCTGCTTGCCAATGAGCCACCTTTAATTCCCGGAAACACACGATTTAAATCACGACCATCAGGAAATTCACGATCTAAATGTATAAAACCAAACACATTAATAACAGGAATACAAATGATTGTTCCTTTTTTAGGTTTGTTGATGCCTTTTGCAATTAATTGTCTTACGATTTCTACACCATTAACTTCATCTCCATGGATTCCGGCAGTAATTAAAACCGTTGGTCCTGGTTTTTTTGAGCGTTCAATAATGATTGGTACATCTATTGTATTTTGAGTATGAAGTTTAGCGACATTAAAACTTACAGTTGCACTTTTGCCCAAAGCAACTTTTTCTCCTAAAATCTCTAAAACATCTTTAGCACTCATTTAATTCCGATTTCGTTCAATAAATGTGATAATGGCTCTGGCAATATTTTTACTCGTTGCGCCTTCAATACCTTCTAGTCCTGGAGTTGAATTCACTTCCAGAAGTAAAGGACCTCGTGCAGATTGCAACATATCAACACCACAAACAGGCAGTTTTAATGCTTTTGAAGCATTCATAGCCAGTTTTAATTCGTCACTGTCTAATTTGATAATTTCTGCACTTCCACCACGATGCAAGTTAGATCTGAATTCACCTTCTTTTCCTTGACGTTTCATGGCTCCAACTACTTGTCCGTCAACAATCAAAGCTCTAATATCTGCGCCTTTAGCTTCTTTAATAAATTCCTGTACAATCACACGAGCCTGAAGTCCGTTAAACGCTTCAAGAACAGATTCTGCAGCATTTTTAGTTTCAGCTAAAACAACACCCAAACCTTGTGTGCCTTCAAGAAGTTTAATAATTACCGGAGTTCCTCCAACATGCTCAATAACTTCTTCAACATCACGAGAATAATTCGTAAATACGGTTTTAGGCATTCCAATTCCCGCTTTACTAAGGCGTTGTAAACTTCTTAATTTGTCTCTAGATCGTTGAATGGCATCAGAAGTTACGATTGTAAACACACCCATCATTTCAAATTGTCTCACTACAGCACAACCATAAAAGGTAACCGAAGAACCAATACGAGGAATAATAGCATCAACATAATCTAAATAACGATCTTTATAATAGATGGTTGGTTTTTCTTTTTCAATGATGATATCACATTTTAGAGGATCAATAACTTCAACGTCATGACCTCTCGATCTGCCTTCTTCGACCAAACGTTGTGTTGAATATAAATGAGGATTTCTTGATAAAATGACTATGTTCATTTGTGTGTGTTGTTAAAAGAAACGTTTTCCATATTAACGTCTACTAAAAATTTATTACTTAAAAACTGGCGTCCGATTAATACTGGAAATTTCATGTCGTCTCTGGTGCTTAAAGTTAAGTTAATCTTATATGTTTTACCAAAGAATATGACTTCAGTTTTGATTTTATAACGGTTTTCCTTAAACCCATTGCTGCTTTTTACATCAGTTAAAGTGTAGTTTTCAAAAACAACCTGCTCACTTTTAAAGTTGGGATGGCCTTTACTTTCAAAAGTACAAATCAACTGATTATCTTTTTCGGTAATGTTCGAGCAATGAATTGCAGAAGTATAGGCACCTGTGTCAATTTTTACAGAAACCTGTTTTAAATCCAGTTTTGGAAAGTCAACAATGTCAACACGTCCTATGATTTTTTTTGTCATTTTTAGTTTTAAAAAAGAGGCACAATGTAAGGATTTGATAATAAGAAAAAACAAATTTCATGACAATTTTTTTAATCAAATAAAGAAAGGATTAAATAGTAAATGCTAACTTTGAAATAATGGAAAATCCTACACTTGAATTACAACTAAAAACCTTGCCTCAGCAACCTGGTGTCTACCAGTATTATGATGTTGATGATAAGTTAATTTATGTAGGAAAAGCTAAAAACATTAAAAAAAGAGTCAGTTCTTATTTTACAAAAACACATGAGAACGGTAAAACCAGAGTACTTGTAAAAAAAATAGCAACGATTAAACACATTGTTGTCGAAACTGAAAAAGATGCTCTTTTACTCGAAAACAATCTCATAAAAAAATACCAGCCACGATACAATGTCATGCTAAAGGATGACAAATCGTATCCTTGGATTTGTATCAAAAACGAACGTTTTCCCAGAGTATTTCCTACAAGACATGTGTTTAAGGATGGTTCAGAATATTTCGGGCCTTATACAAGTATGAAAACAGTTCATACGTTATTAGATTTAATTAAAGGATTGTACCACCTCAGAACCTGTAATTTTAATCTTTCCGAAGAAAAAATTGAAGCTGGAAAATATAAAGTGTGCTTAGAATACCACTTGGGAAACTGCAAAGGACCTTGTGAAGATTTGCAAAGCGAAGACGAATATAATCAACAAATTGCAGCGATTAGAGAAATTATAAAAGGAAATTTTAAAGATTCGCTATCTCAGTTTAAAATGCAAATGAAGCAATTAGCTCAAGACATGCAATTTGAAGAAGCGCAACGCATCAAAGAAAAAATTGAAATTTTAGAAAATTACCAGGCAAAATCAACCATTGTCAATCCGAAGATTAGCAATGTTGATGTGTTTTCAATCACGAGTGATGAAAGCTATGGTTATGTGAACTTTTTACAACTATCCTACGGAAGCATCATCAGGTCACATACACTGGAAATGAAAAAGAAACTTGATGAAACCGAAAAGCAATTATTAGAGTTGGCTATTACTGAAATCAGACAGCGTTTCACGTCCAATTCAAAAGAAATTTATGTGCCATTTAAAGTCGATTTAGGCGAAGACATAAAAGTAACAGTTCCGAAACTTGGTGATAAAAAGCGAATTTTAGACTTGTCACTCCGGAATGCTAAATACTACAGAATGGAACGCTTTAAGCAAGTGAAAATAGTAGATCCAGATCGTCATGCCAACCGAATTATGGCACAAATGAAATTAGATTTAAGGCTCTCTGAAGAACCTCGTCACATAGAATGTTTCGATAATTCAAACATTCAAGGAACTAATCCAGTAGCAGCCTGTGTTGTTTTTAAAGACGGAAAACCAAGCAAAAAAGACTATCGCCATTTCAATATAAAAACAGTCGAAGGGCCAGACGATTTTGCATCGATGGAAGAGGTGGTGTACCGAAGATATAAACGTATGCTGGATGAAGAGCAATCTTTGCCACAATTAATTATTATAGATGGTGGTAAAGGCCAGTTATCTTCAGCATTAAAAAGCCTGGATGCATTAAATCTCAGACATAAAATTGCAATCATCGGAATTGCGAAGCGTTTGGAAGAATTATTTTATCCAGACGATCCAATTCCATTATATTTAGACAAGAAAAGTGAAACCCTCAAGATTATTCAGCAGTTGCGAAATGAAGCCCATCGCTTCGGCATTGAGCATCATAGAAACAGACGAAGCAAAAACGCGTTAACTACAGAATTAGAGACCATACCTGGCATTGGAGAACAAACCGTTGTGGCTCTAATGAAAGCATTTAAATCTGTAAAACGAATTTCTGAAGCTGATGAAAAAGATTTAGAGCGTGTGGTCGGACTTTCGAGAGCAAGAAAAATAAAAGCGTATTACAACTCAAAATGAAACAACTTATCATCATTATAATCATTACAAGTATGTCTTTTTGTACACATGCACAAGGCATTGGTAATAGTGATCGTACTGATGAGCCAAAAGTAGGCTTGGTGCTAAGTGGAGGAGGAGCGAAAGGCTTTGCTCATATTGGTGTGCTAAAGGTGATTGACAGTCTCGGAATTAAAATAGATTACATTGCTGGTACAAGTATGGGAGCCATAGTGGGCTCTTTGTATGCTTCTGGATATTCAGGAAAACAACTGGATTCTATCTTTAAAAATTTAGATTTTGATAAAGTTATTAGTGATGACTTGCCAAGGTCTGCAAAAACGTTTTACGAGCGTGATAATGATGAAAAATATGCTGTAAATCTTCCTTTTGATAAATTTAAAGTGAAATTACCTTCAGCACTTTCACGAGGTCAGAATGTATTTAATTTACTATCTAAATTAACGTTGCATGTCAGTGATGTAGAACAATTTAATCAATTGCCAATTCCGTTTTTTTGCATTGCGACTAACATTGAAAATGGAGAAGCCGTAGTCTTAGAATCTGGAAACTTAGCTTTAGCAGTAACGGCTAGTGGAGCATTTCCTTCATTATTTCAACCTATTGAGATTGATAATAATTTGTTGGTTGATGGTGGTGTGGTTAATAATTATCCAATACATGAAATTAAAGCCAAAGGAATGGATATCATCATTGGTGTCGATGTTCAGGATGATTTGAGAGATAGAAAAGAACTAACATCTGCTCCAGATGTCCTGCTTCAAATAAATAATTTCAGGACAATAAATGATATGAAGCTGAAATCTAAGATTACAGATATTTATATTCATCCCGACATTAAAGATTTTACTGTAGTGTCATTCAGCGAAGGCGAAAAAATTATTAAAAATGGTAAAGAGGCAGCTTTGAATAGCATTGAAAAATTAAAGACGTTACCAACATATAAAACAGATCATGCTTTGCAACCAAATCCATGTGAATCATCTGCAGATAGTATTAAAATAAATTTAATTACTATCAAAGGGAATAACAGATACACAAGATCTTACGTTATAGGTAAGTTGAAGTTTAAAGATGATACCAAAGTAAGCTACGAAGATTTTAACAGAGGTGTGAACAACCTTATAGCAACCAATAATTTTGATGCTTTTAAGTATCAATTCAAAAAGTCTAAAGACAAAAAAGGTTATGACCTTCATGCAACTTTAACAGAAAATGAAATCACTACCTTTTTAAAATTAGGATTGCATTACGATGATTTGTACAAAAGTGCTGCTTTAGTTAATCTGACCAAAAAACGATTGCTTTTCGATAATGATGTAGCGTCTTTAGATATAATTTTAGGAGATAATGTGCGCTATAATTTTGAATATTTTATCGATAAAGGATTTTACTGGAGTATCGGACTTACCTCAAGATACAATCAGTTTCGTAAAAATGTGAATTCAGAATTATTAATAACCGACTTTGATACCTTTGGGTCTGAACTCAATAAAATAGACATTGAACTTCAGGACCAAACCAACCAGCTTTACATGCAAACCTTATTTCGTAAAGACTTTTCATTAAGTATTGGTGCCGAACATAAACGACTAAAAATTAAATCTGAAACCATCACAGTTAATTCACAAACCGATGAGTTTCTGTTTGAAAGTACAGATTACGGAAGTGTTTTTGGAACATTAAAGTTAGATACGTACGACAACAAATATTTTCCTAAAAAAGGTGTGTATTTCAATGGAGATTTACATTGGTACTTATTGTCGTCTCAATTTAATATGAACTTTAACCCATTTTCAATTGTAAAAGCCGATATGGGTTATGCTTTTAGTGTTTCAGATAAGTTGGCTTTTAATTTGAAAACGGAAGGTGGTTTCAAGCTTGGAGAAAACACAACAAATACGCTTGATTTTGCTTTGGGTGGCTACGGAAACAACTTCATAAATAATTTTATTCCTTTTTATGGCTACGATTTCATTTCATTAACAGGAAATAGTTATGTTAAGGCTAGTGCATCTGCAGATTATGAAATCTTCAAAAAACATCACATCACTTTAGAGGGGAATTGGGCTAATGTAGATGATGGCATTTTTGATAGTGGCGAATGGTTTACACTTCCAGATTACAGAGGTTACGCTCTTGGGTATGGAATTGACACTTTTTTAGGTCCTATTGAAGCCAAGTACTCCTATTCACCCGAACGAGGTAAAGGAATCTGGTATTTTAATATCGGATTTTGGTTTTAAAATATCCATAATTTCACGATATTTGAACCATGCTAAATCTCGTCTTCAAAGATTTATTATCTCATCTTCAATTTCTTATCAAAAGAAATCCTGAATAATCCAGCATTTTTGTATCTTTAAAACACTTTATTTTATACAATTAACGTATAAAGAAATCAACTTTTAAACTTAAATAAAATGCCTTTTTATCACAAGCTTGGAAAAATTCCACATAAGCGACATATACAATTCAGAAAAGAAGATGGTAGCCTTTACTATGAGCAACTGTTCGGGACTATCGGATTTGACGGAATGTCAACAAACTCGTATCACGAACAGCGACCTACTCAGGTTAAAGACATAAAAAAACAATACAGCGTTGCTCCTAAAATAGCAAAGCAAAATAGTATTCAATCTTACAGGTTGAGAGGCTTTCAGGTCAAACCAGAAAACGACTATCTCGATAGCCGAAAAGCCATACTTACAAATAGTGATTGTACCATTATTTTAGCAGCTCCTAAACAATCAACTAGTGACTATTTCTATAAAAATTCGGATGCCGATGAAGTTATTTTTATTCATAAAGGAACCGGAAAATTAAGAACCCATTTAGGAAATCTCGATTTTAAATATGGAGATTATTTAGTGATTCCCAGTGGAATTATATACAAAATAGATTTTGATACCGAAGACAACAGGTTGTTTATTGTCGAATCAAGACGACCGGTTTACACACCTAAACGTTATCGAAACTGGTTCGGACAATTACTCGAGCATTCACCATTTTGCGAGCGTGACTTGCGTCAGCCACAAGAGTTAGAAACCTATAATGAGTCTGGAGAGTTTTTAATGAAAATTAAAAAGCAAGACGAGATATTTGAAATGGTGTACGCTTCTCATCCCTTTGGTGTGGTCGGTTACGATGGTTATAATTATCCGTATGCATTTTCAATTCATGATTTTGAACCCATAACAGGACGTATTCATCAACCACCTCCAGTGCATCAGACGTTTGAAACAGATGCCTTTGTAATCTGTAGCTTTGTGCCACGTTTGTACGATTATCATCCCGAAAGTATTCCTGCACCTTACAACCACAGTAATATTGACAGCGATGAGGTTCTGTATTACGTAGATGGCGATTTTATGAGCCGAAACGATATCGAAGCTGGCCATATTTCATTGCATCCAGCAGGTATTCCTCATGGTCCGCATCCAGGAGCTACAGAACGCAGTATTGGTAAAGTTAAAACAGAAGAGTTGGCCGTTATGGTTGATACCTTCAAGCCTTTACAAGTTACTGAAGAGGCTATGAAAATTGCAGATGAGGAATATTACAAATCATGGTTAGACTAATTTTTATTAGAAGCTATTTCCTGCTTTCAACTGTATCTTTTTTGAGAAAAACAAAAAAGGATGCCGTTTCAATCAGGGCTAAAACAAACAACAAAGTATAATGATTTCGTTTTCAAATAAACACCTAAACGAATCAACAAATAAACATTTAAATTATGGCAAAAGAAGTAAAAAGCGTCAATTACGGATTAGAAAAAATCTTTGATGGTGCTCAGGATTTTTTACCACTACTCGGAACAGATTATGTAGAATTCTATGTAGGAAACGCAAAACAATCAGCACATTTTTATAAAACAGCATTTGGTTTTCAATCGTATGCATACAGAGGTTTAGAAACAGGCTCTAAAGATTCAGTGAGCTATGTTTTAAAACAGGATAAAATCCGATTGGTTTTAACCACACCACTCAATAGTAAATCTCCTATTAATGATCACATTGTAAAACATGGCGATGGTGTGAAAGTTGTAGCGCTTTGGGTTGACGATGCCACAAAATCTTACGAAGAAACTACCAAACGTGGTGCAAAATCCTATATGGAGCCAACCGTCGAAAAAGACGAATTTGGTGAAGTGGTTCGTGCCGGAATTTACACTTACGGAGAAACCGTTCACATGTTTGTTGAACGTAAAAACTATAAAGGAATCTTCATGCCTGGATTTATAAAATGGGAATCTGATTATAATCCTGAACCTGTCGGTTTAAAATATATCGACCACATGGTTGGTAATGTAGGTTGGGGACAAATGAATACCTGGGTAAAATGGTATGAAGATGTGATGGGATTTGTGAATTTCTTATCCTTCGATGACAAACAAATTCATACCGAATATTCAGCATTGATGAGTAAGGTAATGAGTAATGGTAATGGCCGAATTAAATTTCCAATTAACGAACCAGCAAAAGCAGCTAAGAAATCTCAAATTGAAGAGTATTTAGATTTTTATGAAGATTCAGGAGTACAGCATATTGCTGTTGCTACAGACGACATCATCAAAACAGTTGCTCAGTTAAAAGCGCGTGGTGTAGAGTTCCTGCCTCCACCTCCTCAAGCCTATTACGACGATATACCTCGACGTTTAGGCGTTCATATGGATATGATGAAGGAAGATATTAAAGAACTTCAAAAGTTATCAATTCTTGTTGATGCTGATGAAGAAGGCTACTTATTACAAATTTTTACAAAGCCAGTTGAAGACAGACCAACCTTGTTTTTCGAAATCATTCAAAGAATGGGAGCACAAGGTTTTGGTGCAGGTAACTTTAAAGCATTGTTTGAATCTATTGAGAGAGAACAAGCTAAACGTGGCACCTTGTAGTTTATAGTAAATTATAAAAGTTAATGTCATTCAGTTCCGATAACTATCGGGAGTTATCGGGACAGGACGACAGAAGAATCTTTTGTTTATAGATTCATTTCTTCATTATGAGTT
>JAAEZL010000013.1:34776-41489 GCA_018222875.1 Algicola sp.
ATTATAAATAGAAGAAGAAAACTACAACAGATGCGTATAATCTTTCAGAACTAGAACTTAATCTATCTGAAATTTCTTGTTCACAAATTGCAGCGCATCCGCCTTCATCAAGACATTGCGCAATTAGCCTTCCACAGGACCACTTTCCATCACAACTTTCACTCCAATCGCCACTGCTTCCACCTGTACAATCAACCTGATAAGCACCGCTACTTCTATTGTAATATGATGATTTAGTATCAATTGGAAAAAAGCTTACTACTTTCTCATTTTCAATTGTTATGATGTTGGTTTTTAAGTTTTTAACAACCTCAAAAGTAATTACTTTATCATCACTCATTGTTGAAGATTTATATTCAAGGTTAGGTCTATATGCATTTAATAGTTCATCTATCTTGAGTGCATCTGTCTCAAATTGAGATAATTCTTTTGTGGATTCTTTGTCTTCATTACTACATGAAAAAATGAAAATAAGTGAACATAGCATCAATGTTATTTTAAGAGTACTTTTCATAATGTTTAAAATTTAAGCCTATAATTTTATTTGTATAGGTTGATTAATACTAATTTAACCGCAAAGTAAAAAAAAATTACAAAGTCATTGATCGCAAAATGGTTTGTAGCAAAGTCTTTTAAAATAACCAACATTGGTTGTAGATTAATCTGTTTGTCTCACGATACCAATTAGGTGACTTTGCGAATGACCTAATTACTTACTTTCAACGAGTTAAATCTACAAAAAAAAAAGAATATAGAAAATAGTTTATATTAAATTTTTGCGTAAGTGATTTTTAATTAGTTTTTTAACCTTTTATGAGCGTTACAGATACTGTTAATTCTAGTAAGCACGGAAAAACCGTAACTTAAAAATTTTAATTACCTTCTTTTTAACATGTTTTGATTTGTTTATTAGGAAAGTTCTTGAAACTTAATGAGAGCAAATACTCTATATGTATGAAAGTGTTAAATGGAATTCTTTAATTCCAGTTAAAATATGAATATGTTGAATATATCAATAGTTAATTAACGTATATCACCTTGAGCATTGGTTGAAAAGAAAAAAAACCTTTAAAAGTACCTTGCGAAGCAAACCGAAAGGTATCAAAAGACTAGAATTTTAATTAGGTTTCGACTGCGCTCAACCTGACATGATCTTTAAAAATTATGAAGTGTATTTTAATTTAGAAGGAGAAATGCCTTAAGAATTTAAAATGTATAAATAAAAATAGAGATTCTTCGCTTTGCTCTGAATGACATTTTTATTGAGTTTTTTTTCTAATACTTTACTTGTTTGAACTACTTTAATGGGATAGTACTGATATTTTAATTTTAAAGTAGTATTTGTTTGTCAGTTAGTTAGAATCAAGTCTTTATTCTTAGTTATAAAAGCAAAGCAGTCTTACATTACAAAATAAAATTCTAACACAACTATAACAGCTATATTAACTGTGGTCTCAAGTTTTTTTTTATTTTTGGAACAGTAATTGTAATTCTTCCTACTAAACAATAAAATGTAACTATTTAAGTTACTTTACAATTATTTAAAATATGGAAAAGATACTGCTCATAATAGGATTTTTGTTTGGAATGCAATTAACATTTGCACAAGAAAAATCTGCATTTCAGGGAGGAGAATGGTTCAAGTTTGAAATGAGCTACAGTAATTTCTTGAAAGCAGGAAATGCAACGCTCGAAGTTAAAGAATCCAATCTAAATGGTAGACCTGTATATCACGTTGTTGGTAAAGGTTGGACTACTGGAGCCATCAAATGGTTTTTTAAAGTCAAAGACAGATACGAAAGTTTTATAGACATGGAAACTGGGATGCCTTATAAATTTATCAGAAAAATTGATGAAGGTGGTCACACTAAGGATATAGAAATCGCTTTTGACCATGAAAAGCAGCAGGCTTTTGTTGAAAATAAGAAGCATAAAACTCAAAAAACTGTTGCCACTGAAAAGGATGTTCAAGACATGGTTTCAGCGTTTTATTACCTTCGAAATAATTACGATACAGAAAGTATAAGAGAAGGTGATATTGTAACACTAAACATGTTTTTTGATGAAGAAAATTATAACTTTAAATTAAAGTTTTTAGGAAGAGAAACCATTGAAACTGAATTTGGTAAAGTAAAAACATTAAAGTTCAGACCTTACGTAATGGCTGGTCGTGTGTTTAAAGAACAGGAAAGTTTGACCTTATGGGTAAGTGCAGATGACAATAAAATTCCGCTAAAAATTAAAGCAGATTTAGCAGTAGGTTCTTTACAGGCCAACTTAGAAGCTTTTAAAGGATTAAAACACTCTTTCCAGATTCAATTTGACTAATTTCTATGGATGATTTACACAAATTTGACGATATCGTCAAACAGATACAAGAGAAATACACAAAAATAGATCAGGATACAGACGATCATTTGTATGGCTTGCTTTACAGCAAACCTATTACATATTGGAACTATATTCAAACAGATGCGATTTTAAATCGGCAAATCCAACGCACAACGCTTCCAGATGAGATGGTGTTTATTGCTTATCATCAAATCAATGAACTTCTTTTTAAAATGATTCTCTGGGAAATACAACAAGTTGCAGAAAAGGAAGATTTAGAAGTTTCCTTTTTTGAAAAAAAATTAATGCGCATCAGTCGTTACTTCGATATGTTAACTACGTCGTTTACCATTATGCAACATGGTATGGATGTAGAACAGTATATGAAATTTCGATATACCTTAACACCAGCAAGCGGATTTCAAAGCGCGCAGTATCGAATGATTGAATTTGCTTCAACTGAATTAATAAATCTTATCGATTTTAGATTCAGAAAAACCATTGATAGAAATACGCCTTTTGAACATGCTTTCGAACATTTATACTGGCAAGCGGCTGGAAAAGATTACAAAACAGGAAAAAAATCGACACTCCTCGTAAATTTTGAAAAACGTTACAAAGGCGATTTTATACGTTTTATGCAAACCTATAATACCAAGAATTTATGGTCGCGTTTTAAAGAATTGCCTGAAACTGATCAAAAAAACCCTGATTTAGTGAAAGCCATGCGACACTACGATTACACTGTAAATATTACTTGGGTCATGGCGCATTACAACGCTGCAAAACATTATATTGAAAGTGGTATTGGTGATGGAGAAGCAACTGGAGGCAGCGACTGGAAAAAATACATGCATCCTAAATACCAAAAACGCATATTTTTTCCTGAACTTTGGAGTGAAGATGAACTAAAAAACTGGGGAGAACATATTTAACAACTAAATTGATTAATGCAACCTAAACAATTATTAATAGCACTTTTTATCTGTATTGGTTTTTGGTCTTGTAAAGAAGACGACAAAAAAATAAATACGGAAGATTTACAAACCATTGTAGAACCTGAGCCAATAAAAGAATTCGGCTTCGTTCTTGAAGACTACATCGTTAAAAGAGATACCATTAGGAAAGGAGATAGCTTTGGCGAAATTTTAGAGCGGAACCATATTGGTTATCCTCGAATTTTCAATATTGCTGAAAAAGCAAAAGATAGTTTCGACATCAGAAAACTACAAGTCGGAAAACCATACACCCTTCTTTGTACTAACGATTCTTTACAATCGCCTGAATGTTTTATATATCAGCCTAACAGCATCGATTATGTCGTCATTAAACTAACAGATTCAATTAAGACCTATAAAGGAAAAAAACCTATCAGCTTAGTCCAAAAAGAAGCCTCAGGTATCGTTATGAATAATTTATCTGAAACGATGGAATCTCAAGGATTACCATATCAGCTTATTAATGATATGAGCGATATTTATGCCTGGACGATCGATTTTTTCAGACTTCAAAAAGGGGATCGATTCAAGATTGTTTACAAACAACGGTTTATTGAAGATTCTATTTACGCAGGAATTGAAAGTATTGATGCCGCTTATTTTCAACATAAAGATGAGTCATTTTATGCCTTCAATTTTATGGTAGATAGCACCAAAAATATTGCGGATTACTTTGATGAAAACACAAAAAGTTTAAGACGTACATTTTTAAAAGCTCCAGTTCAGTTTAGCAGAATTTCATCGCGATATAACTTAAACAGACGAATTGCATACTATGGATACAAATTGCGACCACATAAAGGAACCGATTTTGCTGCTCCTATTGGTACGCCAATTTTAGCGACTGCAAATGGAACGGTTACCGAATCTACGCGTCGAGGAGGAAATGGAAAGTACGTAAAAATTAAACATAACGGAACTTACAGTACGCAATATTTGCACATGCAAAAACAAAATGTTAAAAAAGGTCAGTTTGTGAAACAAGGTGATGTAATTGGCTGGGTTGGAATGACTGGAAATACTGGTGGTCCACATGTGTGCTATCGCTTTTGGAAAAACGGCAAACAAGTGGATCCGTTTAGAGAAAAACTACCTGCAGCCGAATCTATTCCAGACTCATTGAAAGCACAATACAAAGAATTTATAAAACCGTTAAAGTCACAATTAGACCGTATTCAATTTGAAGATGAGATCAGTGATATTCCCGTTGAAGACAACGTATTAACATCCAATATTCAATAATGGCATTAAAAACCACCAACCCAACTACTACTAAAGCTTGGAGTAAATTACAGGCGCATTTCGAGACAATAAAAGACAAACACCTTACAGAGTTATTTGCCAATAATTCTAATAGAGCTCATGAGATGACGCTCAAATGGGAAGACTTTTATGTTGATTTTTCTAAGCATCGTATATCTCAAGAAACTCTGGATTTGCTTATCGAATTGGCTAATGAAGTCGATTTAAAAGATGCGATGAATAAATACTTCAGTGGTGCTGTGATTAATAAAACTGAAGGACGTGAAGTTTTGCATACAGCCTTACGAAGTCCTGAAAACTCTGAAGTTTTAGTGAATGGTGAAAATGTAATGCCAGAAATTTTTGAGGTCAAGCATAAAATAAAAACCTTCTCTGAAAAAGTTATCAATGGCGAATTAAAGAGTCATACAGGTCAAGCGTTTACTGATGTTGTAAACATTGGAATTGGTGGTTCAGATTTAGGACCAGCAATGGTTGTTGAAGCCTTAGGATATTATAAAAATCAGTTAACAACTCATTTTGTAAGTAATGTTGATGGCGATCACGTCAATGAGGTGATTAAAAATTTAAATCCCGACACCACACTTTTTGTGATTGTTTCTAAAACATTTACAACTCAAGAGACCTTATCTAATGCCAATACGATAAGAGATTGGTTTTTGAAAACCGCTCCAAAAGAGGCGGTTTCAAAACATTTCGTGGCTGTGTCAACCAATATCGAAAAAGTAAAAGCATTTGGTATTGATGAAGCTAATATTTTTCCAATGTGGAATTGGGTTGGCGGACGCTTTTCACTCTGGAGCGCTGTTGGCTTATCTATAAGTTTAGCAGTAGGTTTCGAAAATTTTGACAACCTTCTCAAAGGTGCTCATAAAATGGATGAGCATTTCAAAACTGAGGCTTTTGATAAAAATATTCCTGTAATTACTGCACTTTTGAGCGTTTGGTATAATAACTTTTTTAAAGCTGAAAGTGAAGCCGTCATTCCGTATTCGCAATATTTAAATCAGTTTGCGACTTACCTTCAGCAAGGGAATATGGAAAGTAATGGCAAAAGTATAGATCGAAATGGAGAGAGGGTAAACTACCAAACCGGAACAATTATTTGGGGAGAACCAGGAACAAACTCTCAACATGCATTTTTTCAGTTAATTCATCAAGGCACAAAATTAATTCCAGCAGAATTTATCGGATTTGCAAAATCTTTACATGGTAATCAAGATCATCAGGATAAGCTCTTGTCTAACTTTTTTGCTCAGACCGAAGCCTTAATGAATGGTAAATCTGAAACGGTTGTCGTTAATGAGTTAAAAGCACAAGAACTTTCAGAAGACCAAATAAAAATGCTTACGCCTTTTAAAGTTTTTGAAGGGAACAAACCAACGACTACCTTTTTAATCGAGCAGTTAACACCAGAAAGTTTAGGCAAGTTAATAGCGATGTATGAACACAAGATTTTTGTTCAAGGGATTATCTGGAATATTTTCAGTTATGATCAATTTGGAGTAGAACTCGGAAAACAATTAGCCAATACCATTTTAAAAGAATTGAACGATGCTGGTGTTTCTAACACGCATGACAAGTCAACACAGAATTTGATTGATTATTACCATCGTATTAAATATTAAGGTTGTTGTCATTTCGACAGAGTGAAGAATGAACGACGAGAAATCTCTTTATTCAATTAGGTATAGGTAAAATAGTAAGCTTTCAATTGCACCTTTAAAATCTGATGTTTTATCAAAGTTTTGTCATTCAGTACTTGATACGGCATCTATTTTCATGAATAGATTCCTGCTTTTGCAGGAATGATAACTAGTCTTTCCACTCAATAGTTTCCATGATGTGCTTGATATCATTTTTCAGATATACAGCAGCTGGATAGATAGAATCGTAGTTCGGTTTTGCATAAAAGTAGAGCGAACCCACTAAGAAATGATTGATGCTATCAGTAACATAAAACTGAGATTGTGACGCTGCATTACCACCAACTTCATAGAACATTCCAAAAACCTTACTTTTCGGATTTTCATAAATATCACCTTCTATTTCATCAGCTTTCATGGTGTGTTTTTGCGTGAGATTTTGAGCATCTCTTAATAGGTCTGTAAGGTTATCATT
>JAAEZL010000217.1 GCA_018222875.1 Algicola sp.
ATTTTGAACTTGAAAATATTGATGGTAAAACGGTAAGCTTATCAGATTTTAAAGCTGCCAAAGGATTTATCGTCATTTTCACCTGTAATACCTGTCCGTATGCAGTAGCTTACGAAGATCGAATAGAAGCTTTAAACAAGAAGTATGCTGATCTCGGTTATCCGGTTGTGGCTATTATGCCTAATAATACAGACATCAAACCTGGTGACAATATGGAAGCGATGAAAGCTCGCGCCAAAGCTAAAGGTTTTACGTTTCCCTACTTAATGGATGAAGGTCAGAAAATTTATCCTCAGTATGGAGCAACAAAAACACCTCATGTTTATATTCTTCAGAAAACTAACAAAGGAAATGTTGTTAAGTATATTGGTGCTATTGATGATAATTATCAAGATGCCAGTGCTGTAAATACAAAATATGTTGAAGACGCAGTAGATGCCTTACTGTCTGGAAAAGAAATTAAAGAAACACAGACAAGAGCGATAGGCTGTTCTATTAAGGCATAACTTATAAAAACTCTAGTTTTAACAATCCGAAGTGTAACACTTTGGATTTTTTTTCGTCTTTATCGTAAGGAAATGTTAAATTAGCACGATTTTTGATACTTAATATTTTTTAAATTTTTATGGCAGATTTAACACAACAAGAGTGGATTTCAAAACTAGAAGCAGATACTAATGCAGTAGTTTTAGACGTTAGAACACCTGAAGAGGTCGCTCAGGGAATTATTCCTAACGCCAAACATATTGATATTTTTAAAGGTCAGGGTTTTATTGATGAGGTTGAACAACTCGATAAAACGAAGACGTATTTTGTCTATTGTAAAGCAGGAGGAAGAAGCGGACAGGCATGTGCTGTTATGAACCAACTCGGATTTAATAAAACATACAACCTATTAGGAGGCTTTAGCGAATGGCAAGGTGAAGTTTCCTCTTTATAAATCAATCAAAATGAAAAAAATCACTATCTTTTTTACGCTCATTTTTGCGTTAACACTAACAAATTGCGCAAATGAAACCCAATCAGAAATTAAAGTTATTTCTCCTGATGAAATGCAAACACTTTTAGAATTAGATGATGTTCAAATTGTAGATGTTCGCACTCCTGAGGAATATAAAAATGGATTTATAGATAATTCACAAAACATCGATTTTAATTCGCCTACATTTGACGAAGATATATCTAAATTAGATAAAACTAAACCAGTTATTTTATATTGTAAATCAGGTGGTCGCAGTGCTAAATGTTCTGAAAAACTTAAAGAAGCTGGATTTGTAAAAATTTATGACCTTGAAGGAGGAATAACCCAGTGGAAATTTCAGGGACTTGAACTGAAAACCTTCAATTAACCAAAAATTAATTCAAATATATACCGAACTTCATGTTCGGTTTTTTTATGCCGAAACATTGATATTTGTTAATCAAGACTTAATACTATCTGTTAATCCCTAGGTTTTTTTTAAATTAGCTCCTTTCTATACCTAATTAGCACTAATGAAATACCTAATAATAGCACTTTGTAGTTTTATCTTATCTTCGTTTACTGTCAAAGCTCAAGTGTTTGAGCCTGTTGCATGGGAAACTTCAGTAGAAAAGATTTCTGATACGGAATACGATTTAATTACTTCAGCAGTCATAGATAAAGGATGGCATTTGTATTCTCAAAATGTTCCTGAAGACGGACCAATTCCTACAACGTTTACGTATACAACACATTCAGATTTTAAAATAATAGGCGATACTTCTGAAGAAAAAGGTCATACGGTTGATGATCCTGTTTTCGAAATGAAAATTAAGTTTTTTGAGGATAAAGCTGAGTTCAGGCAACGTATTAAAGTACTCAATCAGGAATTATCAGTTGTTAAAGGTGAAGTTGAATTTATGGTTTGTGATGATGAAAAATGTTTGCCACCTCAATTTATAGATTTAGATTTCAATTTAGCTCAAGCTAAAAAAGTCGATACAAATTCTGAAAACTCAAGCCCTTTTCAAATGGGAGCTTCTGAAGGTGCTTCTCAAATTTTAGAACCTGTAAAATGGTCGACAGCTGTAGAGAAAATTTCAGATTTAGAATACATTCTGGTATCTAAAGCAACAATTGATAAAGGCTGGAAACTATACTCACAAAAAGTTCCTGAAGACGGACCAATTCCTACTGAATTTACCTATGATTTGCCTGAAGGTGTAGCGTTAGCTGGTAAAACTTCTGAAGACAAAGGAAAGGAAGTAGAGGATAAAGTTTTTAATATGAAGATTAAGTTCTTTAAAACTTCTGCGGAATTCAGACAACACATAAAATTAACGAACAACGAAATTACCTCTGTTGCTGGAGAAGTCGGTTTTATGGCTTGTGATGATGAAAAATGTTTAACACCAAGTTATGTCGATTTAAATTTCGATTTAACAAATAGTGTGGAAGCTAAGGAAGGCACATCTTCTTCTTTGCCTGAAGATAAAGGAGAAACAAGAGGTTTGTGGTCTATTTTTATAGTGGCCTTCTTTTCAGGGTTTATTGCTTTATTAACACCATGTGTTTTTCCTATGATACCTATGACTGTAAGTTTCTTTATAAAACAAAGCCAGTCGAAAGCCAAAGGGATTCGCAATGCTATTATCTATGGCTTGTCAATCATTATCATTTACGTGTTATTAGGAACAATAATTACAGCTATTTTTGGAGCTGATGCTTTGAACGCTTTAGCAACTAACGTGTGGTTCAATATTATTTTCTTCTTGTTATTGGTTGTTTTTGCCATTTCGTTCTTAGGTGCTTTTGAAATTGTACTTCCAAATTCATGGGCAAATAAAGCCGATCGTCAGGCAGATAGAGGAGGACTTGTAGGCATCTTTTTTATGGCATTGGCTCTTGCTATCGTGTCTTTTTCTTGCACAGGACCAATTGTAGGAACGATTCTGGTAGAAGCAGCTTCTAAAGGCGGTATTGCACCTGTGATTGGAATGTTAGGCTTTTCAACAGCGATAGCATTACCATTTGCATTGTTTGCTGCTTTTCCTGGCTGGTTAAATTCATTACCAAAATCAGGTGGCTGGTTGAACACAGTCAAAGTTGTTTTAGGATTTTTAGAATTAGCGCTTGCATTCAAATTTTTATCACAAGCCGATTTGGTATTGCAATTACATTTCCTAGAGCGTGAAGTGTTTATTGCCATTTGGATTGCCATTTTTGGAGCCTTATCGTTATATCTTTTTGGTAGAATTCAATTGCCTCATGATTCACCATTAAAGCATATTTCGGTTGGACGCTTATTATTGGGTCTTTTGACTTTGTCGTTTACAGTGTATATGATTCCCGGAC
>JAAEZL010000218.1 GCA_018222875.1 Algicola sp.
ATTTTGTCCGTATTCAGGAAATTTACAAGCATGACTTCAACTCGTTAAAAACTAATTTATCGTCGTACAGCTTTACTGATGCAGAGACTAGAGTTGCTTTGAAAGATATTTATGACACTTACAATTACATTGCAGATCCTCATGGAGCTGTGGGCTATTTAGGTTGTAAATCTTATTTTAAAAGCCATCCAGTTGCACATTGTGTGTTTTTAGAGACTGCACATCCTACTAAGTTTTTAGAGGTTGTTGAAGACGTTATTGATACCAAAGTTACTTTACCTTCTCAAATCAAATCTGTTATGAACAAAGAAAAAGTGGCAATTTCTATTGCTAATTATGAAGATTTGAAAGCTGTTTTACTTAAATAATATACTAATGACAAGCGCAGACTGGATTGGTTCTATTGGAGTTTTTCTTATCCTCCTCGCCTATTTCCTGAATGTTATCGGGAAACTAAATGCTAAAGACTTATCCTTTATTCTATTGAATTTCATAGGAGCAACATTGGCATGTATCGCTTCCGTTTTGATAGATTATATCCCATTTATTATTTTAGAGGGCATTTGGGTTCTGGTATCCTTGTATGCTCTTTTTACTCTGAAAAAAAGAAAGGCTAAATAATGTAAAAGTAAATCATAAAAAAGTGACACATGGCGCCTCCTAAAACAAAAAAGTGCCAGATGACATGATTGAAGGGAATCTTTTCAATGGCATAAAATACAATTCCAACCGTGTAAAACAAACCTCCGGCAAAGAGCAATAAAAGTCCGTTAGTTTCTATTCGTTCTGCTAAGGTTGAAAAATCAAACACAATAAGCCAACCCATCACCAAATATAATAAGGTAGAAAATGTTTCAAATCTGCCTGTAAAAAAAAGCTTTAAAACCACTCCGAAAGCAGCAATTCCCCAAACCGTCCAGAACAATGTCCAGCCTAAACTATCAGGTAAAGCAATAAGTAATACAGGTGTATAAGTTCCTGCTATAAGAAAGTAAATACTAATATGATCTACAATTCTGAAATAGTGTTTTCGACGTTCACTGCGTACAGCGTGATAAAACGTTGAGGCTAAAAAAAGGACAATAATGGAAATGCCGTAAATAACAACACTAAACAATGCATAAGGTGTTTCCTGTTTCAAAAATACAATCAGCAGCACAAGTCCTGCAATTCCCAAAGCAGCTCCAAGTCCATGACTCCAGGCATTTAAGCGTTCTTCAAAAGCCGATTGTATTCGCATTAGTGTTTTGTATCTGCAGTTTTAGTATTGAGCCATTTATCAGAAAGGTCATAATAATCAAAATCTAAAGCTGGTTCTTGTCGCTTTAGTCTTCCATCCTGAAAGGCACGCTCTAGAATATCTTCAATTAAAAAATCCTCTTTCACATTAAGCGGATCAAACTCACGTTTTAGTGAAATATCAAAAACGTTAGCAGTAGTATTAAACCAAAAGGCTCGCCATCCGCTTCTCAATTGTTTAATAAGGTCAAACGTTGTCTTTCCGGTTTGCCTGTGAATGAGTTTGATTAAAATCTGCCCCTCAGTTCGTGTCAATTTTTTTAATTCAGCCGAAAATTCGTCTTCAATATATCTCTGAATTAATTTTGCATAGCGTCGTTTTGCACGTTTTGTTTCTAAGGTAGCTAACCGTTCATTGAGGGTTGTCAGGCGTTCTGCTGCTAATTTTGCATAAGGATATACCTTTATGGTTTTCCGTTTTAAAATTAAATACTTGATATGATCGTCCTTTGAATCAAACTTTAACTGTTGCAATAACAATACTTCATTGAGATCAATAGCTGTTTTAGGGATTGAATCACCTTCAACTAGAATATATTCAACGGCAGTTGAGTCTTGTTGTACAGGTTCAATTTGAGCCATTACAAAGACTGGAAATAGTAAAAATAAACAGGTTATTAATTTCATCAGTTTCTCTTGAGCTAAAACCATTCCAAACTTGATTTTAAACTTTCATCAAAATTAAATATTTACAATGTGTAAAACCTTAAAATCCTATTAATATTATTAATTTAGTGCAAAATTTTTACAAATGGCTAAAAAAAGCATACTCGACAAAAAATCACTTGATTTCTTAGAAAAATATTTAAACAACGCCTCTCCAACAGGTTATGAATGGGACGGACAAAACATCTGGATGGACTATCTAAAACCTTATGTAGATGAATTTATAACAGATACTTACGGAACAGCAGTTGGCGTTATCAATCCCAAAGCGAAATACAAAGTTGTTATTGAAGGTCATGCCGATGAAATTTCATGGTATGTCAATTATATTTCAGACAACGGATTAATTTATGTTATTAGAAATGGTGGTAGTGATCACCAGATTGCTCCCAGTAAAATTGTAAATATTCATACTAAAAATGGTATCGTAAAAGGTGTCTTTGGCTGGCCAGCAATCCATACGAGAAACAAATCGAAAGAAGAAGCACCAAAACCAGATAATATATTTATAGATTGTGGCTGTACCACTAAAGAAGACGTTGAAAAACTTGGCGTTCATGTTGGCTGTGTCATAACCTATCCTGATGAATTTCATATCCTCAATAAAGACAAATTTGTGTGTCGTGCGTTAGATAATAGAATGGGCGGATTTATGATTGCCCAAGTGGCACGATTGCTTAAAGAAAATAAGAAGAAACTGCCATTCGGATTGTATGTGACCAATTCTGTACAAGAGGAAATTGGATTGCGTGGTGCTCAAATGATAACAGACAGAATCAAACCCAATGTTGCCATTGTAACAGATGTCACTCATGATACAACAACACCAATGATTGAAAAGAAAAAAGAAGGTCATTTAGAAATGGGTAAAGGTCCTGTTGTTGCTTATGCGCCAGCTGTTCAGCAAAAACTTCGTGATTTAATTACAGATACTGCTGAAGCAAAGAACATTCCGTTTCAGCGTTCGGCTTTGTCAAGAGCAACGGGAACTGATACAGATGCTTTTGCGTACAGTAATGGTGGTGTTGCCTCTGCGCTCATTTCATTACCTTTGCGTTACATGCACACGACTGTAGAAATGGTGCATCGCGATGATGTTGAAAATGTCATAAAAATGATTTACGAAACGTTATTACAAATTAAAGAAGGTGAAACATTTTCATATTTTAAATAATCAACTAAACTGAAGTTGGCAATAACTAACTAATCAAGCCTCTTCTTTGAGGCTTTTTTTTATATGGATGAACTTATCGACATCGTAGATAAAAACGGGATACCTTCCGGAATTTCAGTACCTAAATCTGAAATTCATGCTAAAGGTCATTTCCACAATACTGCTCATGTCTGGTG
>JAAEZL010000014.1:0-5390 GCA_018222875.1 Algicola sp.
ATACAAACGTGTTAGGAGAAAAAATAGTTAGAGTTTTAAAAACAATTTTTGATCCGGAAATTCCAGTAGACATATATGAACTTGGATTGATCTATGATGTGTTTGTCAACGAAGATTATGAGGTTAAAATTTTGATGACCTTGACAACGCCAAATTGTCCGGTAGCTGAAACACTTCCTCTTGAAGTTGAAGAAAAAGTAAAATCGTTAAACGATGTAAAATCTGCTGAAGTTGAAATTACCTTCGATCCACCTTGGAGCCAGGATTTGATGAGTGAAGAAGCTAAGTTAGAGCTTGGCATGCTTTAATTTAAAATGATTAATGGCAAGACGCAAACCTACTTCGTTAAAAGACGATAAAAAGACAAGTATAAAATCGTCTTTTAATGCACTTGTTTATATTCCCAGATTTTTTAAAGAAATATGGAGAGTTAACAAACGTCTCTTTTTATTATCAGCATTTTGCAGATTATTAGGTGCTTTATTTCCAGTTATCATTTTATGGATTGGAAAACTCATCATTGATGAAATCATTTTACAAATTTCATTAGATGCACCTGACTATACTTTGCTGTGGACATATGTTGCTGCAGAATTTACTTTAGTCATTCTTTCTGATTTAGTGAGTAGAGCCATTTCATTAACTGATGGGTTACTTGGTGACGAATATAACATTACATCTTCTGTTACCATTATCAAGAAAACCAATCAAATCAATATTAGTTTACTGGAAGATTCTGAGTTTTATGATAAACTGGAACGTGCCAGAACGCAAACTACTGGTCGTGTTGGACTCATGTCTAATGTTCTCGGTCAGGCACAAAGCACCATCTCTATTGCAACACTTGTAGCAGGTTTAATATATTTTGAACCGTACTTAATTATCTTACTTGTGTTAAGTATTATTCCATCGTTTATAAACGAAGTACGATTTAGCCAGCAACAATATTCGTTGGCAAGAAGCTGGACGTCTGAACGCAGAGAACTTGATTATTTACGTTTTATTGGAGCAAATGATAAAACAGCTAAAGAAATTAAACTCTTTGGCTTAACCGATTTTGTCGTTGATCGTTTTAGAAATCTTTCTGAAGAATATTACCAACTCAACAAAACTCTTGCGATTAAGCGCTCTGCTTTAGGATTTTTATTTAATGTGTTAGGCTCTTTGAGTTATTATGGAGCTTATGTGTTTATTATTTATCGTGTGCTTTCCGGAGCGATTACGCTGGGTGAATTAACGTTTTTATCAGGATCGTTTAACCGCTTAATGCGAAACCTTCAAGACTTCTTTTCTAAATTTACCCGTATTTCTGAAAGCGCATTATACCTTAAAGATTACTTCGATTTTATAGATATTTCAGTGGCTTCAAAAGTTAAAGAAGACGTTCCGTTACCTAAACACATTACAAAAGGATTTGAATTTAAGGATGTGCGTTTTGCCTATCCAAACTCTGAAACAGAAATATTAAAAGGCATTACTTTCAACCTTAAAGCTGGTGAAAAATTAGCTTTCGTTGGACAAAATGGTGCAGGAAAAACGACTTTGATAAAATTATTATTGCGTTTTTACGAACCTACTTCTGGCGAGATTTTATTAGATGGAATCAATATAAACCGTTTCAATATTGCAGAGTATCAGGAATACTTTGGCGTTATCTTTCAGGATTTCTTTAGATATGAATTTACAGTGAAGGAAAACATCGCTATCGGAAAGATTGCTGAATTAGAGAATCAAAATAAAATCGAAAATGCGGCAGAACTAAGTTTAGCAAACGAAGTTGTTTCCGAATTAAAACATGGTTACGACCAGCAATTAGGAAAACGCTTTGCTAACGGACAGGAATTATCTGGTGGTCAATGGCAAAAAGTGGCTTTGGCAAGAGCCTATATGAAAAATGCTGAAGTTATGATTTTAGACGAACCAACGTCTGCTTTAGATGCCAGAGCAGAAAGTGACGTATTTGGGCGTTTCATTGGGTTAACCGAAGGAAAAACGAGTATTATTATCTCTCACAGATTTAGTACAGTAAGACAAGCCGACAGAATTTTGGTCTTAGAAAATGGTAAAGTTCTGGAAATTGGAACTCACCAAGAACTTATGAAAAATCAAACCTTGTATTCTGAATTGTTTACACTTCAGGCGGAAGGCTATCAGTAAAACATTTATCTTTGTATTATGGCAGATGACATTATAAACAGAGTAGCACTTAGTAAACTTGTGGTGATAGATTTAGAAGATTACTATCCTCAGGGAAAACGCGTCTTATTTGATATTAAAGACTGGCTTTTTGAAGGATTTGTCCTTCGGGAAAAAGAGTTCAGACAGCATGTAGCTCAACATGATTGGGCTCAATATCGAGATCAATATGTCGCGTTAACATGTTCTACAGATGCTATTGTTCCAGCTTGGGCATATATGCTAATCACGATAGAGTTAGCAACTTACAGCAGAAAAACTGTGATTGGTGATTTAGACCTGCTGGAAACTTCTATTTATCAGGATATTATTAATGGTTTAGATGTTAATGTATATCAAGATAAATCATTAATTATCAAAGGTTGTTCAAACAAGCCTGTACCAGATAACGCTTATGTTTTACTTTCTGAAACCTTACAACCAGTAGCCAAATCTATAATGTATGGTGAAGCTTGTTCTTCGGTTCCACTTTTTAAAAAGAAAAAATAAATCTGAATTTATAGGTGACTCTTCACAAAAAAGCGTGTCTCATAGTTGATATACGCATGATCAATTTCATATAATTTGTTGGTGTTCAAATCACTATTGAATTATATTTGCATTTAATAATTAAATTTAAAACAAAAAAAATGACTAAAAGATTACTTTTAACTACTGTACTCACGTTAACAATGGTGTTTGGATTTTCACAAACCAAAGAAGAATTGCAGGCTCAAAAAGCAGAGAAGCAAGCAATTGCTGATGCTGCTCAGGCTGAAGCAGATGCTTTACAATCTCAAATAAATGCTTTACCAGGATGGAGAATTGGCGCATTTGGTACTATTGGTGGAAGCTTATCAAACTTTAACAATTGGTATTCTCAAGGCGCTCCGAATAACGCTTCAGGAAATATTGGTATCACATTTAATAGTTATGCAAATTTAATTGAAGAGAACTATTTTTGGAGAAACTCTTTAAATGTCAATTTAAACTGGGTAAAACTGGATAATAAGGACACCGATTTAGATGACGACAACTTTAATCCAACAACAGACGTATTTAATATTTCATCATTGTATGGTAGAAATTTAAGTGAAAAACTTGCTGTTTCTACATTAATGGAATACAGAACAACATTACTAGATAATTTTAACGATCCTGGATATTTAGATGTTGGTGTTGGTTTTACATGGTTACCAATTGAAAACTTAATTGTAGTGGTTCATCCTTTAAACTATAACTTCGTTTTTTCTGATAATGATACAGTTTTTGAATCGTCGTTAGGTGCTAAAATTGTTGCTGACTATACAAGACAAATTGGAGCTATTAACTTTAAAACTAATTTATCTGCTTTCCAGAGTTACAAAAGTGGAGATTTATCTAACTGGACCTGGTCGAACTCTTTCAGTTATACCCTTTGGAAAATGATTGGTGTAGGTTTTGATTTTGGTTTAAGAAGCAACCAGCAAGAAGCTGCTAATTTTCAAGGTGTTGCTTTGGAAGATGCTGATAACAAATTACAAACCTTTTACACTGTTGGTTTGAGCTATAAGTTTTAGACACAATTCAACTCCTAAAAAAAGCCTTTTGTAATGATTTACAAAAGGCTTTTTTTATATGATTTGTGTAACTTACTATTCTTTCTTAGGTGTTTTTCTTGCCACTAAAGCATCTTTACTTAACTGAGCCAGATTAAAGTTAGGATCCATGGCAAGTGCCTGATCTAATAAAGTAATCGCCTGATCTAAATTGTCAGTTTTATTAATATTAAAAAGAATTAGAGCTTTTAAATAGGTTAAAGCCCCTTTCAAAGACACTTCATAAGGTTGTTGTGTTTCGTAAAAGGCTTTTTTCATATCGTCTGTTACATTTGCTAATCCGTAATCAATGCTGGCTTTAGCTCCAGCCAAATCGTTTACCTGCGTTTTTAAATCGGCAATTTCATAAGCTAAATAAGCATTAGGGGATTTTTGAAACAAGACTTCATAAAAAACCAAAGCACGTTGAGGTTGGTTTAAAGCTTTTAACGCAAGCGCTTTTACTTCAGTACTAATCTCAGAATCTGTTGGGTTATTATCAATACCAATGGTATTTAAAGCCTCTAAATTCCGTCCTTCAGACACATAGATATATGCTAAGGTATCAAGGCGTTGCTGACTAGGTTGTAACACATTAAGATGTGTCATAGCGTTAATCACACCTTGAACATCTCCCTGGTTTTTCATTTGTTTGTAATACCCTTCAAAATGTTTTAGAAGTTCAGATTTAGTTTGTGCTGTTAAGCTCATTGAGGCTAATACAACGAACAGACATAGAATTTTTTTCATAATCGTAATTATTTAGTGTGTCAAAACTATAAAAATAAACAAAACACTGTCTTAAAATGATGCTAATTATTACAGTTTAATTTTAAACTCATAGTCCAAAACACGTGCCAGCTTTGTTGAATCTATAATCTTGCCTTTACTTTGTTGAGTCTGATGAAATGAAGGAAGGGGTAAGTTTTGAGATTTGCAAACTGAAGTATAATAACTTTTTCTGGAAGGATGAGAAGGTGTAGCAGCATTTAAAACGGTATTCCAGATGTTTTGCTCAATAATTTTTTCAATAACTGTTATACAATCACTTTGATGAATCAGGTTAACTGGAGCATCTGGATTTTTAAGGTTAGTTTTCCCGGAAAGAAATGTCGCTGGATGTCTGTCTTTACCTATCAAACCTGAAAACCTAAGGATGGTTGTTTTAAAACTCAAGTTATTTTGAAATAAAGCTTCAACAGTCAGTATTTGTTGAGCAGCATTTGACCTTGTTGAGGTAGGACTTGCTTCTGAAATGACAGGAATTAATTCATCGTCATCATACACTGAAGTTGAACCAACAAACAACACCTGTTTCACTGCGGACGCTTCAACAAAAGGTAAAATATGCTGCATTTGCTTTACATAATTTGCTTCCGGATGCTTACGTAATCCTGGAGGAATATTTAGCACTAAGGTGTCACAACCAGCGAGGCAGTTTTCAATCTCACCCGAAATACCTTCCGAAGATAATTCAACTAAAAACCCTTTGATACCAACTGAATTTAAACCGGAAATTTTTTCAGAAGATGTTGTTGAGCCTTTTACCAAATGTCCTTTTTTTATTAAAGATGTCGCTAATGGTAGGCCTAACCAACCGCAACCTATAATACAAATATGCTGTTTCAATATTAAAAT
>JAAEZL010000014.1:5400-32882 GCA_018222875.1 Algicola sp.
AATTTTAAGTCATTCGAAATGTACAAATTATTAGCTTGATGTTTGCTCTAGTATAATTCACTTATTTTCAGTAACTTTAAATGCAACACTAAAAATAATCAGTTATGGGTATTAAAAGTTTTCAAGGGGCAAGAAAGCAACAACAGAATACTGTTGAAGCTCCAGCATTAAAAGTAAGTGATTATATGTCACGCGAATTAATCACCTTTAAACCTGAACAATCGGTTGAAGATGTGATACAAACACTCATTAGATGTAAGATTTCTGGTGGACCAGTTGTGAATGATCATAACGAGTTAGTTGGTATAATTTCGGAAGGTGATTGTTTGAAAGATATTAGCGAAAGCCGTTACTACAATATGCCAATGGAACACCATAAAGTTGAAAACAGAATGATAAAACATGTGGAAACTATTGATGGTAATATGAATATTTTTGATGCTGCCAATAAGTTTTTAGAATCTAAAATCCGTCGTTTCCCAATTGTTGAAAATGGAAAGTTAGTCGGACAAATTAGTCAGAAAGATGTTTTAAAAGCAGCTATTGAATTGAAAGGACAAAACTGGAAATAGTCAATGTCTTTTTGGTCGTGCTTCAGGTAAGTCGGTAATTATAATTTTTTGTTTATCCACACTCTCAAGAGTGGCTATTTTTGAATATGGATATTCTGGAATAGGTTCGCTTAGTGTTTTCCATTTAGCAATACCTGCAACAGTGATTTCCTCTCCAATTTCAATAACACCTTCTTTATAACGCAAGCGCTTATTAAAACCGAATAATGTGGTATGATCTATACGATAGTGTTTTAAAAGTGCAATAAATTTTAGAGTTGGATTATTAAATGTACCAGAATTTTGATCTTGATCTTTTACTAAATAGCATTTATAGTTTTTTGTATTGTCCTTTGGAGATATAATAACAAAATCAGTTTTAGTTTGAATAAAGAAGTCTTGAGAACGTTCTTCTTCAACAATTGTTTTCCAACGTGAACTCTTTCCAGTGCTTACTTTTTGCTGAATAATGATTTGATAAAACACACATTTTCGTTTAGAATATGGTGCAATTAATGGCTCTTTTACATGTAATGCTTTACCAGTTACCTTAGACAATTCATTGGTTTTTAAGCTTGAAGCTGGTTTAACAGGAATTTTAGCAAGCGTTCTTAGGATGACATTTTTTTTACTGAAATAATAGCTGCAAAAAATAATGATTCCTACAACTACAAAAAACACAATAATAAGTATGGGTTCACTCATTTGATTAAGTATATACCTTATCTGTATGAAATACGACTATATAGTTACAATTAACTTTCACGTTTTACCAATGCATAATAGTCACCTTCAATTGGTAAATACCCTTGGTCGTAAACGAAGTAATATACAGTTCCTGCTTTTGTGGTGTAAATACTTGTAAAGTAGTTGAAGTCAAACCCTTTTTCGATGAGTTTGGCTCTAGAGACTTTTGTTTTTTGATTCGGATTTAAAGCTTCAAGAATCCGATAGTTTTTCCGCAACCAGTTATTGGTGTTTCTAATCAAGTTTTTACGGTCTTTATTTATCGTATTGTTGTAGGAGTTACGACACGCATCACTGCAGAATTTTTTATCAATTCTACCGATTATTTTGTCGCCACATTCCGGACATTTTTTTTCCATAATTAATACATTTATTGAGCTATAAAGATTGAGATATGATTACTGTATTAGTACCATTGACGTTTTCATATACATCTACTTTATAGACTTTAGTTTTTAAAAAATCGATTACAGTTTGCAATTGATAGCTCTTTTTTTCTTCTAATGACGCATTAAATAAAAGCACGCCATTTGTCGATTTTGATGTTATTACATTTTCCCAAAATGACAATTCTAAAAATGGCTTTGGGACTTTAATATCTATAAATAAATCAATGATGATAAGGTCAAATGTGCTTGTATTATTTTTAATAAACTGAAGCGCATCCTCACAAATAATTGTGGTATTTGCATTGTTTTCAAGCTGGTATTCAGTTTTGGCAATGTCTATAATTACAGGATCAATATCTATTGCAGTAATCTGTTTTTGATAGTTAAAATCCTGCCGAAGCGTTTCAATAACACTTCCGCCTCCAAGTCCTAAAAGTAAGATAGAATTGATTTGTTTTAAGTCGATTTTATCTAGGCCAAACTTCAAAATAGCTTGCAATGATCCATACGAATAGTTTGCATTTTTTGTGTTAAGATGTTTTTTACCGTTATACCATGTTATTTCTAAAGTATCACTGTACTTTGATTTTACTTGTCGTGTAATTGGATATAAATAACTGATATACTTGAGCATATTGGCAATATACCAAAAAAACACTATCCGTTTACAAACGACAACAAATATTTACAAACGAATTTAAATACGTAACAACCGACTAAAGTTTGCGAGCTGTTTCATATTTGCACTGTTGAATCGAACTAATGACATTCGACATAATTAAAACCTTATCTTATGAATACGTTAAGAAACAAAGTACAGTTAATTGGAAACTTAGGAAACGATCCGGAAATCGTGAATCTTGAATCAGGAAAGCTATTGGCCAAATTTTCTATAGCAACAAATGAAAGTTATAAAAACGCACAAGGCGAAAAAGTAACAGACACACAATGGCACAATGTTGTAGCCTGGGGAAAAACGGCAGAAATTGTTGAGAAATATGTTACCAAAGGAAAAGAAATAGCTATTGAAGGTAAATTAACTTCGAGAAGTTATGATGATAAAGATGGTAACAAACGTTATATAACTGAAGTGGTATGTAATGAATTGTTGATGTTGGGAAACAAGTAATGTAATAATACAGAAATTAAACATAGTGTCATTTCGAGCGTAGTCTAGAAATCTTCAGATTTAGCATAAGCTAAATCTACATTAAAAAGATGCTTCTTCACACTCGGAATGACATGTTTATTTACTGAGAAATCATAATCTTCCGTTTTGCTTCATTACCAAACTCATCAACAACAGTAATCAGATGTTCTCCTGCTTTAGGAATAATTGCCAGTTCATGAATGTCTTTAGTCGTTCCAAGATACTGTTCATTTACATACCAATACACACTAGATTCAGGTTTTGAATGCGCAATTTTTAAAATAAGGTCATTGGTCATACCATCAAAATCTTTAGGCAGGAACACTGAATTATTTAGTTTAGGATAAATAAAATTCATAGTTACCTGATCTTCACCTTTACAATCCGAACGCAGTTTCGGCAAGGGTTTGTAAAACGGATTTTTAGTTTTATAGTAGTGGGCTTTTAGAGGAGATAATACAAACCAAGGTTTATGTTTGATATGACTTAAGTCTTCACAAGATGAATTTACCTGATAGGTTTCAGTTGCATCCACATGAGCAAGAATATGATACGGACAAGGTTCTGTTTTTAATCCGCTTATCTGAATGTAATGATCTTCGGTTTCGTCACAAATTGAAGAGGCTCGATGTCCGCTTTTCGAGCAAATAGTTACCTCTTGCATTTCGTCAAAAGGTTTAGCAAACCATTCACTATTTGGTAACACATCAAACACATCAAACAAAATTGAAGCCGCTGTTTGAACTCCCACTAAACCAGGACGACCTTCTCCATCAGCATTACCAACCCAAACACCAACCACAAAATCTTTAGTAGTTCCAATTGCCCAGGCATCACGAAACCCGAAACTTGTTCCTGTTTTCCAGGCTATTTGTTTAGAGTCATCAAAAAATTCCCAGCTTTCATTGCCTTCAGGTCTGTTTAGTTTTTTTAAACTCTCATAAGTCAGGTAAATGGAAGCAGCATCAAATAAGGTTTTATCAGTAGATGTTTTTCCGAAGTCTATAGCTTCTGAAGCTATAAATATGGGTTCAACAAACTCATTTGAATAATATTCACTTGAGGTTTCCGAAAAATGATTCAACGTCGATGATAAAGCCGCGTAACTTTTACATAAATCCCAAAGATTACTTTCGGCACCTCCCAGAATGAGCGATAAACCATAATGATTGGCATTGTATTTTAAATCTTTAAGATGTAGTTGCTTTAAATAGTTATGAAAACGATCTAATCCAAAATTCTGAAGCATTCTCACTGCGGGAACATTTAAAGAACGTGACAAGGCGCGACTTGCAGGAACAACACCATCAAATTCCTTATTAAAATTTTCAGGATTATAACTCCCGAATTGAGAAGGCACATCAGCAACCAACGTATTTGGCAACAAATCCCCTGAATCTAACATGGCAGCATATAAAAACGGCTTTAAAATGCTTCCTGTACTTCGAGGTTTATCAATAATATCAACATCTTTTTGATGAGCTCGATCTGTTGGTGAATTACCAACATAAGCGAGAACTTCTCTGGTATGAACATCTAAAACTAAAACAGCTGCATTATGGATTTCGTTTTGTTTTAAAACATTATAGTGGTTCTTTACAATGTGATTTACCTGCTCTTGAAGCTTTGTGTCAATAGTCGTTTGAATGCGTTCACCTGTATTTGATTGTGCTGCTTTTTGAAGTAAATGAGGCGCTATTTGAGGAAGCGCATAAGGTTTTTGAGGTAAACCTTCAGCCACAGAAAGCTGGTAAGTAAGTGAATCTATAATAGTGTTTTCAAGGAGTTTTTTTAGTAAACGATTACGCTTTCGCAATAAGTGCTCTTGATTTTTTCCTGGGTATATCAAGCTAGGTGCATTTGGAAGCACAGCTAAAGTAGCACTTTCTGCCCATGATAATTGATGCGCATCTCTATTAAAATAACGCCAGGCAGCAGCATCTAACCCAACAACATTACCACCAAAAGGTGCATTGCTGCTATAGTATGCCAAAATAGCTTCTTTCGAATCACGCAGTTCTAATCGGGAAGCTAAAATGATTTCTTTTACTTTTTCAAGATATGTCCTGGCTTGTCCTTTTCTAGACAATCGAATCACCTGTTGTGTAAGTGTACTTCCACCACGTTTTACTTCTCCAGAACTGATATTGTCTTTTAAAGCTTTAAAAATTGAAATCGGATTAAAGCCAGGATGCTTATAAAAGTATTCATCCTCAAATTGAACAATACAGACTTTAAATTTCTCTGGAACACTATCATTATGAGGAAATCGCCATTGACCATCAGCTGCAATTTGTGCTCCTAATAGTTCATTAGTTTTAGACGTAATAATTGTTGCTGTTGGATCTTTAAACAGATGTTTTGGTAGGCAGAAAAAATAGAGAACACCAAGTATTGAAAATACAATTATTTTCTTTTTATGTGCTTTAAAAAAGTTGGCTAACCTATACATTGGCTTTACTATAACGTTGTAGTTGTTAAAAGGGTTCGTTTATTTGGTTTCTTGTAATAATACTCATTATTTTCTGTTTATATTTAAACGTGAAAAAGAATAAATTTTATCATAATATAATCATAATTTTTTGTGCTTTTTTATCTTCAGAAATCACATTTGCACAATTAGGTTTTTGCCAAGGAAACTCAGGAGATCCTATTTTTGTTGAAAATTTCGGAACTGGTCTTACGGATACTCCATTACCAGCAGGAACTACGACGTATAATTATGCTAATGGAGCAGATCCAGATGATGGATTGTATACAGTTTCCAGTAATACTGACTATTTCGATTGGTTCGATATTCAAGATCATACTCCTAATGATGTTAACGGTAGAATGCTAATAGTAAATTCTAGTTTTTCTGCAGGAGAATTTTACAGAACAACCATAAGCGGTTTGTGTGAGAATACATCCTATGAATTTTCATCGTGGATTGTTAATTTAACACCATCAAGTGGATTCTGCGGAGGTGGAGCAATACCTGTTAATGTGAGATTTGAAATCTGGGACAATACAGATACAAATTTACTAGCTTCGGGAAACACAGGGAATATAAACAGTACCAATTCACCTAACTGGCAACAGTATGGATTAGTTTTTCAAACCATTCCGTCTCAAACCTCAGTCATTTTAAAAATGATTAATAATGGTTCAGGTGGTTGCGGAAACGATCTGGCAATTGATGATATTGTCTTTAAAAGTTGTGGCGATTTTATTTCGGTCACTGATGCTTCCAATAGCACATTTATTTCATTATGCAGTAGTGAAAGCCCTTATTCTACAACGTTAACTGCTATTCCTGATAACTCTGTTTTTAACGATCACTTTTACCAGTGGCAGGAAAGTACTGATGAGATTAACTGGACAGATATTCCGGGAGAAACAAGTGATAATTTGGTACTTACAGGAGTTACAACTACCACATATTACAGAGCTAAAGTCGCTGAGTCAACTACTAATCTATCTAACATTGATTGCATTACATATTCTACAACTTATGTAATATCAATTACTCAACTTCCTAATCCTCCTGTAATTGAATGTTGGGAAATTGCTACTATTAACGACACAACTTGTACTTGGGAAATTACAGGAACCCAACCAGCTGAACCCACAGGTTTAGAATGTTGGGAATCAACTAACTTCAATACAACTACGTGTAGTTGGGAGATTACAGGAACTCAGCCTCCAGAACCTACTGGATTGGAGTGTTGGGAATCGACCAGTTTTAATACAACAACATGTAGTTGGGATATTACAGGAACAGAGCCAGTTCAGCCCAATATTGAGTGCTGGGAAACAGCTACTTTTGATTCTACACTGTGTGTGTGGGAAGTTACAGGAACTCAACCTTCAGAACCAACAGGACTGGAATGCTGGGAAACAGCTACCTTTAACACTACACTATGTGTTTGGGAAGTCACTGGTACAGAACCTACAGAACCTACTAACCTAGAGTGCTGGGAAACGGCAACTTTTAATGTCTCCAATTGTGCTTGGGAGGTTGTAGGAACGCAACCAATGCAACCTAATGTTGAGTGTTGGGAAACAGCAACGTTTAATTCAGTGTTTTGTGTCTGGGAAGTTTCAGGAACACAGCCACCTGAACCTACGAATTTAGAATGTTGGGAAACTACGTTGTTTAATGAAACCTTATGTGAATGGGAAATTATTGGTGAGCAACCCATAAATTTTATTGAGGAGTTTGTGAATTTTTGCGAAAACGAAGACGTTACCTTGCAGGCAAGTACAGACATTGCCAATGCTACTTATTTATGGAACTCTGGAGAAATGACCGAATTTTTAACCGTTAATGCTCCCGGAACTTACACTGTTGTTGCTACAGATGGTTGCTTTACTACCGAAAAAACTATTAATGTTGAACTATTAGAGATTCCTGTAATTGTAGATGTTCAATCTGATGGTAATGATATCATAGTGACGACTTCTAATACTGGGAATTTCATTTATTCATTAGATGGAATCAATTACCAGTCACACAATGTGTTTTTTGATATTGCCGGAGGAAAATATACAATCTACGTCAAACAAATTGAATGTGATGAGGTGACAATAATAGAACATCTTCACTTTTTTATTCCCAAGTATTTTACACCTAATGGTGATGATTTTAATGATACTTTTGACTTAAAAGGAATCGAGTGTTTTTCATCCTGGAAAGTTTATATTTTTGATCGTTATGGGAAACTGCTCTATTCAACAGTGAATAATTTGGTTTCTTGGGACGGAAAGTACCTCAACAACCCTTTACCAACATCTGATTATTGGTATCTTGTTGTTATTGATGGACAAGAATTTAGAGGTCATTTTACGTTGAAGCGATAGCTTGAGGTTAAAAGAACTCGTACTCATATTCCAGTTTACAGATTCTCACTCTATACCAATCATACCAAACCTCTTTACCTTTTTGTTGTGCAATGAGATGATCACTTTGTTGTTTCCAGTTTTTAATAGCATCTAAACTATCCCAGTAACTGACAGTAATTCCAATAGAATTACGGGCGCTTTCAATGCCTAAAAATCCCTCTTGAATTTTTGCCAGTGCTTCCATTTTATTTGTCATAGCTTCATAACCTTCAGTGTTTTCAGAATGTGTTGATGTAAAAATTACTGCGTAGTAAGGTGTGTTAGTTTTCATGCTTTTCAAATCGTTTTTCGTTGTCTTTCTGAACGTGTTTCAGAATTCCATTATTCCTGATTTAGTTTCAGTATTTACGTGTTACTTCTCAACCTCAATCCAACGACCTTTGTTTCTCACAAAGAAATCGTGATCATACATAGCTTCTACCTGAGTTCCCGGTAAATAATATCGTCCTAAATATGCAGCGTTCAACATTACTGTAAATACTTTGGTGCCATAAGTGCTTCCGTTTTTCCCTAAATCGAAATAGAAATTCACACGATCATCTCTAATATCTGTATATCTCGCTGTACTTGATGTGGTATCTCCAAAATCAGTAAAACGCGTATTGACAATTTCCCAACCAGATGGAAAAATTTGCGTCAGTGCAATATCGTTTATGCTTCTGTTATCTTTATTACTCACAGTAATTCTGGCCACAATATCCTGACCTTGTTGTAGCTTATCCACATTAATGCGATTGCCTTTTAAATCTGTATAAATAACAGAAACTCCCAAACCACGTTGTTCGGTTAATTCTTGGCCTAATGGTAATTTTCCAGAGTTCAAAACTCTTACATAGACCAGGTTGCTTTCAGCATTTTCAAGAGTTAATGTATTTGAGCCATCAACAACAGAAAGTTCACGCTGAGCGATTGAGTTTTTAGTATTAATAGTTTCTGTTTTACCATTAAAAGTGTAGGTGAATTTCATGTCTTTTCCACCATTAGCTTCCACTAATTTAGCCATAGCCAATAGACTGTAAGCTGTAGTTTGTGTACTCATCCAGCGATCACTTGTTAACTCTTTAGCTATTTCTTTTGAAAGCGCTCTCGCTTTTGGATCATTAGTAATTATCATGGTTTCAAGTGCCATCGCTCGATTTCGGTTTACAGAACCATAAGTATAAGAATTATGATTTACAGGTTGAAACTCAATATTAGCAGTTCTTGATAATTGCTCGCTTGCTTCTTTTTGTCCAGCTAGTGCATAAGCAGCTGCTAATCGCCATTTTGCTTCATTGGATATTTCCTCAAATTCGCGTAACCGATTCATTGCAGCGAGGTCTGGACTTCCAGCTAAAGCTAAGGTGTATAGTCTGTAAGCTTGAGCTAAATCTGAATTGTGATGTCTGTAGCTTGGTCTCCAGTCCCGAGCAGCCTGTTTTTGATAACTTAACCAGTTGCTTTTAAATGTAAGTGGCAATACAAAGCCTTTCTTTTCGGCTTCAATCATGAAATGACCAGCATAACTTGTTCCCCAATCATTAGTCGAATTTTCACCCATCCAGTAACTCAATCCTCCATTTGGTCTCTGGAAATTTCCTATACGCTTGATGCCATTTTCAATATTGGATTGGATTTTTTGCTTCTTCTCATATTTTAAATCGAAAATATCGGTTAAGTATAACTGCGGAAACACTCCAGACGTCGTTTGTTCAACACAACCATGAGGATAACGAATTAAATACTGTAATCGTTTCGAGAAATCCATAGGAGGAAGCGTTGAAAACTCAACTATTGCCGAATTAGTTCCGGGAACTCCAAAGGTTGGGAAGTTTAAGGTTTGGTTAGCATTTGCTTCTAGTTCTGCAGTTTCAAATTTTGACGTTATCGGATTTGGATTTACAACATCTAATTCCACTTTATATGTCGATGTTTCTCCATGTCCTGTGGCAATCACTTCCACTGTATGGATGCCTCTTGCTTTACTCACATCCAATTCAAAATAAGCCATTTGCTCATCAGGTTTAGGAAAGGATAAGCTCTGCGATGTTGTACCAACAACTGAAATACCATCGCTTAGTTTAAGACTCAAATTGACTTTTTTCATTTTTGATTCCATAGCAAAAACGGTTACAGGAAGCGTGACTTTTTCTCCTGGACTCAGTTTTCTTGGCAAAGTTGCTAAGACCATTAAAGGCTTTTTAACTTCAACCGATTTGTCTGTACTTCCGTAAGCTTCTGTTTCATTATGTCCTGCGACAACCATCGTGCGAACGGCACCAATGTAATTTGGAAGTTTTATTGTGTGTGATTGTCGTCCGCCAGCTTTCAGTTCAAAAGGACCTAAATAGGTCACAACAGGCTTAAATCGGTTTGCTTTTTTATTTTTACCCTTTGCAGCACTTCCATCACCACCAATGGCAAAAACTTGATCAATACTTCCAGAATAAGCGCCAATAACATCATCAAAAATGTCCCAGGTTTTTACACCAAGCGCTTCTCGAGAATAGAATTCGTCCCATGCGTTCGGTGTTTTAAATCTTGTTAAGTCTAACAATCCTTCTTCAACCATAGCGATGGTATACGTCATTGGTTTATTGTTTTTTTCTGAAACGAATACTTCAAATTCCTGTTCAGGTTTTAAAACGCTTGGCATTGTGATTTCTGGTTCAAGAATGGTTTTTGGATCTTCAACCAAAATAGGAATGACACCATACAAACGAATTGGTAAATCGTTACTTGTTATCGCATGAGGTTGCAATAAAGAGATATTCAGAAACACATTTGGAGCCATTTCTGAGGTGATAGGAATTTTAACTTCAGTTTCACCTTTGGTTGTTTTTACCCATTTGTAATCAATAACATCAGAACCATTTTCAATACTCACTAACGCTCTTCCATCATTATCTGACGGAAATGAAATTGTTGCCGTTTCGCCAACATTGTATGATTCTTTGTCTGAAGCGAATACTAACATTTTAGCAGCTTCTTTATCGTTTCCAGCTGAAAATCCAGACCAGTTTTTATAAAAATAGGCCGTTCTGCCAGTAGCATGACCACTGGCAGGATCATAAATTCTGATGAGGTAACGACCTCTGTCATTTTCAGGAATTTTTATGGTAAATGATGTTTTTCCGTTAGCATTTGTTGACGCTTTTTGCTCAAGAATTGGTCTGTGGTAACTACTCGATACATAATTTGATAAGTTATCGTAAGAAGAATTCCACCACCAGCGCCATTCTACTTTATAGACTTTAATTTCAAGATTATCACGTTTAACTGGCTTTCCATTTTTGTCAACGACAGCTAAATCAAACGTTTGATTGGTGTCTGTAAAATAAGAGCCATAGTAGTTTCCTTCAGGAGAACGCAAACCAACGTAAGATTCATAAGGTGAATTGGTTTTTGTAAACGCATCTAATGAGAAATCGCCTCCATTTTCAAAGGCTCTCACTAAAAATTGAGCATTTAGCATTCCAGGTGCATTTTTACCTATATCTAGTTTTGTGTTGATGGTTGCTTTTCCGTTTTCATCCAGATTGCCTTCAAATACATTGAGTTCTTCAGAATTGAATTGTCGCGTTGGATCTCTAAAAATGTAACCATTATAGTTTTCAAAACTGGTGTAAGACGTGCTAAATTTTGCTTTGACTTCAGCTTTAATGTTTTTTGCTGGAGCGCCATGTAACCATTTTACATCAAGTGTTCCATTAAGTGCTTCTGTTCCAGAAAGGACGTCATCTTGAAAGTCGATTTTAATTTTAAGTCGGTTAGGTTTTACAGTTTCAACTTTTAAAGCTTTGTAGAATTGCGCTCCACCAACAGAAACTTTCGCATTGTAATTTCCAGTTTTACCTTCAGAAGATGTTGGAACAATAAATTTATAAAAGTTGTTTAAGTGATCTGAAGTGACATTCTTGTAAATCAACTTTCCGTTTGGATCGGTCACCTCCAATTTCACAGGATGACCTATAGGAAGTTCATTCGCTTTATCATTCAACATAAATGTTAAGAACAATGAGTCTCCAGGTCGCCAAACACCACGTTCGCCATAAATGTAACCTTTAAGTCCGCGTTGTAATCTGTTTCCAGACACATCAAACTTGCTTAAGGACAAAGAATTACCATCAGTAAGCCTTAAGTAACTCGTATTACTCCCTTTAGAAACGATAGCAAAACTTGCATATTTGTTTGCTTCAATAGTCGCTAAACCTTCAGAATTAGTCGAAATGGAAGCGATTTCCTGCTGTTGAAAGTTGAACAATTTTATGGTCGCTCCTGTTTCAGGATTTGTATTTAGGATATTAGTTACTGCAAAATAATACGTATTGTCTGCACCTTGTTTAGCAATCACGCCTAAATTAGAAGCTAAAAGGTTTTGGGAGACGATTTTACTTTCGTTATAATACGCATCATGACACGGATTATCGCGCTGTCGCCAATTGTAGGTATAGTTTCGATATCTGTATGTACGATTGTCCCAGTATTCTTCTTCTTTTAAATCTTCGTCTTCGGTGTTAGTGTCTGAATAGTCGCCTTCGTAATAATAATCGTCTTCATAATAGTAATCGTCATATGCATCACCTTCTTCAATTTCAGTATTCGGATTGGCTTCACAATCAAACAATGAATAATCCTTGTTGTAACTAAGTTCGATGCGATATATAGCTCCAGCATCAGCTTTAAAGAATTTTGATAAATCAATGCTATATGCTTTCCATTTTCCTGTGTGTTCTGAAGCAGTTTGTAATTGAATAGTTTGTTTAACAATGCGTCGACCAACACGTTTGATTTCATTTTGATTGTTGCTGTTTATTGGATTGTCCTGAAGAAATTGCAGGACATTATCTTGAAAAATTTTAATAACCCGAACATCCACAGCACTGAGATTTACAGCTTCAAAATTAAATTTCAGATTGTTTGAATTTGGTAAAATCGTTCCGTTACTAATCAACCGAACCATAGGTTTTAGTTCTTCAAATGAAATGGTTTCTGAGAATGGTCTTTTCAATTTGTAACCATCTGTGTTTTTAACGCCTTCAAAAACATGCACCTGAAGATCACCAACCAATTTGCCTTCAGGATAGATTTTTAAGACATTTCCATCGACACTAAATTTTGGGTTTTTTGAGTTTTCAATAACGACCAGTCCTTCAAAATTTTGTTGCTTTTGTAAAGGATCTGAAAAATTAATGGAAAGATATTGTTCTGGGTTTATAATAGATTCCACATTGATAATCGTGAAATTATTAATACCAGGAATGGCTAAAGTGTTTTCTCCCTTATTATCTGCTTTTATAGGACTTCCATTCCATTTAACAAGAATTTCAGAATCTTCTACCATACGATTGATACTATCAATTCTGAATTCAAAATACTTTGAATTTTCTACTAATTCATTGAAATGAATCTTTAAAGGTTTTCCATTTTGTGAAGCTTCAACCAGGGTTTTAGCATCTTCAATAGAAATTACATCAGCAGATTTTATAACGGCTTCTAAGTACTGCCATTTTTTAGAATAGGATTGTAAATCTTTAGTAACCAAACTGAAACCAGGTGTGATGGTTTTAAACTGAAACACATAATCTTCATAGTCTTTAGGCATGCCTTTGTAGATCTCATCCAGTTTTAATAACACAGTATATTCTGTAGCTGGTTCGAGATGCTCATCTGGTGTAAATACTAAGGTGTGCGAGTTTAGGGTTTTTAGAGTGCCTTCAGTGTGAGGAGAGATTTTAATAATATCTTCAGTAATTTCTTGATCTGCTTCCCAACCTTCAACATCTTTAGATAAATTAATTGTGATTGGTTCAGTAACCGATTGTAATCCAGAAGACGTATAACTTATGTAATCTCTATACTTAAATAGATTATCAGTGTCCTGCGTGATGCTGTCTTTCTTCTTACAGGAAAACATAATAACAAGGCTTAAGATGAGTATTGAAATCTGATTTAGCTTCATGGTTAACGTTATAATTTCATGGTTAAAACTTAAAATTCAAACCATCTTTTGATAGTTTAATAGCCTAAATTTAAAGTATTTAATGTGCCTGCATGTTAACTTTTTGATATGTGTTAACTATAAAATAGAATTCGTTGACACATATGTAGTATTCGTTTTATTCTTTGTAAATCCCAATGTCCAGTTCGCCTTTATCATTCATTGTTGCTCTGTACATTCCAGCAGTATTAAACTCAGCAACCATAGTTCCATTTTTATCTACTGCAACGATTCCGCCATCACCACCAAGTTCTGGTATTTTCTTTTGAATGACTTCTCGAGCGGCTTCTTGAAGTGTTAAGCCTTTGTACTGCATTAATGCCGAAATATCGTAGGCAACCATTGCGCGAATAAAATATTCGCCCCAACCAGTACTCGATACTGCACATGAATTGTTATTAGCATAAGTTCCTGCACCTATAATTGGCGCATCACCAACACGACCATAACGTTTGTTAGTCATGCCTCCAGTTGAAGTCCCAGCAGCAAGATTTCCGTTTTTGTCTAATGCTGCACAGCCAACAGTTCCAAATTTATAATTCTTGATATCTGAATCATAGAATTCTAAATAAGCAGATTCTGTGTCGATGGGCTTAGCGTTGTTAGCCTCCTTTTCTTTTACACGTTTTAATGCATTGAAACGTCTTTCAGTAAAAAAATAGTCAGGATCAACTATAGATAAGCCTTGTTCTTTTGCATAGGTTTCAGCACCTGTTCCAGCCATCATCACATGAGGTGATTTTTCCATAATGACTCTAGCCAGATTTATAGGATTTCTAACCGTTTTTGTTCCTGCTGAAGCTCCTGCATTTAGAGTTTTTCCATCCATAATGGAGGCATCGAGTTCGTTGGTTTCAGCATTGGTAAACACAGCCCCTTTTCCTGCATTAAAAAGTGGAGAATCTTCCATAACATTAATGGTTTTCTGAACAGCATCCAGACTGCTTCCTCCATGTTTAAGAATCTCATAACCGACTTTGATGGCTTCTTCCAACTTAGATTTGTAAGCAGCTTCTGTTTCAGGTGTCATGTTCTCTTTCAGAATGGTTCCTGCTCCTCCGTGAATAATAATTGCAAACTCGTTTACTTTTTTAGTTGCATTGGTTGTGATATCAGAATCTACATCACTATCATAATTGCTTTGAGTATTCTTTTTACAGCTAGAAATGACTACTAACAGTAGAATTAAAAGGATAGATTTTCTCATGAGATTAAGGAATTTATAAGTGGTTTAAAGTTACATTATTAACCAAAAGTCTTCAAGGGAAAATGACTTTTTATTAGTAACTTCGCGTCAAAATTTAATAATTCATAAAAAACAAGAAGATATGGAAGCAATCGCTACCGATTTCGGAATAAAAGAAGCCTTACAACAATTAGGTGTTAAAGACATAAATGAAGGAACATCTACAGGTTCTAATAATTTTTCAAATGGAGACATTATTGAATCTTACTCTCCTGTTGATGGCCAGTTAATTGGAAAAGTAAAAACAACAACAAGAGCAGATTACGATAAAGTCATGGATGCTGCAACTAAAGCATTTAAATCATGGAGAGATGTACCTGCTCCGCAACGTGGTGAAGTTGTTCGTCAGTTTGGTAATAAATTAAGAGATTTAAAGGAACCACTTGGGAAATTAGTATCCTATGAAATGGGAAAATCGTTGCAGGAAGGTTATGGTGAAGTTCAGGAAATGATTGATATCTGTGATTTTGCTGTTGGGTTATCAAGACAGTTAAACGGACAAGTAATTCCGTCTGAACGTCCAGGACACGTAATGAGAGAGCAATGGCATCCAATAGGTGTTGTAGGCATTATTTCTGCATTTAATTTTCCAGTTGCAGTTTGGGCCTGGAATACGGCTTTAGCCTGGATTTGTGGTGATGTTTGTGTCTGGAAAGGTTCTGAAAAAGCACCTTTATGTTCTGTGGCTTGTCAAAATATAATAGCAGAAGTTTTAAAAGATAACAATTTACCTGAAGGTATTTCTTGTATCATTAATGGTGATTATAAGGTTGGTGAGTTTATGACAACAGATTCAAGAATTCCATTAGTTTCTGCTACAGGTTCTACCAGAATGGGACGTATCGTTGGAAAAACAGTTGCTGAACGTTTTGGAAAATCTTTATTAGAGTTAGGAGGAAATAATGCCATTATTATAACACCTTCTGCCGATTTAAAAGTCGTAGTTCCTGGTGCAGTATTTGGTGCTGTTGGAACTTGCGGACAACGTTGTACGTCAACAAGACGATTAATTATTCACGAATCGGTTTATGATAAAGTTCGTGATGCTATTGTTGGTGCTTATGGTCAAATTAAAATTGGTAATCCTTTAGATGAAAACAATCACGTTGGACCTTTAATTGATAAAGATTCTGTAAACACCTATTTAGCTGCTATTGAAGAAGCAAAAGCTGAAGGTGGAAATGTACTCGTTGAAGGAGGCGTTCTAGAAGGTGAAGGTTTTGAAAGTGGCTGTTATGTTAAGCCAGCTATCATTGAAGCTGAAAATCATTTTGAAATTGTACAACATGAAACGTTTGCGCCAATTTTATATCTGATGAAATACTCTGGAGACGTCGAAAATGCTATCGAAAAGCAAAATGGTGTAGCTCAAGGGTTATCTTCAGCAATTATGACCAACGAAATGAAGGAAGCAGAGAAATTTTTATCGTATGCTGGTTCAGACTGTGGAATAGCAAATGTCAATATCGGAACTTCTGGTGCTGAAATTGGTGGAGCTTTTGGTGGTGAAAAAGAAACTGGTGGCGGACGTGAGTCTGGTTCTGATGCCTGGAAAGTGTACATGAGAAGACAAACAAATACAGTCAACTATTCTGATGAATTGCCTTTAGCGCAAGGTATTAAATTTGATCTGTAATTTTAGCATACAATAAATAAATTAAAAAAGCCGTTTCTGTTAGAAATGGCTTTTTTTATGATGCGTAAATACATTTTGTTATTAGTCTTAATAAGCTTTGTGTTAACCAATATAGTTGCATTTTTAGATGAAGGTATCAGAACTTTTGTGTATTTAAGTCGCTTAAGTGATTGGGTTGCTCTAATTCTTTATACTACTGTCTTTTTAATTCTTCCATTATTGATATTTTTACTTGTCAAAAAAAAGGCTAAAAGGCGATTTGTAGTTTCTCTTTTAGGTTTTACACCAGGTATATTATTAATTGTATTACAGCTGCTATAGTTCAACGGCTAACGTCTCTTCTTAATAGTGATTCTCAGTTTTTTGGAGCAGTTTTTGTGATATATTAAACGAATTTGATTTTAATAAGTCAAAGAATCATGAAGCCACAAGACATTCAACATTTATACTGGAGAGCAGGTTTTGGAGTCACAGCAAATCAGCTAAATAATTTATCTAAAATAGATAAACGTCAAGTGGTAAATACGTTGTTTCAAAATTCTTCGAAAATAAGTCCGCTGAAAATTGATACCTCAGACTTAGAACAATTTACTGTAAAAGCTGTTTTAAAAGATAAGAGTAAACTACAGGATTTTAATAAGATAAGTAGAAACAAGTTGAAACGTTTCAATGCGCTTTGGGTTAACAGACTTGTTAGTACAGATGAACTTTTAAGAGAGAAAATGACCTTATTCTGGGCGAACCATTTTGTGTGTCGAGATCATAATATTATTCATGTCCAACAGTACAATAACACCCTAAGACGTCATGCTTTAGGGAATTTTGGAGATTTTGTCAAAGCCATTTCTAAAGAGGCAGCAATGCTTAAATATTTAAATAATAAGCAAAACCGAAAACAAAAACCTAACGAGAATTTTGCCAGAGAATTAATGGAATTATTCACTTTAGGTGAAGGCCATTATACGGAAGAAGATATCAAAGAAAGTGCCAAAGCATTTACAGGTTACAATCATAATTTTGAAGGTGAATTTGTACTTCGGAAATTTCAGCATGATTATAATTTTAAAACATTTTTTGGTCATACAGGACGCTATGATGGTGATGCTATTATTGATATCATTTTAAAAGAAAAGCAATGCGCTCGTTTTATATGTCGGAAAATTTACCGCTATTTTGTTAATGATACTATTGATGAAGTTAGAGTTGAAGAATTAGCAACCGTTTTTTTTAAAGATTACAATATTGAAACATTAATGAGACATCTATTTATGTCTGATTGGTTTTATGATGATGCTAATATTGGTTCAAAGATAAAATCGCCAATTGAGTTTTTAGTAGGTCTGTCAAGAACGGTTCCTCTTACGTTCGAAAAAACAAATGATGTGATTAAAATTCAAAAGCTTTTAGGACAGATGTTATTAAATCCGCCAAATGTTGCTGGTTGGAAAGGAGGAAAAAGCTGGATTGATAGTAATACCATTATGTTACGATTGAAACTGCCATCCATCCTATTAGCAAATGCTAAAATCTCAATAAAGGAAAAAGGAGAATTTGAAGACAGCTTTGAAAAATACTATACCAAACAGCGTAAAAACAAATTTGTATCTGTAAAGGTAGACTGGGAAACATTCGAAAAACAGTATAATCATTTTTCTTATGAAGCCATGAAACAACAACTTGTTATTCCAGAATTGAGTGACGGAACCGATACCTATTTAAAGACATTAAACAAAAACTCCAAACGAAATTTTTGTGTGCAATTAATGTCATTACCAGAATACCAAATGTGTTAATTATGGAAAGAAGACAATTTTTAAAACAATCCACATTAGCGAGTAGTCTGTTTTTCGTGCCTAACTTCGTAAAAGCATTCGAAAATTTAACCACAACGGGTTTAGGTTACAGGCGTTTGGTAATTATTCAGCTTGCTGGTGGTAATGATGGTTTAAATACTGTTATTCCGTTTAATAATGATGTGTATTACCGCAACAGACCAAGCATTGGAATTAAAAAAAATGAACTTATCAAAGTTACTGATGAACTCGGTTTTCATTCTAACTTTTTACCATTAAAAAAGTTATATGATCAAGGTCATTTGACCATTATTAACAATGTTGGCTATCCAAATCCCAATCGTTCACATTTCAGATCAACAGACATTTGGCAAACTGCAAGTCGCTCAGATCAAAATTTACAAACAGGCTGGATAGGTCGCTATTTGGATACGTATGGCAACCATCCTTATAATGCTATTGAGATTGATGACAGCTTATCGTTAGCTTTAAAAGGGGAGCACATGAATGGAATAGCTGCCAAAAACCCTGAAGTATTATTTAGAACTTCTCAGGATCCTTATTTTAAAAATGTATTGAACTTCTATCAAGACGAACATTTAAGTGAACATAATTTAGGCTATTTATATAAAACGATGATAGCTGCAGAATCTTCAGCAAAGTATATTTTCGAAAAACACAAAACCGCTTCAAATACGCAAGAGTATCCAAATAATGAATTTTCCAACCAGTTAAAAACAACTTCAAAGCTTATTAACTCTGGTATTGAAACAAAAGTATTTTATGCTTCACTGGGTGGTTTCGATACACATGCAGGACAACCAAACAAACAATCGCGACTGCTAAAAATCTATGCAGAAAGTATAGCGGCTTTTGTTTCAGATTTAAAGCAACAAGGTACTTTTAACGATACGCTTATTTTAACGTTTTCAGAATTTGGAAGACGCGTGAAGCAAAATGCTGCCAATGGAACCGATCATGGTGCAGCAAGTAATGTATTTATTATAGGTAATCAATTTAAAACACCAGGTTTCTATAATGAACTGGCTAGTTTATCAAATTTAGATGATAATGGTGATGTAAAATACTCAGTAGATTTCAGGTCTATTTATGCAACGCTATTAGGCAAATGGTTAGGAGTTGAAGACGATGCCATACTTAACAAAAGCTTTTCCAAATTAGATTTTATATAGGACTCCAAAAAACAAAAACCTTATTTCTTTATCGGTAATCCGATTGAAACAAGGTAGTTTGTAATTGATTAATAGCATAACAAAAATGGTGAAAAAAAGAGTTGCTTTACAAAATAAACTATGAGTGGTAAAAAAAACTGTATGAATGGTATGGATTGTATTTTATTTTGGTCTGAATAGAAATTATTATAATAAAACAATCCTGTAAAAAACAAAAACCTTATTTCTCAACCGATAAATCGACAATTGAAACAAGGTTATATGTAATTGATTAATAGCAAAACAAATCTCGTAAAAAGTGAAGCTGAACAGGAATTAATTCTACAATTAGCAGAAAAATTAGTTGAACGACAATTCCTGTTAAATTTCTTCGATTAACTGTATTTTACCTTTCTCAAAATCCGCATGACTTCCTGATATGATGTATAAATAGACTCACTGTGTTTTTTTAAATACGGTTTAGCTTCCGTTAATTTATCAATGGCTTCATGAAATAAATTGAGATAGCAAATAAGATAAGTGGCAGGAAGGTTTCTTAAATCTATCCTATCGTTTTTAGTTAATGAAAGTCCTTTCTTGAGTTTTTCAACCAAGGTATTATTAGAATTATAAATATGATGCAATACTTTTTTATCAAATTGAGGTGGTTCAAACAAGAGTTTGGTTTCAATGTTGTAATGTGCATTGTCTTCAAAATGAATGATGGTTTTTTCTAATTCGTAATACTTAAATGAGTTTTGAAGTCCGAGACTCACATATTCAATAATCTGAAACGAATTTTCAGTAAAGGTTATAGATACTTCATCAAGTGTGGAAAAAAATAAACGAACCTGTTCATTAATCAATTCAATATCTACTCTGGAATAATAGACTTTATCTTTAACTATTTTCTTTTGACCAGACCAGCACAACACAAAATACTCTTTAAATACTTTATACTGTGGATTAAAATCTTTTCGCTTGTCCATAAAATCAAAAACACCGTCAAGGGTGTATTGAATGTTATTTTGAGCATGACTTTCAATTTCAGAAACAATTTTAGAGTTGATATCTTTAATTTCAATATCAAATACTTTAGGCATGCTCATGCTTCCATCTCTAAAAAAAACAGAGCCACCATAATATTTCCAGATGTTTTTTCTTAGTGAGGTGATTTTGTCAATTGGTCTGATGGTCACAAGACCTACAACTTTATTATCTGGTAAGTGTGGAAACGGAATATTCTCATATTGAACAATAGGAGGATGTGTTAGATAGGCATTAATGAGATTTTGAATTTTACTATCATCAAAAAAAGTAACACCAATAATTTTATTGTCCTCATCTTCAACACCAATTACAATATAAGCGTTGTTTTTCGGATTGCTATTTGAAAGTGCACAGACGTGCTTTAAAAATTTGGCCTTACCTTCTTTATGAGTGATGTCAATCTTTCGTTTTTTATCATAAAAACTGTTCTCATCGTTGTGAGCCAGCAGGTTTTTAATTAAAAGACGTTTATTAATCAATGGGTTATTATCTATTAGTTTTTATTCACAATAGTAGAATTAGCCTGAGCTGTACAAAACATCAACACATCTGCAATATTTACATGAGCAGGTCGTGAAACGGCAAACCGAATGACTTCAGCAACATCTTCAGCTTGCAAAGCTTTATAACCTTTATAAACCGTGTCTGCTGAGGCATCACCTTTAAACCTAACTTTCGAAAACTCAGTTTCTACCAAACCAGGATTAATAGCAGTGACTTTTATTCCGAAAGGGTTTAAATCTATTCGCATACCTTCAGTAATTGCTAAAACAGCATGTTTACTTCCACAATACACATTGCCTTTGGGATATACTTCTTTTCCTGCAGATGAGCCAATATTGATGATGTGTCCCGATTTACGTTCGGTCATTTGAGGAATAATAACCTTACTCACATAAAGCAACCCTTTTACATTAATGTCCATCATCGCATCCCAATCGTCTAAATCTCCGGTTTGAATGGGATCTAAACCATGTGCATTTCCGGCATTATTGATTAATATATCAATAGTTTTAAAAGTATCAGGTAAAGAAGCAATAGCACTTTGAGTAGCTACTTTATCTCTCACATCAAAATTAAGAGTGTAAACATCTGTTTGTTTGCTCAATGCTTTTTTAATAGTATCAAGTCGCTCTTGACGTCTTCCACAGAGCACTAAATTAATACCATGTTTTGCAAATTCATGGGCAGTTGCTCTGCCAATTCCGCTTGTAGCTCCAGTAATTAGGGCAGTTTTATTCATTTTATTATTTTTAGTTAAGGAACTTTATGACCTTGTGAAGCCACTAATATTTTGAACCAATCCTCCAATTTTAGGTCAATATGTTCTGCGTTCTTAGCGTCTGTAATTCTATTTTTATTGGTTGTACCAATCACTGGATGAATGTGAGCTGGATGTTTTAAAGTCCATGCTAGTAATAGTTGATCTTCAGTAGCATTATAAACATCCATAAGTTCTCCTAATTGTTTGTGAATGCGCCTGGTTTGCTCATTGTCTACTTTAAAAACACTGCCTAAAGGAGACCAGGCCATTGGTGTGATATGATTTAGTAACATTTGATCTAATGAGCCATTGTGCATTGCCGAATGTTGTGTTAGAGAAAATTCAATTTGATTTACTGAAATGTCTACAGCATTGGAAACTAATTCAACTTGTGAAGTTGTAAAGTTTGATACACCGAAATCTTTTATTTTACCTTGCTGTTTTAAGGTGACAATCGCTTCTGAAATGTCATCAGGATGCATCAACGGACTCGGTCTATGCAACAGAAAGAGGTCTAAATAATCTGTTTTTAAATGCTTTAAAGAGGTTTCAGCAGACCAGATAATATAGTCTTTGCTATAATCGTAATGCTTAACCGTATTTTGTCTGTTATCACTTATATATTGTATGCCACATTTTGAGATAAGCTGAATGTCTTCTCGTTTGATATCACTTTCAGCAAAGGCATTTCCAAAGTCGGCCTCTGTGGTGTAGCCTCCATAAATGTCGGCATGATCGAATGTGGTTATTGAATTTTCAAGACAGTGATACATTAATGCTATCATGTCTTTTTTTTTAAGCTGCTTTCCCCAACTTCCCCAAGTCATGGTACCTGCAATTAATCGAGAATATTTCACTTTTTTTTCAGTTTATAGAGGTTTTTCTGCAATTCATGTATAAAAATAGTCAAATCTTAAGTAATAAGGTATCATTGTTTAGTAATTATTAAATGACCCAAATCATGATATTTTCTTACAACACAAAAACACTGTTACTTAGTTTACTAGCCATTGTATTATTCACAAGTTGTTCAAAAGAAGTAGAAACTTCACCGCTTGAAAATAGTTTGGTTAATGTAAAACTTGTTGGTACCCAAACGCAGTTTAGCAGATTTAATCTTGAAATTTTAGATGTTCAGCTGAAAGTTTTAGAAGATGAAACAGATCCAAATGCATGGTTGAACTTAAATACGATTAATACAGGTGTACAAGATTTAACTGATTTCACTGGAAATCAGGTGCTCACTTTAGTTGATTTTGAACAAGTGCCTGCTGAATTTATCTACAGCATAAAAATAGTTCTAGGAGATGAGAATACCGTTGTAAAAAATAATATTGAGTACGTTGTAGATGTAGAATATGAATATGGTAACGTTACGAATATACTTGAAAAACAATTAGTTGAAAACAAACTCTACGAGTTTACGGTAGAATTGAATATTGATGAATCTGTACATTTTTCAGAAGGAAATCAAGTTGAATTAAATCCGAAAACAAATACCTTAATGCGATTATATAATCTGTTTTAAACAGTTTGAGTTTTATAGATTTAAAAAGAGCAGTACGATCAGTACTGCTCTTTATTTTTTAACCAATTATTAACAGCAAACGAAGAAAAAATTTAACAATTTGCGGTACGAAATAAGTTAGATAGTAATATTCTTTTTAAAATATATAGATAATGGAAGAAACTGGAACAATCGATATCAAATCGATTAATGAGAAAATTGAAAAAGAAAGTGCTTTTGTTGATTTGCTAATTATGGAAATGAACAAAGTAATTGTTGGTCAAAAACACATGGTCGAACGATTGCTCATTGGGTTACTCGGACAAGGTCATATTTTATTAGAAGGTGTTCCTGGACTCGCAAAAACCTTAGCTATTAATACCTTATCGCAAGCTGTTGATGGTAGTTTTAGCAGAATTCAGTTTACACCAGATTTATTACCTGCAGATGTTGTTGGGACACTTATTTACAACATGAAACTCAACGATTTCTCTATAAAAAAAGGACCTATTTTTGCTAATTTTGTGCTTGCTGATGAAATTAACAGAGCACCAGCTAAAGTACAATCGGCTTTATTAGAAGCCATGCAGGAAAAGCAGGTAACTATTGGTGATGAAACTTTTATTTTAGATAAGCCATTTCTGGTAATGGCAACTCAAAATCCAGTGGAGCAAGAAGGAACCTATCCTTTGCCTGAAGCTCAAGTGGATCGTTTTATGCTAAAAACAGTCATAGATTACCCAAAACAGGATGAAGAGCAACTCATTATGAGAGCTAATCTCAAAGGAAGTTGGGACAAGGTAAATCCTGTGGTGTCTGTTGCACAAATTCTGAATGCTCAAAAAGCCGTTAGAGAAGTGTACATGGACGAGAAAATTGAAAAGTACATTCTTGATATTATTTTCGCAACACGTTATCCTGAAAAATACAGACTGGCAGATTTAAAACCATTAAGCTCTTTTGCAGCATCTCCGCGTGGTAGTATTAATTTAGCCACTGCAGCAAAATGCTACGCCTTTATAAGACGACGTGGATACGTGATTCCTGAAGATGTTCGTGCCATTGTTCATGATGTGTTGCGTCATCGAATCGGAATTACTTACGAAGCAGAAGCTGAAAACATCACTTCAGAAGATATCATCAATAAAATTGTAAACGAAATCGAAGTACCATAGTGTTGTCATTCCTGTGAAAGCAGGAATCTCATTATTATTTGTCGGAAATTTTATCAGAAAGATTCCGTATCAAGTGCGGAATGACAAAACAAAACAATGGATACTAAGGAATTACTAAAAAAAGTACGAAAGATTGAGATCAAGACCAGGCGATTGTCTGATCATATTTTTGGAGGCGAATACCATTCGACTTTCAAAGGTCGTGGTATGACGTTTTCCGAAGTAAGACAGTACCAGTTTGGCGATGATGTTAGAAACATTGACTGGAATGTTACTGCGCGCTACAACGAACCTTATGTAAAAGTGTTTGAAGAAGAACGAGAGCTTACCATGATGCTTATGGTCGATATTTCTGGATCAAAATTGTTTGGTACAGTTGATCAGTTTAAAAATGAAATTGCAACCGAAATTGCTGCAACACTAGCCTTTTCAGCAACCCAGAATAATGATAAAATCGGATTAATTTTATTCTCAGATGAGATCGAACTTTACATTCCACCAAAAAAAGGACGCTCACACGTATTGCGAATTATTCGTGAACTTATTGAGTTTGAACCTAAAAGTAAACGCACGAATATTTCCGAAGCATTAAAGTTTTTATCTAATGTGATGAAAAAGAAAGCCATTGTGTTTGTGTTGAGTGATTTCATTGCAGATGATTACTCTCAAACACTTAAAATTGCGGCAAACAAACATGACATTACTGGTATAAGAATTTACGATAAGCACGAAGAAAGCATTCCAAATCTGGGGATGGTTCAAATGGAAGACGAAGAGAGTGGAGAGCTGGTTTTGGTTAATACAGGTTCTAAAAAAATCAGAGCGAATTACAGCAATTATTATCACGAAAAAGTAGAGGTCTTTAAAACTGCATTCACCAAATCTGGAGCAGGAACTATTGATTGTCGTGTTGATGAAAGCTATGTCAAAAAATTATTAGGCTATTTTAAAACTAGATAATATTTAAGTAAAAAGTAAAAAGTAAAAAGTGATAAGTAGTAAGTTTATACATATTATGGTTTCTCTAACGAATAAGGTTTCAATCTTTTTTACGTTTGCCTTATGCCTAATATCTGCTGCCTTATCTGCACAAGTCACGTCATCAATAGATTCTACCAAAATCAAAATTGGTCAGCAAATCACATTTAAAGTTGAGGTGGAAGCCGATACTACAGATTTGGTTGTATTTCCTGAAGGACAAACATTTTCGCCTTTGGAAATGATTGAATCCTACAAAGTAGATACCACAAAAAATAATGCTAAGTATCAGCTTGTAAAAAGATATGGATTAACTCAGTTTGATTCGGGTTCCTATACTATTCCGAAACAAAAAATTATCATTGGTTCTAAAACGTTTTTTACAGATTCACTGCGCGTTGAAGTTTCGAACATTGAGGTTGACACCACAAAACAAGGACTTTACGATATCAAGCCATTTATCCAAGTTGAAAAAAGCAGCAGTAATCGATGGCTGATTATTTTAGGTATTCTTTTGGCGGTACTATTTATCGCATTTCTGCTCTATTGGTTAATCTGGAGAAAGAAACCTTTATCTGAAGAAGCTAAAATTGCATTGCTTCCGCCTTATGACAGAGCTAAACTGGCTTTAAAAAAGCTTGATGAAAGCACATACCTTCAGAATGCAGAATTGAAAGACTACTATTCCGAATTGACGTTTATCATCAGAAAATATTTAGATGAAAAAGTGTATGATAAAGCTCTTGAGAGTACTACTGACGAATTAATTTCAAGATTAAACCTCATAAAAGACGCTAATCAGATAGAGCTGAGTAAAGACGACATTAGAAACCTTGAAACTATTTTAAAGCGTGCCGATTTAGTGAAATTTGCCAAGTCTGCTCCTGATATTGAACTCGCTAAATTAGACAGAAATACAATTGATATTGAAATAGATCACGTTAAAGAAGCGTTGCCAGAACCTACTGAGGAAGAAAAATTACTCAACGCACAATACAAAGAAGAGCAAGCGCTTAAAAAGAAGCGTAAAAAAATTCTTCTAACAGTTTTTATATCATTGTTTTTAGTCATTGCAACTTTTGTAGGACTTGGTATTAAATATGGATTCTCCTATGTAAAAGACACGCTTATTGGTCACGAAAGCAAAGAACTTTTGGAAGGTAATTGGGTGAGAAGTGAATATGGCATTCCACCTGTAACAATTAGTACGCCTAAAGTGTTAAAGCGTTTAGAAACTCCTGTGCCAGCCGAGTTAAAAGAGAGCGTTAAAATTAAAGCGTTTGGTTATGGAAGTGTTTTAGATGTCTTTAGTGTTATCGTGAGTACGACGACAGTTACTAAGGCTGGAGAAGAAAATCCTATCAATTTAAAAGAAGCGCCAGAAGCAGCCATCAGACAACTTGAAGCAAAAGGAATTAAAGATATTATTGTAAAAAGAGAACAGTTTATTACACCTAATGCTGCTGAAGGATTAAAAACGTATGGAACAGCAAGATTTCCAGTATCGAATTCGGAAAATGTTGTAGATGGTCATTATGCAATCATTCATTTTGTTGCTGAAGGTGAAAAGATTATGCAACAAATCATTATAACATGGAAAGATGATGATGTCTATGCTGAAAAAACTGTAGAGCGCATTCTAAATTCAATAGAACTTAAAAAAGCTGAGGAGTAATGTTAGAAGGAATAGAGTTTTTAAATAAAGAGATGTTTTGGCTTTTACTATTGCTACCATTAACTGTGTTATGGTATTTGTTTACTATGAAAAAGCAAACAGCAGAGCTTAAAATATCCAATATAAAAGGGTTTAAAATCACAAAATCATGGGTTGCCAGTTTAAAACCTATGTTGTTTGTATTGAGACTGCTGGCATTAGCATTAATAATTACTGCTTTGGCAAGACCTCGAACAGTTGATGTCTCTTCAAAAACTAAAACAACAAGAGGTATCGATATTGTTA
>JAAEZL010000014.1:32892-41123 GCA_018222875.1 Algicola sp.
GTTATGGCTATCGATGTTTCAGCAAGTATGCTGGCTAAAGATTTATTACCAAACAGACTGGAAGCCTTAAAAAAAGTTGCAGCTCAATTTATTCAAGGACGACCAAATGATAGAATCGGACTTGTAGAATATGCAGGAGAGAGTTATACGAAGACACCAATTACAAGTGACAAAGCTATTGTGTTGCGTTCGCTTAGAGATATTAAATACAATACCATTATTGAAGGAGGAACAGCCATAGGAATGGGCTTAGCAACGTCTGTAAACAGATTGAAAGATAGCAAAGCGAAAAGTAAAGTCATTATTTTACTAACAGATGGTGTAAATAATTCTGGGTTTATTGATCCAAAAATCGCAAGTGAGTTAGCTGTCGAGTATGGCATTAAAACTTATACAATCGGTTTAGGAACTAATGGAATGGCTTTATCTCCTGTAGCAATTAAACCTAATGGTTCATTTCAATATGGAAGAGTACAGGTTGAAATTGATGAGGATCTGCTAAAAGAAATAGCAGAAGTTACAGGAGGAAAATATTTCAGAGCGACCAATAATAAAAAGCTTGTTGAAATCTACGATGAAATCAACAAATTAGAAAAGACAGAAATCGAAGAATTTAAATTCTATAATTACGAAGAGAAATACAGACCGTTAGTCATTTTAGCAGGTTTATTGCTCTTATTAGAATTGCTGTTGAGGTATACAATTTTTAGAAGTTTTGTTTAGAAAGTAAGAAACATGTTTCAATTAGAAGAAAAAATATGGTTTTGGGTTTTAATGGTAATTCCAGTAATTATCCTGCTCTTTATTGTGCTTCAAATTTGGAAGTATAAGACTCAAAAACGCTTTGCTAATAAAGCACTTTTAAAACGCTTAAGTCCAAACCAATCCTTGTTTAAATCAACCTTAAAAGTGATTGTTCTGTGTTTGGCTTTTTTATGTTTAACCATCGCTTTAGTAAATCCTAAAATTGGAACCAAGCTTGAAACCGTAAAACGAGAAGGTGTCGATATTGTATTTGCTGTTGATGTTTCAAAAAGTATGTTGGCTGAAGATATTGCGCCTAACCGTTTGGAAAAATCTAAACAATTAGTCACGCAAATCATCAATAACCTGGCAAGTGATCGCGTCGGAATTATTGCCTATGCAGGAAAAGCATTTCCTCAGTTACCAATTACAACAGATTATGCGTCTGCAAAAATGTTCTTGCAGAATATGAACACAGACATGCTGTCTTCACAGGGAACAGCAATCAGTGAAGCCATAGAACTGTCTAAGACCTATTTTGACAACGAAGAACAAACGAACAGAGTGCTCATTATTATTTCTGATGGCGAAGATCATACGGATGAAGCTGCAAGTGTTGCCGAAGAAGCCAGTAAAGAAGGCATTCGGATTTTTACAATTGGTGTTGGTGATGTTAAAGGTGGACCAATTCCAATCAAGCGAAACGGAATCGTCTTAAATTATAAAAAAGATAATAATGGTGACACTGTAATTACCAGGTTAAATGAAGATACACTTAAAGGTATTGCAGATGAAGCCAATGGAGCTTACATTAACGGAAGTAATACCATTGAAGTGGTCGATACCATCAGAGATATTCTCAACAAAATGGATAAAACAGAATTTGAAGCAAAAGAGTTTGCCGATTTTAAAGATCAGTTTCAATGGTTTTTAGCCTTTGCATTCTTTTTTCTGTTTATAGATATTTTCTTTTTAGAACGAAAAACAGGATGGTTAAAACGACTGAACCTTTTCAACGAGAATTTCTAACCTTTAAAATAGTATTAGAATATTTTATAAAATCTTTAACTATAACAAGTCCAACAGTTTTTTATATTGCTGTTTGCATAACATGAAAGTCAATACATTAACATATAATTCTGACCTTAACTTAGAACATAAAATGAAACAGATTTTAAACATTTTTATGGTTTTGGTTTTTGCCGTTTCTTTCGCTCAGGACAAAGAAAAAGAGCTTCAGCTTCAAAAGGCTAATAATTATGTCTATGAAGGAAATGAACTTATTGGTTCAGAAGATTATATTTCAGCAGAAATGGAATATAGAAAAGCCATTTCAGAACAACCGACTACTATTGCAGGAACCTACAACTTAGGAAATTCGTATTATCAAAAAGGTCAGTATGATGAAGCCTTATTTCGTCATACCCAAGCTGCTGAAAATGCAACGTCTAAAGCAGAAAAGCATAAGGCTTATCATAATATAGGAAACATTCTAATGCAAAACAAACAGTGCAAAGAAGCTGTTGAAGCTTTTAAAAATGCTTTGAGAAACGATCCTACTGATGACGAAACACGTTATAATTTTGCAATTGCAAAAGAATGTGCAGAGCAGCAACAGGATCAACAAGATGAAAACGACCAGCAGGAAAAAGAGCAGGAAAAAGAAGGTGACGACGAAGAGAAAGACAAAGGAGAGAACGAAGAAAAAGAAGATAATCAGGATAAAAAAGACGAAGGAGACCAGGACAAAAAAGAAGGTGATGATCAAAAGGATGATCAAGGCAAGCCTAAAGATGAAAAAGATGGTAAAGAAGGTGAAAATAAAGATCAGAAAGGTCAGCCTCAACCAAAACAAGGTCAGTTATCTCCTCAGCAAATAAAAAATCTGTTAGAGGCGATGAACAATCAGGAACAAAAAGTTCAGGAGAAAATCAATGCCGAAAAACAAAAAGGAATTAAAGTTAAAACAGAAAAAGACTGGTAATCAGTTTGAAGTTAAATTCTATAAGACTTCAATTAAGAAATTTTAAAATAACATAGTCACACTATACGTAGTCGAAGTGTTTTTAAAAAATAATGAAACGGATTAAACACATATCAATTCTACTCTTAATACTTTCTACAAGTATCGCTTCTGCACAAATTACATTTGAAGCGAAAGTAAGTAAGACCAAGCTTGGAATCAATGAGCGTTTGCGTATTGATTTTGAAATGAATAAAGATGGTGACAATTTTAATCCACCTGATTTTAATGGGTTTACCGTTGTTGGCGGACCAAATACATCTGTGAGTCAGTCCTGGTTAAATGGAAAACGTTCCTATAAGAAAACCTATAGTTATTTTCTTGCACCAAAGAATAGAGGACAAATTAAAATAAATCAGGCTACTATTGAAATTGAAGGCGAAGTTTATAAAACACAAGTGGTAACCGTTAATGTTACTGCAGCTGTAAAGCGACCAAATGATCCTGATAATGCTGAAAATGTAGCAACAGAAAACATTCATTTAGTTGCCGAAGTATCTAAAGCCAACCCTTATCTCAATGAAGCCATTACCGTAGTTTATAAGCTTTATGTTTCACAAAGCACAGGTGTTAGTAATTGGAGAGAAATTGATAATCCGAGATACAATGACTTCTGGAGTCAGAATATCGATATTAAAGGTTTAAAAGTTCAGAATGGCAGCTATAATGGTGATGACAACTACAGATATGTTGTGCTTAGAAAAACCGTTTTATATCCTCAAAAAACAGGAAAGCTGGAAATAGAACCTTTAACTTTAGACGTTACTGTTGAAGTGCCTACAAATCGTAGAGATATTTTTGGAGGTCGTTTAATGACTCAGGTTAACAAACGAGTTTCAGCAGGAAGTAGAACAATAGATGTAAAATCATTACCAGAAAATGGAAAACCAGATAACTTCTCTGGAGCAGTTGGTGATTTTAAATTTAATGTCATTACGTCTAAAACCGAATTGAATGCTTCAGAATCATTACAGGCAAGAGTTGAGGTTACAGGCAATGGAAACCTGAAACTTTTTGAATTACCAAAACTGAGATTACCTAATTCACTTGAAGTTTACGAACCAGAACACAACGAAAACATCAACACAAATCTCAGTGGAATGAACGGCTCTATTTCAGATAGCTACACTATCGTTCCACAATATAAAGGCAAGTATCCTGTGCCAAGTATTTCGTTTTCCTATTTTGATCCTAAGGCAGATAGTTATAAAACTGTATCATCTGGTGAAATTGTCATTAATGTTCTTGAAGGTCCGGTTAACACATCAAATTCCGATAATAATTTTGCTTCAGTTAATAACAGCAAGCAAAATGTAGTTTTAAATGGTGATCAGTTTGCTTTTGTTAAAACAGATGCAAATTTAGAGCCTGTAAATTCCAGCTATTTTTTTAAGAGTACAGCATTCTGGACATCATTATTGTTGCCGCTTTTAGCCATTCCACTTGCTTTGGTATATCATAAGAAAAAAGAAGAACGCAATGCAGATGTCTTCGGAAATAAAATTAGAAAAGCAGATAAGCTTGCAAAACGTTATTTGGGTGAAGCCAAAAAATCGCTAGGACAAAAAGAAGCATTTTATATCGCCTTAGAAAAGGCATTACATAATTACCTGAAAGCGAAATTATACATCGAAACCAGCGATTTTAGTAAAGATAAAATACAAACCTTATTAACTGAAAAACAAGTAAACGCTAATGCAATACAAGAGTTTATAAATATTCTTGAACACTGCGAGTTGGCAAGATATACACCTATCACAAATGTGGAAATGCAACAGGATTACGATAAAGCAGCGAAAACAATTTCGATAATTGATAAAGAACTGAGATAGTAATAATTGTCAGGTTGAGCCTGCTTGTCAGGATACAGGCGCAGTTGAAACCTTTTTTTGATTAAAATGAAAAACATAAGTTACATACTAGCCTTTTTATTAAGCACATTAGCTTTTACTCAAAACAATCAGCTATTTGATGAAGCAAATGCGCTTTACAATGAAGCAAATTACACCGAAGCTTTAGATAAATACAAAACGATACTGGATTCTGGTGAGCATTCTGCAGCACTATACTTTAATATTGCAAATGCCCACTATAAGTTAAATCATATTGCACCAAGCATTTACTATTATGAAAAAGCCTTATTGCTAAAACCAAACGATAAAGACATTAAAAATAACATTGCTTTTGCAAGAAACATGACCATTGATGCTATAGATGCAGTGCCAGAAGTTGGCATATCAAAACTTATAAAAAATGTAACTAATACAATGACTTTTGATGCTTGGGCTAAAACATCTGTTGGTCTTATTATGCTTTTTGTACTATTCTTTATTGTGTATTATTTTACATATTCTACTTCAAAAAAGCGCGTTGCTTTTGTAACCAGTAACATCTCTTTAGTGTTGGCTATAGTTTCTTTAGCTTTTGCGTTTCATAAATTTAAATTGGTTGAAAACAACCAGCCAGCTATCGTTTTTGCTCAGGAAACAAAGATTAAGAGTGAACCAAATCTACGAAGTGCTGAAGCTTTTGTGCTTCATGAAGGAACAAAAGTTCAGGTTTTAGATACAGTAAGTAACTGGAAAAAAATTAAATTATCTGACGGTAAAACAGGCTGGGTAATGAATGACGATATTAAAATGTTAAAGATTTTTTAACAGTATTTTGGAAATCAAATTTTATCTTTGTTGTTTTCCCTTTTAAACATGAATAAAAATATTACAGCCATCTTCTTTTTAATTGTTTTCGCATTTTTAATATCTGCGCCAACAGTTATTTTAGCTATTGATGACACGACTGATATTTCCTATTTTTATTCAATCACTGAAGAGGAAGAAAACAATACGTCTAAGAAAATGTCTGAATTAGATGTCCTGGCGTCAGATAATATGATTGGGTTAGAATCTCTTTACTTTTCTAACAGTAATAACGGCTTGCATTACAGGTTTAAAACATATCCCAAGCCTCACCTTAATTTAATTTCTCCTCCTCCTGAATTCATTTAATAATTTTTAAGTAAACGGACATGCTTGTCCATTAAAATTATTAAAAATGAGTCGTTGATTAATTTCAATGGCCTAAATGAATTTATATATGTTTAAAACTATTAAAAGCGACTTACCAGCTAGTATAGTCGTGTTTTTTGTAGCATTACCATTATGTTTGGGTATTGCACTAGCGAGTGGAGCTCCTCTTTTTTCAGGTCTTATTGCAGGAATTGTAGGAGGAATTGTCGTAGGAGCCTTGAGTGGATCAAAAATTGGTGTTAGCGGACCAGCAGCAGGATTAGCTGCCATTGTATTAACAGCAATAGGCACGTTAGGTGGTTATGAGAATTTTTTAGTTGCTGTGGTATTAGGAGGAATTATTCAATTAATTTTTGGTTTACTTAAAGCTGGAATTATTGGGTATTATTTTCCGTCTTCGGTCATTAAAGGAATGCTAACAGGTATTGGTATTATCATTATTCTTAAGCAAATTCCTCACTTTTTTGGTTATGATGCAGAACCAGAAGGAGCAGATAGTTTTTTTGAAACGTCTGGAGAAAATACGTTTTCAGCAATTTGGAATGTTTTTGACAACATCATATTAGGATCTATGATTGTTGGCTTTATTTCATTAGGAATTTTACTGTTATGGAGTAATGTATTAGCCAAAAAAGGAAAGATTTTTCAAATTATTCAAGGGCCTTTAGTCGCTGTTGTAGTTGGAATCATTTTCTTCGTCATTACGCAATCTAATGAGTCGTTAGCTATTGCACAATCGCATTTAGTGAGTGTGCCTGTTCCTGATGATTTTGATTCTTTTATTGGTCAGTTTAGTTTTCCAAACTTTTCAGAAATTACAAACCCAGAAGTTTGGGTTGTAGCCTTCACAATTGCTTTAGTAGCAAGTTTAGAAACATTACTTTGTGTTGAAGCAACCGATAAGTTGGATCCTGAAAAAAATGTAACACCAACTAATAGAGAGTTATTAGCTCAAGGTACTGGTAATATATTGTCAGGATTAATTGGAGGTCTTCCTATAACACAAGTAATTGTTAGAAGTTCCGCTAATATTCAATCTGGAGGAAAAAGTAAAATGTCTGCTATTATTCACGGATTTTTACTGTTGATTTCAGTGATATTGATCCCTACATTACTTAATAAAATTCCTTTATCTGTGTTAGCTGCAATTTTATTGATTGTGGGTTACAAACTGGCAAAACCAGCTTTATTTAAAAAGATGTATAAGCTAGGCTGGAAGCAATCTGTACCGTTTTTTGTAACTGTGTTAGGAATTGTTTTCACTGATTTATTAATTGGTATTGGCTTAGGATTAATGGTAGGCATTGTAGTGATACTTTTAAAAAGCTACCAAAACTCTCATTTTCTTCATATTGAAGATAAGAGCAATGGAAAGCATAGAATCAAAATGGAGCTTGCTGAAGAAGTAACATTCTTTAATAAAGGTGCTATTTTAAAAGAATTAGATAGTTTGCCAAGAGACACCTATTTAGAATTTGATGTTACTAAAACAAGATATCTTGATTATGATATTGTTGAAATTTTAGATGATTTTGCCTTTAAGGCGAAAGAAAGAAACATTGATATTAAATTAATTTCAAAACGTGGAATTGTTGAAAATCCACCAAGTTTTATTGAGTTCTTTCAATTGAGGCCTAAATCCAGTATAAGTTTAAGTTAGAACGTTATGAAAAAAGATAAATATAAAATACTGGTACTTTCAGATTTAAAAGACACCACACTCAATACTATCAAAAATGGAGTGAGCCTTGCTAAAATAATTGATGCTGAGATACATTTGTTTCATGTAAAAAAACCAACTGAGATTGTAGAACAAGAAAGTCAGTTGTCTGCTATTAGAACGATAAACAGATTCTATGTTTCAACAGATTCTGAGATACAGAATATGATTGAACCAATATCTAAAGAGTATAACATATCTATTAGTTCAAGTCACGCTTTTGGAAACATAAAAAATGAAATACGTAATTTTATCAATACCTATAAACCTGATATTGTCATCTTAGGTAAAAACAAATCTAAACCATTCAGTTTTGTTGGTGATAATCTAGCCGATTTTATACAAAAAACTCATGATGGAGCAATTATGATTGTAGATAATTCTAACAGTATTTCACCAGATAAACAAATTTCATTAGGTGTTTTAAATAGTTTTAGCAAATCTCTTAATGTTTCATTTTCAGAACACTTAATGAAGTACTCTGAGAAACCTTTAAAGTCGTTTAAAATTTTTAAAAATACCAATGCGTTACAAAACACCAAAAGCAATTCTGATCAAGACATCATTGAATATGTTTTTGAACACAATGAAAATTCAGTTAAAAATTTATCGGGTTATTTATCAAAAAGTAACATTAATCTGTTATTTGTAGATAGGGTTAAGCCTGATGCCAAAGTTCAATCCAGTCCAATAACAAATAATATAAATGATGTTATAG
>JAAEZL010000015.1:0-6438 GCA_018222875.1 Algicola sp.
CAATGACTCCAAATAAGTCATTACAATTTTTAAAAGAAGGTAACCAAAGGTTTCAACAAAACCTCAAGGCAAATAGAAATTTACTGGAACAAGTAAATGATACGAGTGAAGGACAATTTCCTTTTGCAACGATTTTAAGTTGTATAGATTCTAGAGTATCTGCTGAATTGGTTTTTGATCAAGGTTTAGGTGATATTTTTAGTGTAAGAATTGCTGGAAACTTTGTAAACGAAGACATTTTAGGAAGTATGGAGTTTGCTTGTAAGCTGGCAGGAACTAAGCTAATTGTGGTGTTAGGACATACCAGCTGTGGCGCAGTAAAAGGAGCATGTGATCATGCCGAATTGGGAAATCTCACAAAACTTATAGAAAAAATCACGCCTGCAGTAAAAGCAGTTACTGAGCCTAAAGACGAAGATTTAAGAACGTCTAAAAATTTAGATTTTGTAGATGAAGTATCTAAGAAAAATGTTGAATTGACTATCGATAGAATTCATGCTGAAAGTCCAATACTTTCAGAAATGGAAAAAAACAATGAAATTAAAATTGTTGGAGCAATGTATGATATCAATACAGGTGCTGTTGAGTTCTATGAATAGAGCACATCACTAAAATTGAAAAAGAAAAGGCGCATCAAAGGCATTGCTTAATATTAAGTAATGCTTTTTTTATTTTCAATAATGTAAACCGTTTCAGTTTTTTTAAGGGTGTGATAGTGTTAATTAAAGGTTATAGTTGATTAAGCGCTCCATTTGTTCGTAAAAAATCTTAATTTTATTAAAAACTAACGTATCATAGTTTATGAAAAATTTTTTCTCAAATTTAAAAGGAGATGCTTTTGGTGGAATTACTGCCGGAATTGTAGCATTACCATTAGCGCTAGCGTTTGGTGTGTCTTCAGGTTTAGGTCCAAGTGCAGGACTTTATGGCGCCATATTTATTAGTTTTTTTGCAGCATTATTTGGAGGAACTAACACTCAAATATCCGGACCAACAGCTCCAATGACTGCGGTTAGTATGGTTGTTATTGCTGGTATTATTGCTGTAAATGACGGAGATATTGAAAAGGCTTTACCTGCAATTTTAACAGTGTTTTTACTGGCTGGCCTTTTTCAAATAGGTTTGGGAGCATTAGGTTTTGGAAAGTATATTAAATATATCCCTTATCCCGTAGTCTCTGGTTTTATGACTGCAATTGGAGTAATTATCATCATTACTCAGGTATTACCATCACTTGGTTATTATCCTAAAGAAGATATTGCATTTGTGGAAACATTTAAACCTCAGGCAGAAGAATTAATTCTGGAAAATATTTTAAAGGAAGAAGCTGGAGAAGGAATATTGGTACTTGAAAATTTTACAGAAACTGTAAAAAGAGCTAACAGTATAACGCCCGAACAAATTTTAAAAGAATCTCAAACATTGGCAGCAAAAGAGGCGTCTGGAGTATTGGGAGCCATAAAAGTTTTTCCCAAGGCGATCAAAAATATCAATATTTTAGAACTTCTTCTGGCACTGGTAACCATATTTATAATCTATGGTTTTAAACGTATAACCACCAAAATCCCAAGTGCATTAGTCGCTCTAATAGTAGTTTCAGGAGTAGCCTATGGGTTTGGATTAGATTACAGACCTATTGAGGAAATTCCGTCAGGACTACCAATTCCTAATATGGAGATTTTTACACAGTTTAGTTTAGCGAGTATAACGCCTTATGTTTTTACAGCAATTTCACTTGCTTTATTAGGAGCAATAGATTCTCTTTTAACCAGTGTTGTAGCAGATAATATGACCAAAACTAAACATCAACCGAATAAAGAATTAGTCGGACAAGGAATAGGGAACAGTATTGCAGCAGTTTTTGGAGGTATTCCTGGTGCAGGAGCTACAATTAGAACAGTTGTAAATATTAATGCTGGAGGAAAAACAAAATTATCTGGAATGATTGCTGGTGTAATGCTCTTTGCTATTATGCTCGGATTAGCTCCAGTAGCCTCAAAAATTCCAGCAGCTGTTTTAGCCGGAATCCTTATAACAGTTGGAATTGGTGTTATGGATTATAAAGGCTTAAAAGCCATTCCAGCTTTGCCTAAAGACTTGAAGATTGGGCCTTTAAAAATGAGCTCAGAAGTCATTATTATGTTAGTGGTACTTACCCTTTCCACTTTTTGGGATTTAGTCTATGCTGTAGGCATAGGATTAGTAATTGCTTCATTGTTATTTATGAAAAAGATAGGCGATTTAACAGCCAGTAGATCAGATGTTAAACCTTTAAAAGAGGAGGCTTGGGCTGATGAAGCTAGTTTTCCAGTGGCTTTAAAGGAAGAAGTGTTTATCAAGCATATTAAAGGACCTCTGTTTTTTGGCTCTACATCCGATTTTCAGCAACTCGCAAAACAAATTCCCGATACTGCCAAAACAGTTGTCATACGATTAGGAAGAATGCAGTATATGGATCAATCTGGGTTGTATGCTATGGAAGATGTTCTGGTAGACTTAAGGAAGCAAAATATTAATGTGTTAATGGTAAATTTATTAAGACAACCAAAATACATGATGGAACGCATCGATATCATCCCAGATTTAATACCTGAAGAACATCTTTTTAAAGATTTTGATACCTGTTTGAAATGGATCAAAGAAAATGTAAAAGATAAATACTAAATTAAGACTTTGATTATCAGCGATGAAGAAATAATATATGACAGACTCGTAGAGCTTAATACCAAAGAACAATGTGCGAATTTAATTAAAACTGCTGCTCTGTAAAAAGCATGTAGAGATCGAGGTCTACAAGTCCACGATGTTCATACAGGAAAACGTATTGATTTAAAAATTAATTTTGAAAAGTATCTTAAAGATATCATGGAAATTTACCACCTTGAATAAAAGTCACCTAAAATAACCAAAGGCTTCAAAAAAAGAGTCTTTTTTTATATTTCAGAATTTTCTTGAGAATCATCATCTGGTTCTTCTTTCCCTTTGTTAATAATACCTGGAAAAATCATTGGAGCTAAACCTTTAACAGGCTCATAAAGAATAGAGTCTTCCAAATCTTTTTCATCAGCAAAAGGAATACTATTATTCAGGTTATCAAAAACAATAAGCAAAACACTTAAAATCAGACCTATTTTTAGAGCTCCAAATACGCCTCCAGCCAATTTGTTCAAAATTCCTAAGGCGGCAAAATTTGCCAGTTTGGTCAGCGCTTTACCAGCAAGAGCAATTACTAGTACAATGATTACAAACGTAACAGCAAAAGCAACTATGTTAATGTATTTTTCATCCCAGTCTAAACTGCTATCCAAAAATTCAGCAGCAAAATTACTAAAGTGAATGGCTCCGTAAACTCCTGCTATAAGCGCGACTAAAGATGCTATTTCTACGAAAAGTCCTTTCATAAAACCACGTATAAGTCCGAAGAGCAAAAGCACAACCAGAATAATATCAATAAAAGCCATAAACTGTCAGTTTTAGCAAACCTACATAAATTTTCTCATTTTAAATTAATAACGCTTTTCAAGAGCTTATAGTTTACTAACTTTGTAAATTATAATTTAATACATTTCAGTATATAGGAGACATTATGGCGAGAGATGAACAATTAAAAGAACGATGGGATTTGGTAGTTAAAAAATTATCTGCTCAATTTTCAGATGGTGATTTATTAGATTTGGATTCCATTATTTATTTAATTGGAGTACAGGAGTTAGGGCAATTCGACCGAAAATTTAAAAAAGATCACAAGATCGATTTAATGCACATTGCCATTTGCAAACTCTTGTCACCTTATGGGTATTATGAATTCGATTTTGTTGACGAAGATGGCTGGCCTCATTACAAGATTAAAGAACAACTGCCTACTCTAAAGGCAGGAGAACAAAGTGTTTTAATGAAAGATGCCATTGTTAATTATTTTATTGAAACTCAGTTTATAGATTAAAAGTTGGGCGCCTGTCTGTCGGCAGACAGGTTACCACAAGGGTCGTGCTTTTCAATACAAACTTTTGCAAAAAAGCAAAAAGATTTCCATTTCAATTGCTAACGCAAATCTCGATAAAATTCATAAATTTGCCATTCATTTTAAGTTACTGAACTAAATTCAGCACAGGCATGATAGATAAGATAAAAGAACTCATAGCAGAAGCCGAAGCTTTCAAAGCACAATCTAAAGAAGAGGTTGAGGCGTTTCGCATCAAGTATTTAGGTAAAAAAGGACTGCTAAACGATTATTTTGCTGAGTTTAAAAATGTGGCAAACGAACAGAAAAAAGAATTTGGCCAAACTATCAATCAGCTTAAAAAAACAGCCGAAGAAAAAGTAAATGCCTTAAAAGAAGAGCTTGAGAGTAAAGAAGAAATCGCAGGAGTTTATGGTGACTTATCACGTCCTGGAGAACCTATCGCGATTGGTGCTCGTCATCCAATTTCAATTGTAAAAAATCAAATTATAGATATTTTTTCACGCATTGGTTTTAACGTAAGCGAAGGTCCGGAAATTGAAGATGACTGGCATAATTTTACAGCGTTAAACTTACCAGAATACCATCCTGCACGTGACATGCAAGACACCTTTTTTATTCAAACCAATCCGGATGTGCTGTTACGTACACATACGAGTTCTGTTCAGGTGCGTTATATGGAAAACAATAAACCTCCAATTCGTACCATTTCTCCTGGTCGTGTATTCCGTAACGAAGCAATTTCGGCACGATCACACTGTTTTTTTCATCAGGTAGAAGGCTTATATATTGATAAAGATGTGAGTTTTGCCGATTTAAAACAAACCTTGCAATATTTCACAACCGAAATGTTTGGGAAATCAAAAATTAGATTGCGTCCATCATACTTTCCATTTACCGAACCAAGTGCTGAGGTAGATGTATATTGGGGTTTAGAAACCGAAACCGATTATAAAATGACTAAAGGGACAGGCTGGTTAGAAATCATGGGTTGTGGTATGGTAGATCCAAACGTTTTAGAAAATTGCGGCATTGACTCTAAAACCTACTCTGGTTTTGCTTTCGGTATGGGAATCGATCGAATCGCTTTGTTGTTACATCAAATTAGTGATATTCGCTTGCTAAGTGAAAACGATGTACGTTTCTTAGAGCAATTTAAAAGTGCATTGTAATTAGTGAAAAAAGACATCCATATTCCAGAAGTAGAAGACGTCTTCGTAGCTGTAGTTCAAGAGCAACATCCAGAATATAAAACGGATGATTGGAACGCTTACATTATCAATAATAAAGATGTCGACCTAGATACCGTTTTAATTGTCTCAAAGGGTTATTCCGAAGAGAAGATTACTCCTGTAATGCGCCATACAATTAAGTTGTTGCCAGCAAGAAGTTATGCCAAAATCGAGTTTATGCAAAATGATGTTTTAAAACTTAATAATGAATTTAAGGTGACGTTTTTTGAAGGCAATCAAATGCTAGATAAGACGTATTTATTTCGAAAGAATACCATTAATACAAAAGCACTACAAACGCTTCCGTTGATGCAATTAAAAGGTGTATTGGTCAAATAACCAGTTACATACCTTTATTTAACCTTATGTACATTTTTTATGGTTAGCAGCGTATTTTTATGCAATTCTCCTGTTATTTCATAGCCCAGTTTAAAGATGTTTTCTGAGAACCAATCCGTTTCAATAACCTTATTGTTGTCCTCAAGTATGATAATTGGTTTACAGCGTTTAATCGTCTCTAAAGCACCAGAAAGAGCCTCCTTTTCATAACCTTCAACATCTAATTGGATGATAGAAACAGACCTGTCTTTTGGTATTGTATCATCAATCAAATTAATTTCAACATCAATAGTTCTTCCTTTTTTTGGTTCGCTTATAATTTTACTCATTCCGCCAAGCCCAATACCTGATTCTGTCTCTACCAGCATTTTGACTTTAGATTTATGAGCACCTAACCCAGCGTTATGTAGATTCACATTTTTCAAATTATTGATTAAGCAAGTAATTTGAGCACATCTAAAATTCTCAATATTAGGTTCAAAAGCCCAAACTTTTGATCCTTCAGCTAAGACATTTGATATGCCAGGAAGAAAATCTCCAAAAAAAGTACCTGCATGAATAATATCACCTTTGCCACAGTTTTTTCTCATAAACTTGACCGTCTCTGGCTCAAATACTTTGGCACTAAAAATTTTTTGAACTGCAGGATTTTTTTGAGACGATAAAGGTGTAAAATAGCCTCCATGTTTATTATACGCAATCATTCCGCCTAATACGTCTGTCGATTTCCCAAAAGGTTCTTGTCTCTTAGGGAATAATAACACTTTGTGTGGTCGTAAAAACGTTTTAATTTTTTTAGGAATTAATTTTTTGATGGCTTTAATCATACAGCATTTTTTAAGAAATATAAACTAAATTACGAATAGACGATTGGGTTTAATTGTATTGAAAAAACAAGTTAGTCCA
>JAAEZL010000015.1:6448-9643 GCA_018222875.1 Algicola sp.
GTTCATGTGCACTTTTTGTTGCATAATAGCCTTCAGCAACCATACTCATTTCCATTTGAGCCGATTTAACAGTATACCCTTTACCTATCATATTACCAAACATTCGATTACGGGAAAATGTAGAATATCCGGTTACCAGCAAATCTCCTAAATACGCAGAGTTGTTTATATTTCGTTTCATTTTGTGCATTTTTTTGATGAAACGCTTCATTTCTCGAATCGCATTACTCATCAATACACTTTGAAAATTATCACCATAACCTAATCCGTGAGCAATACCAGCAGCAATAGCATAAATATTTTTCAGCATAACAGCATATTCAGTACCAATAATATCATCACTAATTTTGGTTTTTATATAATCACTCGACAATACATCAGCAATAGCCTGCGCTTTTTTCGCATCTGCACAAGATATCGTTAAGTAGGATAAACGCTCTAAAGCCACCTCTTCTGCATGACAAGGTCCGGCAATAACAGCAATGTTTTCAAACGGAATATTGTAAATATCATGAAAGTGTTCTCCAACCAGTAAACCAGATTCAGGCATAATCCCTTTAACTGCAGAAACAATGGTTTTTTTTGAAATATCAACGTTGAGTTTTTCTAATTCTGAATGTATAAATGCTGAAGGAATAACAAAAATCAATACATCAGCCCAATCTGCTATTTCATTAATATCATTGCTTAGTTTAAGTTGTTCCATTTTAAATTCTACCGAACTTAAATAACTGGGATTATGTTGCTCTTTCAGTAAATGTTCTTTTGTATAAACACTTCGCATATACCAACCAACTTCATCTAAATTTTCGCATAGCATTTTTACAATGGCTGTAGCCCAGCTTCCAGCACCAAAAACAGCATATTTTAAAGGTTGATTCATAAACAGATCATCATTTTTTAGTTACCCAAAAATACATAAAATTTAATGAAGCTTTAATTAAAAGGGTTTTCTAAGACTCATATTAAATTCCATTGAAACCATTGATAACTGAATTGGTTTTTGAAATTTGGCACGCGTTTTGGATTACACCATACAGTAACCCAAAAAACATCAGATTATGAAGACCATAAAACTATTTTTAGGCTTTGTTTTAAGTGCTACACTTTTAACATCTTGTTATACCGACGAAGTGATTATTAACGATTTTGATAACCAACCAGGTATTTCTTTAAATCAATTATTGGGTTCTTATGAGCTTTGGTACGTTGATATCAATCAAACCTTAGGACCTGGTGAAACACCATTCTTACAAATTGCATTTACACTGTCATTTCGAAACGGATTGGTGTATGCAAATAATAATTTAGTAGGTTTTGGAAGCCAAGGTGGTGGACTCGGAATTGATGTTGGAACTTATGATGCATACAATATGATTCTTGATGTGTATCACGATATTGATGGTTATGAAACCTTTGATGTGTATCAAATTGATAACAATACGATTGAATTATACAACCCATATAATGACACGTCTTATTTCTTAAATGGCTATCAAAGAAGCACTTTTGATTATGACTTTGTCTTTTATGATAACATTCATTATTTCCTTCAGGAATATGAAGCATGGGAAAAAACATACACCAGTCAAATGGGAATGTTAAACGAATTTGACAATGAAAACTATGTACAGTTTTTAGCAGGTGGAAATGATTCTGAATTTAGAAGTTCACAAGATGTCAATATTGGGAATCCAGATAATATTTACTGGGATTATACTGGTGTTTATGGCGTTGGAGACATTAACAATAACATGTACCTGAAAACATTAACATTAGATTATGACTTTTTCGACAATGAATTCTTCGAGTTGAGCGTTATTAATGACCAAAGGATAGAATTATATCATCCTAGTTCAGATACTGTATATCAGTTTACAGGAAGAGGATACATACAGTTCTTACGTGAGACAGATGCCGAAGGAAGAAAAATTGAAGGAAATAAAGAATTGAAGAAACGTAAGCAGAAAACTGCTAAACAAGATAACCCTAGGGTAAATAAAAGGAGCTAAATTTGGTTGGTTATTTAGTTTCCAGAAACGTCCACCTCATTCATTTGAGCTGGGCGTTTTCTTTTAAGGTGACTTATTAAAATATAAGGTGTCAAACTCTTATAGATATCACAGATATTTTTTATCTTGAACATACAATAATTAGTAACACTTAAACAAAATCATATTATGGGATTATTTTCATTTATTAAAAATGCAGGCGCTAAAGTCTTTGGAATTGGTAAAACAACTGAAGAAGAAGCCGCTGAAGCAAAGGCTAAAGCAAATGTAAAAGCAGCAGCTGAAGAATTAAGAACTGAGGAAGCAGCAGCGAGAAACTTAGAAGAAACGATTAACGATTTAGAATTACAAGTTGAAGGACTAAACGTATTTGTAGATGATGATATGGCTCGTGTTTCTGGAATGGCTTATGATCAGGCAACAAAAGAGAAAGTTGTATTGGTTGTAGGAAATACAGCAGGAATAGCAACAGTTGATGATCAAATGACCGTTGAAAACCCAGAACCTGAAGCACAGTTTCACACCGTTAAAAGCGGAGACACTTTAGGTAAAATAGCAAAGCACTACTATGGTAATGCTATGAAATACCCTGTTATTTTTGAAGCGAATAAACCAATGCTAACAGATCCTGATAAGATTTATCCAGGACAGGTTTTAAGAATTCCTCATTTAAGTTAAATCTTTTGGTATTCCACATTTAATGCGGAATCTACTGAGAAGATAATAAGTAAAAAAGCACAACGTAAGTTGTGCTTTTGTGTTTTGAATAACAAGTTTCAAAGTAGCTCAACCTTTTTTGATGAGATCCTGAAACAAGTTCAGGATGACACTTAAATTAATGTTCAAGAAGACTTTGTAAGGCTTCAAAATCATTAGGTTTGGCTGTAATGGTTTTGTTTTCGTCTAACAAGATATACGTAGGAGTTGCTTCCACACCATAAGCATTTGAAATAGGATTGTCCCATTTACCCAAACCTAAAACGTGAATAAAATCCGGATAGTCTTTAATGGCTTTTTGCCAAGCATCATCAATGTCTTCAAGTCCGATAGCAATCACTTTTATAGTTGGTTTTGAAGAAAGCATGCTTTTTACTTTTGGTAATTCGTCTAAACAATGTCCGCAGGTACTACTCCAGAAGATGATTAAGTAGTTTTCAGCAATGTCTAAATCATGAAGTGTTGT
>JAAEZL010000015.1:9653-10109 GCA_018222875.1 Algicola sp.
TGTTGTTGATTGTGTTTCTTCATTTTCGGAAACAACCATATCAAAATTGGATGCTATTTTTCCAATTTGATTGTTTTCATAAATTTTAAGCCTTTCCTGCAATGTCAAATAATTTCCCTCTTTAGCTAAATCCATTAAGTAGGTTTCAGAGATATAGTTTGCCATTTCAGAATTGTTCATCGTATTAAATCTGTTCCATAGCATTTCTAAAAGCATCGTTTTAATATCTATATTAGTTTCAGCAATAGTCTTCATTAAATGATCTACATCTTTTTTATAGGTTTCATTTGAAGTATTTGCAGACATTCCAAAGATATAAGCCAAAACACGATCAATTAAAAAATCAGAACTTTGTAGCAGATGATCACTAAAATCTACATGTGTTAAAAAAGTGCGTTTTAAATTAGAAGAATACGTTGAAAGGTCTTCATAAGATTCTGGCACATAAGGTGTATT
>JAAEZL010000015.1:10119-40932 GCA_018222875.1 Algicola sp.
GTGTATTTGCTTTGATAAACGTCAAAGCCATGGTCCCTTTCGCTGCGTCTTCAAAAGCAGTTTGAGTATCTTCTAAGGTTTTAAAAATATCGTGAAACGCTTTTTCATCTGTACTTTCCTTAGTGTAATAATTGCTGATGGTTCGGTTTATCATTTCCATACTGTTGGTGTATGAAGACCATAATTTATTTTCCATACCATCGGTAAATTCCAGACCCTTTTCTGTGCTAAACGTCAATGCGATGCTTTCCTTGGCATTATAAATCAAATCAAAGTTATGTTCTTCAGGCGGAAGCGCATATACAATTTTATACATTCCAGCAGTTACCGAAGAATCTAAAGGAATATTAAAATGTCCTTCCTCGTCAATTTTTGCTCTGGTAACATACTCTGAGCTGGTAGGTGAAACATGATATAAAAAAGCATAGGTGAAATCTGTTGCTGGCGAAAACGTACCATTGATGCTATGCTGTGAAAAGAGGCTCAATGGAAGACATAATAAGACAAAAAATAAATGTTTCATGGATTTGATTTAGTAATAGTTGCTTATGTTTTCGGCTTCAAATATTAAGCCATTGTATAATAGTACTAATTTTATTTAACAATAGCTTCTAATACAGCTAAAGCCTGTTTAACCGATTTGATGTGTTCAAAGGTTAAGAGCAAACGCAGACCATTTCTGGTTTGCTTTTCTTTCATTTTACAATCTTTAGGATGTGTTTGAACATACTGTAACACTTTGGTAAAGGTGTCACTTTGGTAAAACGCACTCTGCTGATCGTTGATAAAATAACCAACAAAACGTCCTTTCTTCATGATGATTTTTTCCAGTCCGATTTTTGTAGCTATCCATTTCACACGAACACTATTTATCAAATCGACAACCTGAACTGGTAATGCTCCAAAGCGATCAATGATTTCTGTTTCAAATGTTTTTAGTTCATCTTCGGTTTTAAGTGTGTTGAGTTTTGTGTATAGGTTTAAGCGTTCTGTGATATTATTGACGTAATCATCAGGAAATAACAATTCAAAATCAGTATCAATGGTTATATCTTTTACGTAATCTTTTTCTTTTCCATCATCCTGATACAAGTCTTTGAACTCATTTTCTTTAAGTTCTTCAATGGCTTCATTTAAGATTTTCTGATACGTATCAAAGCCAATATCATTAATAAATCCACTTTGTTCTCCTCCTAATAAATCACCTGCACCACGAATTTCTAAATCTTTCATCGCAATATTGAAACCACTTCCAAGTTCGGTAAATTGTTCCAAAGCTGTAATTCGTTTACGTGCATCAGTTGTCATTGCTGAATATTCAGGTGTGATAAAATAGCAAAAGGCCTTTTTGTTACTTCGTCCTACACGACCACGCATTTGATGAAGGTCGCTCAATCCGAAATTATTCGCATTATTAATAAAAATGGTATTTGCATTTGGCACATCTAAACCGCTCTCAACAATAGTTGTGCTCACTAAAACATCAAATTCACCATTCATAAAAGCCAACATCAACTGTTCGAGTTTTTTACCATCTAGCTGTCCATGACCAATTCCAATTTTTGCATCAGGAACAAGACGCTGAATCATACCAGCAACCTCTTTAATATTTTCAATTCGGTTATGGATAAAGAATATTTGTCCACCACGCTGAATCTCATAAGTAATAGCATCTCTTATGGTGTCTTCACTAAAACGAATGACATGACTTTCAATAGGATAACGATTTGGAGGTGCCGTAGTAATCACAGATAAATCACGAGCAGCCATTAAACTAAACTGAAGCGTTCTCGGAATAGGTGTTGCAGTAAGCGTCAGGACATCTACATTATCTTTGAGCGTTTTTAGTTTCTCTTTAACAGCCACGCCAAACTTTTGTTCTTCATCAACAATGAGCAAGCCTAAATCTTTAAACTTAACATTTTTGTTGACCAGTTGGTGAGTTCCAATAATTATATCGACATGTCCTTTTTCGAGCTTTTCCAGTGTTTCCCGTTTTTCTTTAGCAGTTCTAAAGCGATTCAGATAATCTACAGTAACCGGAAAATCTTTAAGACGTTCGGTTATCGTTCTGTGATGTTGATAGGCGAGAATGGTTGTTGGTACTAAAATAGCGACTTGCTTTCCATTATCAACGGCTTTAAAAGCAGCTCGAATGGCAACTTCAGTTTTACCAAAACCTACATCACCACAAACGAGCCGATCCATTGGACGTTCACTTTCCATATCGGCTTTAATATCTGCAGTAGAAGAGATTTGATCTGGTGTGTCTTCATAAAGAAAAGAGGCTTCTAATTCGTGCTGAAGATAGCTGTCAGGTTTATATTGGTATCCCTTTTCAAGTTTACGTTTCGCATAGACTTTGATGAGGTTGAATGCAATTTCCTTGACTCGGGATTTTGTTTTCTGTTTGAGTGTTTTCCAGGCTTTGCTTCCAAGTTTGTAAACTTTTGGAGGCTTTCCGTCTTTACCATTAAACTTGGTGATTTTGTGAAGTGAATGAATGCTCAAATAAAGCACATCGCGTTCACCATACACCAGTTTAATAGCTTCTTGTTTTTTGCCTTCAACGTCAATTTTCTGAAGTCCACCAAATTTTCCAATACCATGGTCAATATGAGTAACATAGTCACCAATATCTAAATTGGTTAATTCTTTAAGCGTAATGGCTTGTTTTTTAGCATAACCATTTTTAAGATGAAATTTATGATAACGCTCAAAAATCTGATGATCTGTGTAACAGGTGATTTTTTGGTCGTGATCTATAAATCCCTGATATAAGGACAGCACAATAGTTTTGTAATGTACATCCTCTTCGACATCTTCAAAAATATCATGAAAGCGTTTGGCTTGTTGTTCACTTACACAAGCAATATAGTTGGTGTAACCTTTGTCATGATTGGCATTAAGGTCTTCAATTAATAAATTGAATTGTTTATTAAAGGAAGGTTGAGGTGTGGTATTGAATTGAATTATTTTGTCATTCTGAACTTGATTCAGAATCTCATTATTGTGAGACATCTCGACAGAGCTTGTACTGAGCGAATTCGAAGTACTCGATGTTACAGAGAAATACGAGTTAGAACCAAACTCTACCAAGCTAAAATCAAGAAGCTGACGCTTCAGTAATTCCGAATTACAGAATAATTCTTCAGGTTCTGAATGTTTTAGTTCTGAGGATAAGCTTTTAAAAGTATCTTCAGCTTTTCCGAAGAACTCATCAATTCTCGAGAAAAGCAAGTCTGTGTTTTTCGAAAACACCACAGTTTTTTGGGCAATATATTTTAGGAAACTTTGCCTGCTTTCCTCTAAAAACTTATTGGCAACGTTAGGAATGATGCCTATTTTTTTAGTTTGTTCTGTTGAAAGTTGTGTTTCTACATCAAAAGTTCTGATGCTATCTACTTCGTCTCCAAAAAATTCAATACGATAAGGTTCATCATTCGAGAATGAAAACACATCTACAATACCACCACGAACTGAAAACTCTCCTGGTTCGGTTACAAAATCGACACGTTTAAATTTATATTCAAACAACACCTCGTTAACAAAATCAAGAGACAATTCATCACCAACTGAAATTTTTAAAGTATTTTTTTCCAATTCACGACGCGTGACTACTTTTTCAAACAGCGCATCAGGATAGGTCACAATAATAGCAGGTTTTTTTCGTGAATTGATACGATTTAAAACCTCTGCTCTTAATAATACATTAGCATTATCGGTTTCTTCAATTTGATAAGGTCTTCTGTAGCTTCCCGGATAAAATAGAACGTCTTTATCATTAAGCAATATTTCAAGGTCATTCAGATAAAATGCAGCCTCTTCTTTATCATTAAAGATCAATAAAAATGGGAAGCCTGAAGCTTTAAACACTTCACTAATCACCAGCGATAATGAAGATCCAACTAATCCTTTTAAGTGTAGATTTGCACCAGATTTAGCAATAGCAATCTGCAGATTTTGCAATTGCAAAGCCTGTGCATAAGTTTGCGTGAGAATGGATTTACTCAAGACATTTTATTTTGTGCAAATATAAAATATTTGTGCTTTAGCGTATTGTTAAAATGTATTAATAAAACTATCTTTGTGCCACTTAAAATTAAAGGATATGTCATTTTCAGATTTATTTGATAGCGGATTTAAAAAACGTAATGAAGATCATTTCGCTGCAATTGTTAGAGTTGCGATGAGCGATGGTGTTATAACTGATGCAGAAAAAACGTTTTTAGATCGTTTGGCTACACGATTAGATATTTCAGAGCTCGATTACAAAGAAATATTAAAGGATTACAAAACGCATCCTGTAAACGCACCACATTCTTACGATCATCGTTTAGAGCGTTTATACGATTTAGCACGTATGGTTTGGGCAGATGATATTGAAGGACCAAACCAGCATTGGTTATTAGAAAAGCTTTGCGTTGGTTTAGGCTTTCACACCAAAAATGTAAAGTATATTGCAGATAAAGCATTAGCACTTGCTTATGAAAAAGTTGATGCTGATACATTTATTGAAGAAATGAAAAATATGAATAAGTAGTTTTTGTTAACTAGTTATAAATCACAAAAAAGCAATCTGTTCTAGGTTGCTTTTTTTTAGGCATTACGCATAAATTCTTCAGCTTTTTCTACCATGTTTTTACTACCGCAAATAAAAGGCACACGTTGATGTAATTCAGTAGGTTGAATGTCTAAAATTCTTGTAAATCCGTCACTGGCTTTACCATTAGCCTGTTCAGCTAAAAATGCCATCGGATTGCATTCGTAAAGCAGACGAAGCTTTCCTTCAGAATTCGTAGAGCTTTTAGGATATAAATAAATACCACCTTTTATCATGTTTCTATGAAAATCTGAAACCAACGATCCTATATATCTACTCGTATAAGGTCTGTCTCCTTCTTCTTGCTGACAATATTTAATGTAATTTTTAATGCCTTGTGGAAAGTGAATGTAATTCCCTTCGTTCACAGAATAAATCTGACCATTTTCAGGGAATTGCATATCAGGATGCGACAAATAGAATGTTCCAATCGCAGGATTTAAAGTAAAGCCATTAACACCATCACCTGTTGTATAAACGAGCATTGTTGAGGTTCCGTAAACGACATATCCAGCAGCCACTTGCTGATTTCCTTTTTGGAGAAAATCCTCAATCTTTACAGGAGTTCCTACTGGTGTGACACGTCTAAAAACAGAAAAAATGGTGCCTACAGAGACATTAACATCAATATTAGAAGAACCGTCTAAAGGATCAATTAAAACGACATATTTATTCTGGTGGTTTTCATCCTGACTATTAATCGAAATAAAATCGTCTTCCTCTTCACTGGCTATTCCACAAACAATATTGCGTTTTGTCATGGTTTGAATAAACTTATTGTTAGCGTAAACATCCAGTTTTTGTTGATCTTCACCTTGAACATTGGTTTCACCTACAGCTCCAATAATATCGACCAGACCAGCTTTGTTTACCTCGTGATTCACCACTTTTGCTGCGAGTCTGATTGAGTTTATAAGTCGTGATAATTCTCCTGAAGTGTACTTGAAAGACGATTGGTTTTCGATGATAAATTCACCAAGCGTTTGATTTTTCTTAGACATTTATTCTGAATGATTAGTTTGTACAAATATCGTATTTTTTAACAAACTACAACGTTTTCGTGTTGCTTTTAATGTTTTATTAAGCTCAACTTTTAAACTATCTTTACCTAAATTATTTTAGAATGAATTTTAGTATAAGACAGGCAACTAAAAATGACATGTCAAGAGTTCACGAACTCATTACTGAACTTGCAGTTTTTGAAAAAGAACCTGAAGCCGTCAAAATAACGGTTGAAGATTTAAAGGTTTTCGGATTTGGAAATGATCCTAAATTTCATTGTTTTGTCGCTGAAGTTAATGATAATATTGAAGGTATAGCTTTAGTCTATACGCGTTTTTCGACGTGGAGCGGACTCGTTTTACATCTGGAAGATTTAATTGTGAGTCAGCATAAAAGAGGACATGGACTAGGAACTATGCTTCTGGATACTGTTATCAAGTATGCTCAGGAATTAGGTGTTAAACGGGTGAGTTGGGAAGTTTTAGACTGGAATGAATCAGCCATTAGCTTTTATGAGAAAAAAGGGGCTAACGTGATGAGAGACTGGAATGTTGTTCAGTTAAATGAAGAAGGAATTAAAAATTATTTATCAAACATATAGTATGCAGGTATTCAAATTTGGTGGAGCTTCAGTAAAAGATGCCAAAGGGGTGAAAAATTTAGCTTCGGTTTTAAATCAGGTTGGTTATGAAAACACATTAGTTGTTGTTTCTGCTATGGGAAAAACAACCAATGCACTTGAAGTTGTCGTTAAAAATTATTTTGAAAATAAAAGTGAATTGCAAAGCTCTATACAAGAGGTTAAAAAATATCACAACGCAATTCTATTAGATCTTTTTGATAACACACAGCATCCAATATTTAAAAAAATCACTTCTATTTTTGAAGATTTAATCCTTTTTTTAAATCGGAATAAATCTCCAGATTATAATTATGTTTACGACCAAACTATTGGTTTTGGAGAATTAATCTCAACGACCATTATCAGTGACTATTTAAATACTATCGGTATTAAAAATAACTGGATAGATGTTAGAACCTATATAAAAACAGACAACTACTATAGAAGAGCCAACGTCAACTGGGAACAAACACAAATCGCTATAAAAGAGCATTTTGACAGGCACTCCTTGAATATTACTCAGGGATTTTTAGGTAGTGATGCTAATAATTTTACAACCACTTTAGGTCGAGAAGGGAGTGATTATACAGCTGCTATTTTCGCGTATTGCTTAAATGCGGAAAGTGTAACAATCTGGAAAGATGTACCAGGCGTTTTAAATGCTGATCCTCGTTATTTTGAAAACGCTCAGCTTCTTCATGACATTTCCTATAGAGAAGCTATTGAATTAGCATTTTATGGAGCCTCAGTCATTCATCCAAAAACCTTACAGCCTTTGCAACAAAAGGAAATTCCGTTATTTGTAAAGTCGTTTTTAAATCCTAATAACAAAGGAACAAAGGTTGCTAAAGGTGTTGGGATTTCGCCTAACATTCCGTGTTATATCGTGAAGAAAAATCAAGTTTTAATATCACTGTCTTCCTTAGATTTTAGTTATATCGTTGAAGAAAATATTAGTGAAATTTTTAAGTTATTGCACTATTACAAGATGAAAGTTGACGTTATTCAGAATTCCGCGATTAGTTTTTCGGTGTGTTTTGAAAATTCCTATAATAATCTGGAGCTATTACTTCAGCATTTAAAAGCAAAATTTAAAGTCACGTGCCACGAAAACGTGAGTCTATATACCGTAAGACATTATAATGAACAGGCTATAATGTCTATTGAAAAAGATAAGACGCTGTTATTAAAACAATTAACACAAGAAACAATTCAAATCGTAACTAAATAAACAATTTAGTACATTTACAGTCATGAGCAAGCCACCAGATATAGGATTAGTTAGTGCAAAAGAAGTTGCAAAAGCCATTAAAGTAGATAAGTATGGTTTTATTGGCACTTTTATAGGTTGGCTATTGATGAAGCTTCTTAAAATATCGACGCTCAACAAAATCTATAAGCGCAATAAGCATTTAAGTGATGGTGCTTTTTTAAATGGCATATTGGGTGATTTTCAAATTAAATTTGAAATACCAGAAGAAGATTTAAAGCGTCTGCCTAAAGAAGGCGCTTATATTACAGTTTCAAATCATCCCTTAGGAGGTATTGATGGTATTTTATTGTTAAAGTTAATGATAGAACAGCGTAAAGACTTTAAGATTATTGCTAATTTTTTATTGCACAGAATTGAGCCATTAAAACCTTACATCATGCCAGTAAATCCTTTTGAAGAACGAAAGGATGTGAAGTCAAGTATTGCTGGTTTTAAGAATGCCATTTTACATTTACGTGAAGGTCACCCTTTAGGGATTTTTCCTGCAGGCGAAGTGTCAACGTACAGAGATGGTAAGCTTGTAGTTGACAGACCTTGGGAAGAGGCAGCTATGAAACTTATAAAGAAAGCTGAAGTTCCTGTCGTTCCAATCTATTTTCATGCAAAAAACAGTAAGTTGTTTTATAAACTTTCTAAAATTAGTGATACGTTTAGAACAGCGAAATTACCATCAGAACTTTTAACTCAAAAAAACCGGGTTATAAAGGTGAGAATTGGACGACCGATTTCTGTAAGTGATCAAAAGGAACACACCACACTTGCTAGTTTTTCAGAATTTTTAAGACGAAAAACCTATATGTTATCAAACGCTTTTGAAGACAAGCCAAAAATATTGGATAACCTTTCTAATACTTTAAAGAATCCACCTAAAGCTCCAAAACGAATTGTGGGAGGTGTGAGTCAGGATAAAATGGTTGCTGAAGTTGAAGCACTACGTAAAGGTGATTTTAGATTGCTTGAAAGTAAGAATTACGAAGTGTATTTATGTAGCGCAAATCACATTCCTAATATCTTACATGAAATAGGACGATTGCGAGAAATTACGTTTAGAGCTATTGGAGAAGGTACTAATGAAGCCATAGATCTCGACAGTTTTGACACCTATTATCACCACATGTTTTTATGGGATACTGATACCAATCAATTAGCAGGTGCTTACAGAATGGGATTAGGGTCTCAGATTTTTGCAAAGTACGGTATTGACGGATTTTATCTTCAGGATTTGTTTCGTTTTGAACCAGAATTGTATAAAATGATGAGCCAGTCTATCGAAATGGGTCGCGCTTTCATTATTAAAGATTACCAGCAAAAACCAATGCCATTATTTTTACTTTGGAAAGGCATTGTGCATACGACCTTGCGCTATCCTGAACATAAATACCTTATCGGAGGTGTGAGTATCAGTAATCAGTTTTCAAACTTTTCTAAGTCACTGATGATTGAATTTATGAAGTCGCATTACTACGATCCTTATGTAGCGCAATATGTGCATCCTAAAAAGGAATTTAAGGTAAAGCTAAAAGATGCAGATAAGGATTTTGTGTTCGATGAAACAGAAGCCGATTTGAATAAGTTTGATAAAATCATTGATGAGGTCGAACCAGGCGCATTGCGTTTGCCTGTGTTACTGAAAAAATACATTAAGCAGAATGCACGATTGGTAGCGTTTAATGTGGATCCTTTGTTTAATAATTCGGTAGATGGCTTGATGTATATTAAAATTGCCGACTTACCCGAAAGTACAGTTAAACCAGTCATGGAAGAATTTCAAGCAGAGTTGGAGCGTAAATTTTCAAATGGTGGAAATGATGAAGCGTAATGCTTTTATTTTACTTGCTTATTTCCTACTGTCAATTAGTGCATACTCACAAAGTCTAAAAGGTAAAGTAATAGATGCTCATACCAATGAGCCTATTGAGAGTGTTGCTATTTACTTTAATAACACAACCATAGGAACTTCAACAAATGACAAAGGAGAATTTGAAATTGAACTAAGAGAAGGCGTAACTTCAGCTTTAGTAATTTCATTCTTAGGCTATGAGAAAGTAATTATAGAAACTTACAGCCCAAAACAATTTTATAAGGTCTTGCTTAATGAATCTGCAGAATCTTTAGATGAAGTAGTCATTACAACTAATGATGGCATGCCTAAAAAAGTTAAGATGGAACAGTTTACTAAACAGTTCTTAGGCTTTTCAAAATTTTCTCAATCTTGTGAAATTCTCAATAAAGATGCTCTTATTTTAAAATACAACGAAACGCATAAGCAACTTACTGCCAGTGCAATTGAACCTATAGTTGTTATCAATAATGATCTTAAATATAAAGTGAGTTTTGACATTATTGATTTTGTAATTGATTACACTTATGTTAATGTATTACGAGGAGATTACAGGATTAAATCAGTGATTTATTCTGGAACTTCGTTTTATGAACCTATAGAAAGTGACGATGCACGACGTACGCAAAAAAACAGAGAAATTGCCTACAAAGGCTCTGTATTACATTTTATGCGAGCGCTCAGTAAAAAACAATTAAAAGAAGAAAAATATGCTATTTATAGTAATGGATTTCGTGTAGATCCAGATAAGTACATTTCTGTTGTTGAGGTTGATAGTACTAAGTCTTACAGTGTAAAATTAAGAGCACCATTGTCGGTACTCTACAAACGAAACTTACAATCTGATATTGAATTACCTTTAGCAGTTAAAAGAAGGCATGGCCAAAAGCGGTTTAGTTCAAAACCTTCTGAAAATAATTCCATACATATCAGTGGAACAGAAGATACCACTGAAACACCATATTACAATGTTGACTTTGTCATAGATTCCTTCGGAAATTTCAGTCCGATAGGTGCTTTTTATTTCATTGGACATATGGGAAACCAACGTGTGGGAGACTCCTTACCTTTTGATTTCGAATTACCTGAAGAGTAATAATAAAAATCCTTCATAATTATTCACTTATAATTATGAAGGATTTAAAAACCAAACATCAAATGCTCTGGTTTAAACTTATTATTTAGAACCAAGGTTTTCTACCAACTTGGTACGTGTTATAAAATTCTTCGTCAGATTTTGTTAAGTAGATAATCCCTTCTATCAATCCGATAATTCCCGAGATGGCTGATGTGATACCACAAGTTAAAAAGCCTAAAACACCTAACACTAATAGAATTATTCCTTCTTTATTGTAGCCTAATATAAATTTATGAATCCCAAGCCATCCTAATAAAATACCTAAGATTCCAGCTAATATTTTTTTGTTGTCACCAGACGTTCTATTAAAAGTTTCTTTTGCACTATCTGAGAATTCTCTAGCAGAGTTCTTTGCCTCTCCAGCAAATTCGTTTGCTTTTTCTTTGGCATCATCTGCAAACTCATTAGCTTTATCGGCAGCTTTTTTTGCACCATCTTTAGCATCTCCTAACATATCGTTAAGGTCATCACTTAAATTTTTGTTATCATCAGACATTGTTATATGTTTTAATTGGTTAGGTTATAAATTTAATAAATTAGTTCAAGATATTAGTCTATAAATGGCATCAAATGTTACATAAAGGCTTTATCAACAGGTTCCCAAAGTTCTATTTTATGTCCTTCATTATCAAGAATCCAACCAAATTTACCATAGTCATATTCTTCAATATCTCCAATAACGGTAACACCTTCTTCTTTTAAAACTTTAATTAATTCGCGGAGATTTTCAACACGATAATTAAACATAAACTCTTTCTTGGAAGGCTCATAATATTTGGTGTCTTCTGGAAACGGACTCCATTGCGTTGAACAGTCGTTTCCTTCTTTATCTTTCCACCAAAACGTACAGCCATAATCGTCTGTGTTAAACCCTAAATGTTTTTTATACCAGTCTTTTGATGCTTTTGGGTCTTTACTTTTAAAAAATAATCCGCCAATTCCTGTGACTCTTTTTTTCATTTTTTACTTTCTATTTTCAGTTATGTTTTCTTCAAAGCCCTTTCATATACTTCAATCCATTCTTCAGGCGTTAATTTTTTGCAAAGCTCAGCAATCAATTCAAATGGGATGTCATCTACTTTTTTAAATCGGATACAACTTTTCCCCATATCCAGTTTACGTGAGTTATGTTTTGGATACTCTTTTACAAACCAATCGTGAATTTCAGGTATTGCATAAATCCCACTATGATAGAGGTTTACTGAGTTTTTTTGTGACGCAAAACTCATAAATGGTAAAGGAGTTTTGGGATCGCAATGATAGCCATCTGGATAAAGAGAATGTGGTACATAATAACCTATCATGCCATACTGAATGCCTTCTTCAAAACCTTTTGGGAGACTGTCATTGATGACTTTTCGAAGTTTTTTTAATGCATTCTGGCGTTCTTCCGGAACTTGTTTAATGTAATCTTCTGGTGAAGTTGCTTGATATTGCATATTACTTGTTTTTATTTACGTTGAAGGATTAAAGCCGAAATTAAAGATATGATAAATCCAATAATAGTAACAAGTACAAGCATAAATAAAGCAACAGTTGCACTTGTCATCTCAAAATCTTCATTGGTTTTTCCTTGTTCTATAAGTACTTTTTCGTAGTCCTTAAAAAATGATGGATTTATAAATTTGGTGTAGATGAAATCTGCAACAGCGATTCCTAAGCCAACTAATATTGAAATTAGAATTCCAATTAAAATCGCTTTTCCTAAAGAAACCATACCTTGATTAATGTGGTCTCTGTAATGCTTTATTCCGAAGTATATAAACGAAAGCGACAGGAAAATGGATACATAACCGAGTATTTCATTGGTTGCATAGTCAAATCTGTTAATTCCAACAATGAGATGAATTGTAAAAATTACAAATCCGGTCAGGAGTCCGTAAAGTCCATATTTAAGAACTGTTTGTTTCATGATTTTAGATAATTACACATGCTGGTCGATAAGAATGGTATTGCCATCAGGATCGTAAAGCACAATACTTGCAGGACCAGAAGTGCTGTCATCTGTTTCACGTTCCAGTTTAATGTTATTTGATTTCAAATGTTTCTGGATTGCTCTGACATCATCAAATGCTTCAAGTGTAGTTGCGTTTTGATCCCAACCAGGATTAAACGTCAATATATTTTGCTCAAACATGCCTTGAAAAAGACCAATGATGGCATCGCCATTTTTCATGATTAAATAGTTGTGTTCAAGGTCTCCTCCAAATACGGTAAAGCCTAAAGTTTCATAAAAGGTTTTTGAAGCCTGAATGTCTTTTACATTCAAACTCACTGAAAATGCACCTAATTTCATAAGGATTGGTTTTTAAATTAATTTTGATACAAAACTATGAGAAGTTGAGGAAATACCGTTCATACTAAAGTACCAAACCACTCATACTTTAGTTTAAAAGTAGCAATTTTATATAATATTGAAGTCTTTTGCTATTTGTAAGGCTTGCGTTCGTCGCTTTGCATTTAGTTTAGAAAGCAGATTTGAAACATGAGTTTTGACAGTACTTTCTGAAACAAAAAGTTTCTCGCCAATTTCTTTGTTTGAAAGTCCTTCGGAAATACCCACAAGAACTTCATATTCTCGTTTACTGATGTCAAGAGTTTCAATCTTTTTATGATCGATGTCCTTGGAAACTAACGTCTGCTTTTGAAGGCTTTTTTTATTTAAATACACACCAACAAAAAAGAAAACGATAGCAATAATAGCAATGGCAAACTCAGAATCTAAATCGCCTGAAATAACCGTATATTTACTAAACTGAAACAGTAAAAGCAAGGCTAAAATCAGCAACCCAAAAACAAGAATGGTTCGTTTCATGTTTTAAATTTAGCAAAATTCTGCTTTAATCTTATCTACAATAGTTTGCGCCAGTTTTTCTTTGCTTTCAACAGTCCATCCAGCAACATGAGGTGTAAGTAATACATTTTCAGCTGAAATGAGATACTGAAGTGGTTGAGATGTCTCGACTGCGCTCGACATGACATTTTCAAAAGATGATTTTTCATATTCCAGAACATCTAATCCAGCACCTAAAATTTGACCTGATTGCAAGGCTGAAACCAGATCTTTGGTTACGACACTTTTACCACGAGCCGTATTAATGAGCCAAAATTTATTTTGAAATGCGTTTATAAATTCAGCATTTACCATATTTATTGTCAATGCTGTTTCTGGTGTATGAAGACTTAATACATGTGCTTTTGCCTGCAGTTCATGTAACGATACTTGTTTGGCATTTTCATCACCAACGTTAGCTTTGATGTCATAACACAACACCTCTACATTAAAACCTCGAAGTTTTTTAGCAAAGGCTTTTCCCATATTTCCATAACCAATGAGAGCAACGGTTTTTCCATCGAGTTCTAAGCCACGATTATCTTCACGATTCCATTTACCATTTCGAACCTCGCGATCTGCTTTATTGAGTTTATTAAACAACGACAATAACATTGCTAAACTATGTTCACCAACTGCATTGCGATTGCCTTCTGGAGCAGCTATGAGTTTGATACCTTTTTGCTGTGCATAATCACAGTCTATGTTTTCTAATCCTGCGCCTACACGACCTATGAATTTTAAATTTGAAGCGGCATCGAGAAATTGTTTATCGATTTTAAATCGGCTACGAATGATAAAGCCATCGTAGTGATTGATTTTACTTTCAATAATTTCTTTTGATGAGGTATAATCTTCATGATTAGTGAATCCTAATGCATTGAGTTGTTCAAGGAGTAAAGGATGATTGGTATCTAGATGGAGTATATTCATTTTTTGAATAATGAGACACTTCGACTGCGCTCAGTGTGACAATTTAATTAGTTTTAAATCTCAGGATAAATGGTTTGCGTGCGTTCTGCTTTTACCTTTCCAGTGTGAGCAGTACTTAATTTTTCAAATAGTAAAAGGTGTACTTCCTCATCATTTTTGGTGTATGGATTATGTTCAACACCTTTCGGGACCACAATGAGTTCACCTTCTTTTACAACCTCTGTTCGGTCTCTAAACTGCATGTATAAAGTACCTTTTAGGACTTGAAACAATTCGTCTTCATCCTCATGGCTATGCCAGACAAATTCGCCTTTTACTTTAGCTAAGAGGACTTGCATATTATCTACAGTAGCAATACGATGTGGATGCCATTTTTCGTTGAATAATAGATGTTTGTCTTTGATGTTTATTGCTTTCATAGGCTAAAAGTAATAAATAATGAGATGCTGAACCAAGTTCAGCATGACGAATTCGTAGTTGCGTTAGTGATTGAACGGTCTGTTTGAGCTCTTTTCTTTTTTAAGAAAAAGCGAGTAGTGAAAGCACGACCTGAAAGGGAACGCCCAAACTATTAAATACCTAAAATTAATCTGGCAATCCAGAAGTAGATCAGGATTCCGAAAATATCATTACTCGTGGTAATAAAAGGTCCTGTTGCAATGGCTGGATCGATGCCTCTTTTATCTAAAAATAATGGGACAAAAGTGCCGATTAATCCTGCAACGATAATGACTGCAATTAATGATACTGAAATGGCTAAAGCAGTGATAAAACTTCCTTTAGTTGCCCACACAAATAAAAAGAGAAATAAGGCTAAAATGGTTCCGTTGAGAGCAGCAAGCAGCATTTCTTTTATCAATCGGCTGTTGACACTGCCTCTAACATCGTCGTTTGCTAAACCCTGAACAATAATCGCACTTGATTGCACACCAACATTTCCTGCCATTGCGGCAATTAATGGTGTAAAGAAGAATAATACAAAAGCTTCACCTTTAAATGCTTCTTCAAAACCTTCCATGATTAAAAAAGCGCCTACACCTCCTAAAAGACCTAAAAACAGCCATGGCAATCGTGCTCTTGTAAGTTCTAAAATGCTGTCATCGGCTTCAACATCGCCTGTAATACCTGCAGCCATCTGGTAATCTTTGTCGGCTTCTTCTTTTAAGACATCAACAATATCATCAATGGTAATTCTGCCCAACAAAGTTTGGTTTTTGTCTACAACAGGAATGGCTTCCAAATCGTATTTAGCCATGACTCTGGCTACATCTTCAACATCATCATGCACATAAACCCAGTCTACAGTGTCTTTAGATATATCTGCAATTTTTTGTTCGCTTTTGGCAACAATTAAATCTTTTAGAGATAAGCGACCAATAAGTTTTTCTTTTTTATTAACCACATAAATGGAATGCACTCTGGTGACGTCTTTTGCCTGTCCTCTAATGCGACGCAAGCATCCTGCAACTGTCCATGTTTCATATACTTTAACCAGTTCTTTTGCCATAAGGCTACCAGCAGTATCTTCGTCGTAGGCTAAGAGTTCAGTAATTTCGTCACGATGGTCATTATCTTCAATCTGAGAGATGACTTCAGCCTGACGTTCTTCAGATAATTCGGCAATAATATCGGCAGCATCATCTGTGTCAAGCTCTTCTATTTCTTCAGCAATTTCTTTAGCTGAAAGATTTTCAAGCACTTTTTCTCTGGTGTCTTCATCAAGTTCGGTAAGAATATCAGAGGTTGTTTCAGAGTCTAATAACTTGATGACATACACAGAATCTTCCAGGCTTAGTTCGTCGAGAATTTCGGCAACATCAGCATAGTGATACTCATTTAAAAGCGCTTTTAACTCCTTGTCCTTTGTTTCAGAAACAAGACGCTCTACCTGCTCAATGAGTTCATCGGTAAGTTCAAACTGGATATTTTCTTTTTCTTCTACCATGAGATCTTATGCTTCTCGATACAATTTTATAGATTCTGAATGTTTTCAGAATAAAAAAATCACTCGAAGTGAGGTTCTAAGTGTTGTCGTTTTCAATGTGTTGTGTCAATTCTATAAATGCCGCTACACTGAGTTGCTCAGGACGTTTGTCAAATATAACATTTGCTTTTAAATTATCTGAAAGATTGAATGTTTTTAAACTGTTACGAAGTGTTTTTCTGCGCTGTTGAAATGCGGTTTTTACCACTCTAAAAAATAATTTTTCATCGCAATTTAAATTAATGTTTTCTTTTCGCTTTAAAAGTAAAACACCAGAATCGACTTTTGGAGGCGGATTAAACACTGTTGGAGGAACCGTAAATAAATATTCAGCATCATAAAACGCCTGAGTTAAAACAGAAAGAATACCATAGACTTTACTACCTTCTTTAGAACAAATTCTTTGTGCGACTTCCTTTTGGAACATTCCGGAAAATTCAGGAATTTGATCACGCATTTCTAAAGTTTTAAATACAATTTGAGTTGAAATGTTATAAGGGAAATTACCAATCACTGCAAAAGGTTCGTCCTGAAAGATTTGAGTTAAATCGTACTTTAAAAAATCCTGTTCATAAACACGATTAGCTAAATTGAGATAGTTAGCTTTTAGATATTCTACAGATTCGGTATCAATTTCAATCACATGTGTTGTACTGTCTTTTTTCAGCAAATATTTAGTGAGCACACCCATTCCTGGACCAATTTCTAACACATGCTTGTAGCCATCAAAACTAAGTGTATTGGCAATGCGTTCGGCAATGGTTTCGTCGCTTAAAAAGTGCTGACCTAAATGTTTTTTTGCTCTGACAGACATGTTACTTGAATTTTACTGAGTATTCATCTACAATTTGAAGTTCGGTTCTAAAGGCTAACATTTTATCTGCAAATTTCTTAAGACCTTCTGTTCTTAGTTTGTCTGCATCATCCCGATAATAGGCATCAAGTGCTTCTCTTGAATACGAGCGATATTGTATAGAGTACGTTTGTCCTCCCATATCTTCTTCGACCAAAACTTTCGTTAAGGTTGCTTTTTCAAATTTTCCTGTGGCTAAAACCAACGGAATATGTTCTTTAATCCAAATGAGCCATTCGTCATGAATGCTATCATCAATATTGACCGTTACGTTATAAATGTACATGTGTGTTTAATTTTAGAGGTTCTGAATTGTCACACTGCGCACAGTAAAAGTGCAATACAGAATAATTTTTATAAATCTTTTGCAAATAACAGAAGTTCTTTGTCGTCTTCAAAGGGTTTTACTGTTTTTTGGTAAGATAAGCCTAATTTTTCCAAAAGATGAATGGAAGGCTGGTTAATTGGTAGTGTAATAGCACACAAAGTTTTTATGTGGAATATGTTTTTGGCGAGTTTTATAATTTCTGAAGCAGCTTCAAAACCGTAACCTTTTCTATGATATTGAGGAAGTAATGAAAATCCGATGTCAACATGATCTAAATTGTCTCGTTTTAATAAGCCAGTAGTACCAATGGTTTTGAGGTTTTCAGTTTTTACCTGAAGTTTATAATAGCCGAAGCCATGCGTTTCATAACACTTAAGCTGGTTGTTTTTAATGTAATTGACAGCCTGTTCCAGCGTTTTTATATTACGATCGCCATTGTATTTTAACCAATCCGATGTATTCATGAGGTCTAAAAGAAACGACGCATCATCAATAGTGATTTTTGAGAGTAGGAGTCGGTTGGTTTCGGCGATTATCATTTTGATGTGAAGGTGTTGATTTGTTGAATGTTTTATTTCCTCCTAAGTTAAAATTAAGTTTACTGACAACTAAACACTGTACACTAGTTGATTGCATCACCTCGTAACATTCTAAAACGTTTCCTCGCTTCAATAAAATAAATGCTGTCTTCGTGATTGAAAATGATGTTTTCGTAGAGTGGTTTTGCTTTTTCAGATTCGCCAAGTTGCGTTTGGTACAATTCGGCCAGATAAAAGTGAGCGTCGTCAGCTAAAATTTCATCTCTGTAATCGGCAATGATGTATTCGTAGTTTGCAACTGCTTTATCGTATTGTTTTGTTTTTTCAAATAATTTAGCCTGCATAAACAAGGCTTGATCTTCAATAGTTTCGCCTTTATGTTCCGTTAAAATTTTACCTAATAAGGTAATAGCTTCTTCGTTTTTATTCTGAAAGGCTAATAAATCGGCTTTTGAATACAAACGTAATGCTGTATGCAATGAATCTTCCTGAATGTTATCTGAAATTAAAAGTTTCAGGTCTAAAGCATCGTTTGCAATCAGTTGCGATGTTGATGATTTTAAAATCTTAAGTTGCGATTCTGCCCATTCAAAATCACCTTTATAATAACTTGTTTTTGCGACTTTATATCTGGCTTGTTGTGAGATGGTACTGTTTTTCAGATTCGCCTGAATTTGAGAATAATAAATGAGTGCTTCATTAAAGCGTTCCTGAAAAACTAAAATATCACCCAATTTTAATTTTACAGTAGCTTCCTGAAATAAGGATAGTTCTAATTCGAGACTTTTCTTTAAAAATGCACTTGATTCTTCAGGCTTATGAAGATTAAACGCTAAAAAATCACCATAAGCAATTTGAAGCGCAATAGTTTGTTCGTAAATTCCATAGTGTTTAAAGAGTTCTAAGTATTTGTCTTGAATATCCTTAAGCTCTTTTTTGGTGGCATTTGTGGTTTCAATATCTAAAAGGTATTGATGAGCCGTAAGTCTGGTTTCAATATCCTGGGAATTTTCTAAAATGTAATTAAAAATTAACTTGGCAGTGTCGAAATCTTTTTCATTAATAGCAGTTAGAGCTAATTCTGTGATACGAGATAAGCTCTCAGGATTTCTTAAGTACAATGCTTTCTCCTGAATAAAAGCTTTATTGAATGCTTTTTCCTGTGTGTAAAGCCAGCTTAGCATGTCATACCAGATTTCGTCAGGTTGTGCCTGAATTTTTTTGAGGAGTATTTTTCTTAGTGAAACATTATTTTCATTGTCGCTGTTTTCAGAGATGAAATCACTAAATGCTCGTTTTCCATTGTTGAGAAATGTTGGTTTTGTTTCAATATAATCGATGTAGTTTGAAAACATCTGTTCTACATTTCCAAGTTCACCATAAATTCGTGCAAGTTGCACATAGTAATTTTGATTTGGATTAAGCTCCATTCCCTTTTTGTAGACAATAATGGCTTTTTCCAGAAGGCTGTGTTCCTGAAATTGTCTGGCGACACTATAGGTATACGCAGGATTTTCATCAATTGCGATAATGGCATCTGTATAGTAGGTTTCTGATATTTCAGTATTTCCTTTTAAATGATAGTTATAACCTAATTCTACCAGCAGTGATGGATTGTTACTTTTTGAAATGCGTTCTAACAAAAGAATTTGAGCATCGTCATAGCGCTCAAGTTGCTGATACGTTTCAACAAGTTTATAAGTGTATTTATAATTGCCTTTATTTTTTTCGTACAGCTTTTGGTAAGTAATCAGTGCTTTTTCAAACTCTCCACGTTTGAAATAGTCATCTGCCAATTGCTCATTTTGCGAAAAACCAGCTGTGAAACTAAAAAGTAAAACGATAAGTAAAAAATGCTTCATGCTACTAATTTATGTAAATATAACTTATGCTGTGCTTACATATTGTGAATGTTTTTATAAAAAAAATGCCTAAACATAGGTTTAGGCATTACCAATCAAAATAAATGTGCTATTAATCACTATATAAAAATGATTCAATTATTCTGCTGTGGCTATTTTTATTGGGATTATCTAAAATGTAATGCGAGGATTACAATAATATTTTACTTGCCATAACAATTAACGATACCAGAAGTACAATACGCTTAACATTTTTCATAATAAGTAGGTTATTGGTTATTTGGAATACCAACTTCTTTAATTTTTTATAAAAAACAAAGAAAAACACAAAAAATTCGTTGAACAACGTCTTTTTTTAGCATTTAAACGACATTAAATACGAATAATCTTACAAAATTAGATTGTATCGAATCCAGTATAAGGAATCAGAACATCTGGAATTTTGATGCCATTTTCGGTTTGATAGTTCTCTAAAATTCCTGCTAAAACTCTTGGTAAGGCTAATGAACTTCCATTAAGTGTATGGCAAAGTTCTGTCTTTCCATCCTTATTTTTAAAACGAAGTTTTAATCGGTTGGCCTGAAAGGTTTCAAAATTAGAGACTGAAGAAATTTCTAACCAGCGATCCTGAGCAGTTGAAAACACTTCAAAATCATAAGTTAAAGCAGATGTAAATCCTAAATCACCTCCACATAAACGTAAAATTCTGTAAGGTAATTTGAGTTCCTGAAGTATGGTTTTTACATGTTCTACCATTTCAGTTAAAGCATCGTAAGAACGATCAGGATGCTCAACACGTAAGATTTCAACTTTATCAAATTGGTGTAAACGATTTAGTCCTCTTACATGTGCTCCGTAACTTCCGGCTTCTCTTCGAAAGCATGGTGTGTAACCAGTAATAGCAATTGGCATATCACTTTCAGCAAGTAAATTATCTCTAAATAAATTAGTTGCAGGAACTTCAGCAGTAGGAATTAGATACAAATTATCTTCAGTAACGTGATACATCTGACCTTCTTTGTCAGGTAATTGTCCAGTACCAAATCCTGAAGCTTCATTTACCAAATGTGGCAATTGATACTCCGTATAACCAGCAGCTGTATTTTTATCTAAAAAGTAAGCAATTAACGCACGTTGCAATCTGGCACCTTTTCCTTTGTAGACAGGAAAGCCAGCTCCAGTGATTTTATTACCTAATTCAAAGTCAATGATATCATACTTTTTAGCTAATTCCCAATGCGGTAAAGCTTCAGTATGCAACACAGGAATGTCACCTTCTCTGTACACTTCTTCATTATCTTCATCAGTATGTCCAGAAGGAACTATTGTGTTAGGAACGTTTGGGATTTTATATAATACCTCATTAAGCGCATCAGCCTTAGCATTGAGCTGTTCACTTAAGGTTTTAGAATCTTCTTTTAGCTGTGTTGTTTTTTCTTTTAAAACATTAGCTTCAGCAGCTTTTCCAGATTTAAACAAATTACCGATTTCTTTAGAGATGGCATTAGATTCCGCCAATGTATTGTCTAATTGCGTTTGTAAAGCTCGTCTGTCTTCATCTAATTGAAGCACTTGTTCGATCATTTCAGTGGCATCAATATTTCGTTTAGCCAACCCAGTAATGACATCGTCTTTATGTTCTCTAATAAAAGCAACCTGTAACATGAATAAAAAATTTAAGCTGCAAATTTAATGAATTGTCAGTTATTCTCGTCTAGTTTTGAAGGTAAAATCCACTCCTGATGTTTAAAGGGATTCCATTTCACACTTGCCAAATCTACTTTAGGATCGATGAGTTGTTTTTTAGGTCTTCCATTGACGCTTACAAAAGCTCTCACATAGACTTCAACATCCATACCTTTTTTAGCATATTCTTTTTTGAGATGCTGTGCAAATTGCCAGATAACATCAGGTTTTGAGCTTGCAGGTTTACGTTGTTTTTTAGAAAGATAATCGTCAAAATTAATAAGTGTCGATTTGTTTGTGGCTTTATCGATGACTGTGTAAGTTGTTGTAGCGCTTTTAGTGCGAAGCATCATTCGCCATGACATTCTGTGGCCTTCTTCAGTCCATAGCACATCACCTTCAATACAATGATGTCTCAAAGGAAGCGCAATTTGCACTATAAAATAAATGACAAATATTGTTTTAAAAACAGGAGCATATCCTGGTTTGACGACTTCATTTTCAGAGTAAAATGGTTTGTTTTTGAAGAATAAATTCTGAATGTATTTCGGTTCAAAAAAGAAAACAGCAAAGGCTAATGACAGATACGGAAAAATTCCAACCTGAAAAATAAAAGAATTAAACAGGTGAAAAATGATAGATGCAAAAAATGCAATTTTACGGGTTCGTTTCCACAACAACATTGGAATTATGAGTCCGTCAAATAAAATCCCACCATAAGCAACAAAGTAAACGACAAGGTCATACTGAAGCAGGTTGCCTACTAAAACATAGTGTTGTTTGCTTTCCATAAGAAGTCTGGGAACTGTAAGATCTAACCAATCTGGATACAGTTTGGCAATTGAAGCGTAAGTATATAAAATGAATAATTGCAGGAAAAAATACAATCTACACCAGTTAGGCATTGAGATACTTTTTAGTTTCGGGTTTAGTTTAGCATCAACCGAAGCATACTTATGAGCAGGCATTGCAATCATCACAGCACTTAAAATCATTAAAAAGTAATAATGATTATTGTAGGATGATTTTTGCATGAAATACACACCAGCCCAAAGCAGTGTAAAACTCAATATGCTGAGTCTGTATTTATAGCCTATCATTACAAAGATTCCCAAAATTCCCATAACAGCGTAATAGATGTACATCCATGGTCCTGGTAAGGGTTGAAGCCAGTCAAAACCAATAAAATTAAAAGTGAATTTGGGTTCAACTAAGGTGCGAGTAATCCATCCAGTTAAGATAGCACCAAAACTTTCTAAAAAAATTAAGGCACCAAAAAACATCCTAAAGATGATTAAAGCACTATTGTCAATATGTCTGAATAACAGCTTATTCATTATCTTTAATAAATGTCAATGCTTTGTTCTGGTCTAACTTTAATTGTTCCTGAAGCATGGCAAGAGATTCAAATTTATGCTCGTTTCTTAAACGGTTTAAAACACTTACTTTTAGACGCTTACCATAAAGGTCTTGATTGAGATTGAAAAAATGAATTTCAATAGATTGTTTTATACCATTGACCGTTGGGTTTGTGCCAATATTCATCATTCCATAAACGGAAGTGTCGTCAATTAGTGATTTTACAACATACACACCGTTTTTCGGAATAAGTTTGTAATCCTCTTTTATGTGAATGTTTGCCGTTGGAAATTGAATTTGTTTTCCAAGGCCTTTACCTTTAATAACTGTGCCAGTCAGAACGTATGGCGAACCTAAATACGAATTTGCAGTTTGTAAGTCTCCACCTGAAATCGCATTTCTGATTTTTGTTGAACTTACCGAAACATCTTTAATGTCTTGAGCAGAAATTTCTTCAACTTCAAATCCAAATTCCTTTCCGAAGGTTTTTAAATCATTAATATTAGCGCTTCTGTTTTTACCAAAATGATGATCGTAACCAATAATAATATGTTTTGCATTTAGTTCATCTACTAAAATTGATTTTACATACGCTCTCGCAGACAAATTAGCAAAATCTTCAGTGAAGGTTTTGACGACCAATGCTTTTAAATTTAATTTTGAAAGCAATTCTTTACGTTCTTCGATAGTATTCAGAAGTTTAATGTTTGCGTCTTTTTGAAGCACCATTCTTGGATGAGGAAAAAAGGTTAAAACAACCGATTCGAGAGATTTTTTCTCACCAACTTTAACTAAACGCTCAATGATTTTTTGATGGCCAATATGTACACCGTCAAATGTGCCTATTGTAATAACAGAAGGCGCTTTAGAATATGATTTTTGATTGTTGTAAAGTTTCAAATTTGAAAATAATTTTGGTAAAAATAACTATAAACCTAAAACCTATGAAATATTAGTTGAGGCATATGATATTTTAATTTTCTTAAGATTAAGCAACAATCTGAATGGAAACATATTGCGTATGATATTATGAAATTCAATAAAAACATTGAATTAACTGTTAAAACCTGAATTTTTGTTAAAAAAATTATAAAAAAATGATATGATTTCATTAGATTTGGTGTCACTATTTGCATAAATGATAGTGACAAATAACATTTTTAACTAATTATAATTACACATGAAGAACTTTACTTTAAAATCAATATTTACAGTTCTAGCACTTTTGCTTGCCGTGACTAGTTATTCGCAAGATCGTACTTGTGGAATGATGGAGTACATGGAAGAGATGCTAAAAGACCCAGTTTTAGCAAAAGAATATGAGGAAAATCAGAAAAAATTTAAAGCCGAAGTGGCTAGACGTTTGAGTACAGATTTTAACGCCAGAGGAGGAGCTACAATACAAATCCCAGTTGCGGTACATTTTCCTACAGGAAACTCAGCAGACAGAGCATGTTTAGAAGCTTTAGCACAAAATCAAATTGATATTTTAAATGCAGATTTTTCGGCTACTAACTCAGATATTTCTATATGGAATAGCATCTCTGATCAGCACGTTAACTTAGATGCACCTGGAGCTGCTAACATTACATTTTGTTTAGCAACATCAAATCACCCAGCTGCAGTACCTCAATTAATTGAAGGACAGCCAGCTGTGACTATTGGATATAATTTTGCAAATGGTTCAGGTTTCCCTGAAATGGATGCAAATTTCCAAGGTTACATGAACTTTCTTGTAAAGCCAGTTGGAGGAGTATTAGGCTACTCGCCTTTAGGAGGTAGTGTAGCAAATGGTATGGCTGTCGTAATAAACACTAACGTGTTTGCTTCTGGAGCAGGATGTCCAGCTTCTGGAATTGTACCTGGAGCACCATATAACTTAGGTAGAACAACAACTCACGAATTAGGTCATTTTTATGGTTTAAATCACACGTTCAACGCTGATGGTGGTGGAAGTTGTGGAGGTGGTGGTGATGGTATTGCTGATACTCCTGAAGTTGCTAACAGTACCTATGGATGTCCTAGTAATCCTACACCATTTGCCTGTAATGCTCCAGAACGAAGATTAACTATGAATTACATGGATTATGTAAATGATGCTTGTATGTACATGTTTACTCCTGGACAAATGGTTAATGTTGATGCTTATATCTCAAGTGTTTTACAACCTCAATTTAAGCCAAATGTTTGTGGTCCTGGTACTCCAGGATTTATAATGGCAGCAGATAATGATATTGAATATACGTGTCCGAATACAGATACTTCTGTGGACTTTACTTTTGGTTTAGCAACCATAGGAGGATTTAGCGAAACAGTGACATTTTCAGCTACAGGTGCTCCAGCAGGCGCGTCTGTGAACTTCACACCTTCCTCTTTAAGTTCAGATGGTGATGTAACAATGACGATTGGTAATCTTGGAGCAACAGCTCAAGGAACCTATACAATCACAATTACTGGTACTTCTACTTCAGTTACTGAAAGTATTGATGTTACTTTAGATAATAATTGTACTGTTGTTACATGTGATGATTATGTGGCTACTGATACTCCAATTAACATAAGTGCTGGGCCAGGACCTCAGAATTATACTTCTACTATAACTATAATAGAAGATATGCCTGTTAATGATGTTAATGTTACTTTTAGTATTACTCATACTTATGCTGGAGACATATCTTCAACTTTAACAAGTCCAAATGGAACTGTAGTTGAACTGAATACTTTTGATGGTGCAAATGGAGCTGATAATTTTATAAATACTACTTTTGACCAAGAAGCTTCTAATTCAATTTCTGGAGCAACAGCTCCTTATACAGGATCATTTATTCCTTTAGGAGATTTATCTCTTATTTATGGTGAGATGTCTGCTGGTGATTGGGTATTAACGGTTACAGATAATTTTAATGGTGATGGAGGGTCACTTGATAATTTTGAGATTGAACTGTGTTTAGAAGACGATCTTAGTGTTGGTGAATTTAATTTAGATAGTTTTGTAATTTTCCCTAATCCTAACAATGGAGAGTTTACAATCAAGCTAAATTCTAATTCTGGAAATGATATTAATGTAGATGTCTTTGACATAAGAGGACGAAAAATATTCAATAACACTTTCACTAATACAGGCGATTTTACTGAAACAGTAAGTCTTAACAGCGTACAAGCTGGAATGTATTTAGTTACTGTTAATGATGGCAATAAAGAAGTTACAAAACGAATTATCGTGGAGTAAATTCCAACACATTCTAATTTTAGAAAAGGAGGCAATTTAGCCTCCTTTTTTATTGTATTTTATTCTATATTTATGAAATTTTAAAAAATTACGATGAGAAAACCTCCACACTTCACCATTGTGTTAGCCTTGTTATTGGCTACATTTTACACTTTTGCTCAAGATAATACTTGGGAAATTACTGAATTTAGAAATGGAACAGATGACGTTACATTAGAACATTTAGATTCAAAAAACTATAAAGTATTTCAATTAAATATTGAGACTTTAAAACAACAGCTTCTTGATGCACCTCACAGAAATGCATCCAACGGACAATCAAACACCATAATTCAGTTTCCTAATGTTAAAGGTGAATTAGAATCATATCGTGTGGTTGAAACCGCTATATTTTCTTCAGAATTTGGAGCAAATATGTATCCAAATATCAAAACCTATTTAGGTTCAAGAACTGATAATTCAGGAACACGAGTTAGATTTAGTGTGACCCCTTTAGGTTTGAATGCTATGATTTCTGAACCAGGAAAGACAAATTTTTATATTCAGCCTGCTACCAAAGTGTCAAACGGTCAATATTTAGTTTATAACCGAAATGCTAAAGTTGATTCTTCTGAAACATTTGAATGTTTAACGGAAGACTTAGAAGTATTATCAAGGTCTGCAACGCCATCAATACATAGAGATGCCAACGATCAGTTATTAAGAACATTTAGGATGGCTATGTCAACAACATCACAATATACTGCGTATTGGAATGATGGTAATGCTGGTAATGGTGGTCCTCAGGAGGATGCCTTAGCGCAAATGATTTCAACGCTTAACAGAGCAAATGAAGTGTTTGAAGTCGATATGGCAATTACCTTTTTATTAGTTAATACTGCTGATGATCCAGCTATAGATTTAGTGTATTTTGGGACGGATCCTTATGGTGGCAATTTAAATGCAGACCTGCAATCTAATCTAACTGCAACAGTAGGTGAATCAGATTACGATATTGGACATTTATTACATTTTGCTGGAAATAACGGAAATGCTGGTTGTATAGGATGTGTTTGTCAAAACGGAAAAGGAAGTGCTTTTTCAGCACATTCATTTACAGATAATGATGGAGGACCTTATATGGCAGATTTTTTCGATATTGACTATGTGCCACACGAAATGGGTCATCAAATGGGAGCCAACCATACCTATTCTAACTTTAGTGAAGGAACAGGCGTAAATGCTGAACCAGGAAGTGGAACATCAATTATGGGTTATGCAGGAATTACCGGACCAAACGATGTACAAGATCATTCAGATCCTTATTTCCATTACTACAGTATCACACAGATTTTGAACAATGTATCATCTGCACCAAATAACTGTGCAGTCACAACTGCGATTACTAATAGTGCTCCAGTAGCTGATGCAGGAAATGATTATACCATTCCAAATGGGACTGCCTTTATTTTGAAAGGAAGTGCGAATGATTCTGATGGTTCAGATGTGTTGACGTATTGTTGGGAGCAAATTGATGATGGTGTAACAACCAACACTAATTTTGGTCCAACAAAAACGACTGGAGCTGTATGGAGATCCAGACCTCCTAGCACTTCAGGAGATAGATATATGCCCATTTTTGAACGTGTTCTTAATGGTGAACTTACTGAGACAAATCCAGTTGAAACAACCGACAATAGTTCTTGGGAAACAGTTTCTACTGTTGGAAGAGTTTTAAATTTTGCTTTAACCGTTAGAGATCGCTCTGAAACTGGTGGAATAGGTCAGACACCACAATCAGATTTTGATACTATGACAGTTACAGTAGATGCTTCTAGCGGACCATTTGCTGTAACATCTCAAACAACAAACGAAAGTTGGGACGCAGGATCTTTGCAAACCATTACTTGGGATGTGGCCGGAACAAATGCTGGAAATGTAAATACACCAACCGTTAATATTTTATTATCTGTTGATGGTGGACAAACATTTCCTTTTACAATGGCTTCAGATGTACCAAATGATGGTTCACATGATGTAACTGTTCCAATCACAGGAGGTGATACAACAATGGCCAGAGTTATAGTTGAAGGAAATAACAATATATTTTATGCGGTTAACGCTTCTAACTTCAGCATTCAGGAATCTGAATTTATTATTACTGTAGATACTCCGGAAGTAGATGTATGTCAACCAAATGCTCCAGTATTTAATTTCACTTACAACACCTTTTTAGGTTTTAGTGACACAACTAATTTCTCAGTTACAGGATTGCCAGGAGGAGCTTCAGCCGTTATAAACCCGATGTCTGCTACTACAGATGGCACAACAGGTACAATAACAATAAATGGAACAAACAGTTTAGCTGTTGGAAGCTATTCTTTTATGTTTGAAGGAACTTCAGGAGCAATCTCACAAAGTGTAGACTTAACAATGCATGTGTATAACGATTCGGTTTCTGCTGCAACACTTTTGTCTCCTTCAGATGGAGCAATTGATTTGAGTACTGAACCAGAATTAACCTGGACTGGCAGTGATAATGCGCAAGACTATTTCGTTGAAGTCGCTTCCGATGTAAACTTCACAACTATAGTAGATAGCGGAACGGTTCAAACTACGTCTTACACTGCAAGTAATTTGAATACAATCAGCACTTACTATTGGAGAGTTACAGCTTCTAATTTATGTGGAACTGCTCCTATGTCTTCGGTATTTAGTTTTACTACGGCAGAAATCTCATGTGGCACTTTTGATGCAACAGATGTACCTATTGATATATTAGTTACTGGTAATGGTGTAGATACATATACCTCTGTTATTAATGTTCCAAACAATGCTCCACTTACAGATGTAAATGTTACAATTAGTATTCCCCATGACTGGAACAATGATTTAGATATATTCTTGATTAGTCCTGCAGGAACAATTGTTGAACTTTCTACGGATAATGGAGAAGATTTTGATGATGACTATATTGATACTGTTTTTGATCAGGAGGCTACTATACCCATTACGGATGGAGTATCTCCATTTACAGGAACATTTATTCCTGAAGGCGATTTGTCTGTGCTTTATGGTGAAATGTCAGGAGGCGACTGGACGCTTTCTGTTGATGATGATTTTGGATTTGCCGATGGAGGACAAATTTTGACATTTAGTTTAGAACTTTGTATTGAAGGAGCACTTTCAGTTTCTGAAGAAAGTATAAGTCTTTCAGATTTTGTGATTTATCCTAATCCAAATAAAGGAACGTTTAATGTTGTTATTAATAATTCTAATTCTGAAGATGTAAACATTTCAGTATTTGATATTAGAGGACGTCGAATTTTTGACAATATATATGATGGTTCACCTTCATTTAATCAGACTGTTAGTTTAGAGAATGCTCAATCAGGAGTGTATTTAGTTACGATTGATAATGGAATACATAAAGCAACTAAACGAATTATAATCGATTAATTATTATATAAGCATAAAAAAGAGAGGCTAATTAGCCTCTCTTTTTATTTTCCGTTAAAAGTATTCATTGTATTATTAACACCTGCTGTTCCAAAAGATTTGATGAGTTCAATTGATTTGTCTAATCGTTCTTTGAGTTTTTCCGTTTCTTCATTTGTCCATTCTCCTAAGACATAATCAACTTGTCTTCCTTTGCTAAACTCATCACTAATTCCAAATCTAAATCGATTGTATTTAACAGTTTGGAGTTTATCCTGGATATCTTTTAACCCATTATGACCACCATCGCTTCCTTTCGTTTTTAAGCGAATGCTACCAAAAGGAAGGTTTAGATCATCAGTTACAACGAGTAGATTTTCTAATGGGATTTTTTCTTTAGTTAACCAGTAAAGTACAGCTTTACCGCTTAAATTCATGAACGTATTTGGTTTTAGAAGAATAAATGTTCGGCCTTTAAATTTATAAGTTGTTAAATCGCCTAATTTTTGAGTTTCAAATGTAAGTTCTTCTTTTTCGGCTAAGGCGTCCAGAATTTTAAAGCCTATATTATGTCTGGTATTAGCATATTGTTCTCCAATATTACCAAGTCCAACAATTAGAAATTTTTTCATAGGATTAGTCGCTTCAATATCTATAGGTGTTGAATCCCGTTTAAACAGATTAGATATAAATTTCCAGATAATGATATATTTATAATTTATTCAAAAGTAAAAAAGCATTCTAAAAAAATAGAATGCTTTTTAATTAATACATTAAAATATGTTTTATTCTTTAGCAGCTGCTGCATCATCAGTTTCAGTTGAAGGAACTCCTCCATCTTCTCCTGCTGTTGCTTCTGCTCCTTCTTCAAGCTCTTCTTCATCTTCATCAATCTCATCAACAATAGCAGTTCTAGCTGTTTTAATTTGAACAACAACTGTATTATCTGAGTGCAATAAAGTGTAACCTTCACCTTCAAGAGCAGTTACATATAATTTGCTTCCAATTTTTAAAGGTGTAATATCAGCTTCTAAGAAATCTGGTAAATTTTTAGGTAATGCTTTTACTCTTAATTTACGTCTGTTTTTACGTAGTACTCCTCCATTAAGAACACCTCTTGATGTTCCAATAACATGTACAGGAATATTCATTGCAATTTCTTTGTCTTCGAATAAACGGTAAAAATCTATATGTAAGATTTTATCGGTTACAGGATGAAATTGTATGTCTTGTAATACGGCATCATACGTATTACCATTGTCTAAGGCAATCACAACTGTATGCGCATTAGGCGTGTATACAAGTTTAGAGA
>JAAEZL010000016.1 GCA_018222875.1 Algicola sp.
TTAGGATGTGCCATTTTATATGTTATTTATCCGTTAATAGTTTTTTTAATGTATTCCAACGAGGATCAATATCCTCTGATGTTTCTTCTTTTTCTTCTAAGCCTTTTGGGCTTAATTCTTCTAGTTTTTTAAGTATGTCTGAGTCCAATGTGCCATCTTCTACTCCAGGATGTACCCGTTTGGCAGGCATAGACAATATGATTAACTCATAAATATATTGAGCAACATTTATTTCGTACTCGCCATGTGGCAATATCACGATATCTTCAAACTCATCATTATATTCATCTCCAAACTTAACAACCAACTTAAACTGGCCGTCAACGGCTTGATCATAGGGCTCGTTTGTAAGGTCACAGTTGACATTAACACTTCCAGAAACTTCAAAATGCAACTCCAATAGTGTTGATTTTTTTTCTAAAAGCAATGTTGTCTCCACAGCTACATCATTAAAATCATCATACTCAAAATGTTCAAAGAACTTTTTATCAATCTGATAATCAAAATGGTGCTTTCCAACTTTGAGACCAACATACGGTATCGTAAATTCCTTCAAGGGCTTCATCATCGCATTCATTTTGAGCCTGCAAATATATAAATTTTAATTAATTAAACGAGGGTTATAAACAAAAAATGTTTATATCTTTTTAGGCACCTTTTTTAAAGGGTTCTTGGCGTATTTTTTATATTCCTTTCTGTTTTTATAGACCTCGATCGCAGTAAAAACCGCTGCCTTGAACGACCCGTTATCTGCGTCTCCTTTACCAGCGATTTCAAAGGCAGTTCCATGGTCTGGAGACGTTCTTACTTTAGTGAGACCAGCCGTGTAGTTAACACCATGACCAAACGCAATCGTTTTAAAAGGTATTAAGCCTTGATCGTGATAGGCTGCAATGATGGCATCAAAATTTTTGTAGTTACCCGAACCAAAAAAACTATCGGCTGAGTAGGGACCATATACCATTTTTCCACTTTCCTTAATTTTTTGTAGCGTAGGTCTTAACACCGTATCATCTTCCTCACCTATTACACCATTGTCTCCAGCGTGTGGGTTAATCCCCAACACTGCAATTTTAGGTTTACTTATTCGGAAATCAGATTTTAAGGAATTGTAAACGGTGTCTACTTTCTCATTAATAAGCTCCGTTGTAATATACTGTGGCACATCTTTTACGGGAACATGATCTGTAAGTAAACCTACTTTCAAGGTTTCAGTGACCATGAACATTAAGCTATTTCCTCCTAATTTTTCTGTTAAATAACCGGTATGTCCCGGGAATTTAAAGCTATCTGATTGAATGTTGTGTTTATGAATTGGCGCTGTCACTAAGACATCAATAACATCATTTTTTAAGGCTATTGTTGCTGCTTCCAACGACTTTATAGCAAACGCTCCAATTGTTACATCTTCTTCTCCGAAATTTATAGTGACATTGTCTTTCCAAACATTAAGGACGTTTACTTTGCCATCCAATATTTGGTCGGTATGATTAATCCCATGGAAATTAATACTGCTTTTAAAATGCTTCTTAACAAAAGACATGGTCTTGATAGATGCAAAAATTACTGGCGTACAAAACTCTAACATTCTGGTGTCTTCAAATGTCTTAATGACAATTTCAGAACCTATGCCATTAAGATCACCAATCGAAATTCCCAATATTATTTTTTTGTCTTTTTCCATGTAGATGTTATCTATTGTCCGTAATTTTATATTTGCAAATTTAACCAATTATTCGACACTATGTTTACAGGAATTATTGAAGATTTTGGCGTTGTCACCAACCTAGTCAAAGATCAAGACAATTTACATATCACTGTTCAAAGCGCCATGACTCCAGCATTAAAAATTGATCAAAGTGTTGCGCATAATGGCGTTTGTTTGACTGTTGTAGCCATAGATGGTGACAATTACACCGTTACCGCTATCCAAGAAACAATACTAAAAACCAATATTAGTGATTTAAAAATTGGTGATATCATAAATTTAGAACGTGCCATGAAACTCGGTGATCGCTTAGACGGTCACATTGTTCAAGGACATGTGGATCAAATTGGCACGTGTGAAAACATTAAAGAAGCCAATGGGAGTTGGTTGTTTACATTTAGCTATGACCAAAGTTTAGGCAATGTAACTATAGAAAAAGGTTCGATAACCGTGAATGGCGTAAGTCTTACCGTTGTTAATTCTGGTAATAACACGTTTAGCGTTGCAATTATACCCTATACTTATGAGCACACAAATTTCAAACAACTTAAAAGTAACTCAAAAGTTAATTTAGAGTTTGATGTCTTAGGGAAATATATCAAGAGATTATATGAAGCCAGACTGTAGTGATCTATTCTTCAGAGGTGTTCTTCAATGCTTTTTTGATTCCTATGATACTACCTAAAATTAGAGCAATAGTCGTAAAACCATCAATTGGTAATCCAGGTGGTGGTGGTGGCATTGGAGGAGGTGGATCTCCACCTTGAGCAGCACATACAAAACTTATTAACACAAATAAGATAGAGGCTAGCATTTTCTTGTTTTGTATTCTCATTAGGCGTAAATGTATAAAAAAAAAGGTCTCAACAAAATTTTATAGCAAAAAAACATCCATAAAACGCAAAAAAAATCGACCAAATACCGATTGTAGGGGTTTTTGCGTTAAATAAATACTAAAACCAAATATATGCTTTTTTATGATATTCTAAAGAAAAAGTCAAAATTTTTAGTTTTAAATAATTGTTATGTTGCATTTTACAGCTATACATACGTAACTTTTTTCAATGCGGTTTTAAAAAATAATAAATGACATTGCACTTTTATTTAGCGATGCATTTGGTCTAGGACCTCAATAACCTCCGTCTTTTTTCGAACAGAGACTGGAACGTTTTCTCCATTTTTAAGCATTAAGTAACCGCCATCCGTTTTTATAAAGGCACTGATGCATTGCATATTAACCAAATGACTTTGATGCACTCTAATAAATCCACAAGGTTTTAAAAGGTCTGCAAAATACTTTAGTGTTTTAGTCACAAAAATCTTTTGACCGTTCTCCAAATAAAACATCGTGTTGTTGCTATCGGATTCACAACGCACAATATCATCTAAACTGACAATGATAATTTTATCAAGCGTATGTAAAGAAATTTTATCTGGTTTTTTTTCAGGTGCTGACAAAGTCTCCTTGAGAATTTCCAGGCGTTCCTTCGATGGTTGAATATGTTGCTTAGCCCTTTCAATCGCCGTTGATAATTCTTCATTTGAATAGGGCTTGAGTACATAATCAATAGCTGCAAATTTGAAAGCTTTAATCGCAAATTCATCACTAGCAGTGACAAATATAATCTTGGACTTTAGGTCTGGAAAAATCTCGAGAATATCAAAACCAGTACCATCACCTAACATGATATCCAAAAAAAGAATATCTGGCTGAGTTTTTCTCAAGAGTTTTGCAGCCTCTACCACACTTTGTGCCGTATCAATGACGTTAATATCTGGATGCTGCTGCTTGATATCACTTTTTAAAAGTGCCAAGGCATCCTTCATGTCTTCTATTATAATTGCTGTCAACATATTTAATAATCGGTTTCTAATGGCAATTTAAATGATATCCTTGTACCACCTATAGTGCCATCCTCATTCTTTATTTCTGAAATTTTTAAAGCACCTTTTCCTGAAATAGATTCAAGTCGTTCTTTGGTGACTGTAAGTGCCATTGACTGATGATCTGTTTTTTGTTTTTGCTCTTGTGATTTAAAGATTCCTACACCATTATCAATAATGGTTACGTGCAAAAAGTTAGATGCTTCTTTAAAATGCAAGGTCAGTTCTCCATCTCGAGGACTATTTAAAATGCCATGTCTTATCGCGTTCTCAACAAACGGTTGTATGAGCATAGGTGGTACCAAAAGTTCCTCTGGATCAATTTGAGAATCTAATACGATGTCATAAGAAAATGAGCGTTCTGACATCAGTTGCTCAACTTCAATGTAATGCTTTAAAGTACTAATCTCTTGATCTAGACTTATAAGGTCTTTTCTAGAATTCACGAGTGTTTCCCGAAGTAAGGTTGCAAAACTATTGACTGTTTTATTCATTTTGTCGGGTTTTGACAAAGCCATCGCTTTAATTCCATTAAGGACATTAAAAATAAAATGAGGATTCATTTGCAGTCGCAAAGCTTTTTGTTCTAATGATAACAAATGGTTTTCTAATTTTAACCGCTCTTTTTCCTTGGTGTTTTTCCTTTTAAGCCTTTTAACGTATTGAAATACCAAGAAAGCAATAAAAAGACTAACCATGGCAATTATCGCCCATTGAAACCATGGTTTTTTATACATAGGTGGTTCAATGTAAAAGGAGAAGCTTATAGGGTCACTTTGCTTCCACCTGTAGTTTCTGGATTGTACCATAAAGTTATAAGCACCAAAATTAAGCTCTGAAAAATCCTGAGTTTCGTTAGTCGTCCATGGACTCCATTCATTGTTATTTAATTTGTAACGATATTCTACACCATTGGGATGATCTAAATCTATCGTCTTATAGGAAAAGCTAATTTGCGTTTGTTCAGGAGGTAATTTTAAAACTTTGTCATTATTATTCCAGGTCCCTAAGTTCAGAGAGTCTAAACTCTTATAGGCTACTTTTACATCTTCTAAATACAGTTCAGGCTTTTTCGTGTCTTGTGTGCTCTCCATTGGTCGATACTCGGTAAGACCATACAATGCACCGAACCATAAATGGCCCTTATTGTCTTTATCAACGGCATTTAAACAGGTTTCCATTCCTGAAAAGCCGTCATTTCTTCCGAAGAAAAAAGCATCCTTAATGATATTGTCCTTATCGAGTTCTAACTTATCAACGCCACGTTCTGTACCAACCCATAAATAGCCTTGGTTATCAAAAATGAGCTGATAGATATTTTCAGAAGTTGTTTTTTTAATACCCGTCAGTTTTTTAAAATTGGAAAATTCATCATCTCTAGACCACCAAATACCTTTTCCAGCGGTACCAAGGAACACCGAGTTTTTATCGAACAATATGGTATTAATTGGAGTGCTTTGATTCAACACATTCCCTAGGTGTGTAATGTCGTTGTTTTTTAAATATCCTAAATGTCCGTTCTGTGTCGAATACCAGAGTCTTCCTGTTGGATCTTTCACCATATCCTTTATGAATAAATCTTGAATTCCGTCTACTTTGGCATAGATCTTTTTAATCGTCAAGCTATCCGTTTTTGGGTTATAGTTAAATTTTACAATACCGCTTGAGTAGGTGGCCGCATAAATAGCATCTTTATCTACATGAATTTTTCTAATCCAATCGTAAGGAAAGCCATTTTCAGTATTTAATACTTTTGAGACAAACACTTCCTTGGGCAATTTAGTCTTCCTGTTTTTTAGTGTATCAACCACAAGAGAGTCTTTGATATAGCTTCCGTGGAACAATAATCCGCGACCATCAGAACCAGCCCATAAGTTTCCTTTTTGATCGCTGGTGATGGTTTTTATTTTTACCTCGGAAAAAGTTTGAGGTATGTCTATATCATGAATGCCAAAATTATCAATCCGCATCAGTCCGCTTTCAGAATTGGAAATCCAAATAGCATTGTTATCATGATGCACAGCATACACGCGATTACCATTGAGTCCAGTTTCTGTATCAAAATGCTTAAAGTTATTCTGAAAATACTTGTACAATCCACCACCTGAAGTTCCTATCCATATATTAGATTGCCGATCCTGAAATATTTGTCTAACGTTCGGTACTGAAAGTCCGTTAGCACTATTTAAAAAGAACATGTCGTTATATGACTCTGTATTCAAAACCGAAATACCCTGACTATCTGTAGCAAGCCACAACTCATCATTATTTAAAAGGGTCGTACTATTAATTCGTAAGGGCTCACGTAATAGCAATTGATCATCAAAATTAGAAGGGTCAAAAATGATAGTTCCATCGTCAAACGTCGATGCAAAGATTTTTTGGTTCACACCTAATAATGCTGTAAAATCATTCCGTTCAAGCTTTTCAAGCGTATTCGCTTTATCCTTTAGACTTTTGAAACGCCACAAACCATCTTGGCTCGCTATCCAATACTGTTGGTCGAAAAACATAAAATCCTTGATAGATATGTCATCGAGTTCCGAGTTCAGTTTTATTTTCTCTGCGGAAACATCCTTATTGACTAAGAATAACCCATTTACTGTTAGGGCATATAAATTGTCTTGTACCACACAAAGTTTGTTCACTTCTGGCAAATCGATATGCTCAAACCGATTGTTTTTCAATTTTACCGAAACCCCTAACTGTGATCCTATATATAAAGTATTATTATTAATGACCAGAGACGAAATATAATTAGATGCTAAACCATGAGTCTCATTAAACACCTTAAACTCGGTACCGTCAAAACGCGCTAAACCACCACCTTGAGTTCCAACCCACAGGTAACCTTTCTCGTCCTGAACAATCGCATAAACCTGTGATTGCGGCAAACCATCTTCGAGGGTATAGGCGCGTAATTGTTTGTTTTGGGTGAACGCTAAGCACACCATTCCGAAGAAAAAAGAAAGAAGAAGGTATGTGGTTTTATTTTTCAACAAAGTTTATTTATGGTATTGCAACTTACAATTTTGAACGCATTTTATAAGGTTGAAGTATCTACAATTTTTATGAATGTCAAAAAGCGCTGCACTCCATAAGAAGGTACAGCGCTCAAAACATGAATTACAACATCAACTCATTATTAATTATCCAATTCGCAGGTAAACGCATAGCTTTCTTTATCTGACTTTACTTTTTCCAAAGCAACCAGTGTAGAGGTTTGCATGAGTTTATTATTCTTAAAAACGATAAACGAAGTGGTTTTTTCATCATTACAAGGTTCACCTTTGGTACTGCAAAGACTAATCACATCAACGCCATAGGTATTGGCTTCTCTATCAATGAGATTGACTAAATCATGTGATAAATCTTCCGACTTTACAAATATCTTGTCAAGTTCTACGCCATTTCTTACAGCTCGAAGTTGGAAACGTTTGTATCCTTTATAATCTTTACCAGCCTCTCCAAATACAAATTTTATCTCAGGATTGATCTGACTGACCATGGTTTTTTGAGAGATGAGTCCTCCCCAGATCCAACCCACTTGCGGACCCATTTTTATTTTATAGAATCTGCTAGTCACGCCATTAATGGTTTGTGGTGTTTCGCTTTTTGCCAATAATCTTACACGAGTTCCAATAGTAATGGTCGTTAATTTTTCACAGTGCACAGAGGCACAATCACGTAATGCCACATCATCAGCCATTAAATATTGTGTGGCTTGAGTAGCAGAGTTCGTGTACACATCAAATTCAACTTCTTTTGATTGTCCGTAGATATCTGAAGCGATTAAGAATACGGCTACTACCAATAAGCTTTGGAAGATTCTCGCCATGGTGTTTTGATTTTTTTCAAGTGTTTGGGTGTTCTTTAAAGTTTTCATAGTATTCTGTTTTAATGGGTTTATACTTATTTGATACCTCAAAGATAGCTGGAGACTCCACTGAAATTTGGACGCTTTTAGTATTCGTAGGGAATGGATTAGAATTCGTTCTAACCATAAAAAAAGCCTCACATTGCTGTGAAGCTTTAGTCTTATTAAAAGTGGTCCCACTTGGACTTATTTTATATTTATTCTATGTTATTCTATGTTACTCAAATGTATTTAAAAAACTGATATATACTTGATTTTTATGTTTTATTAAATAAAAACGTATATTTGAAAACAACACAATTAAAGACAATGTTGTCCCTAATGTTGTCTCTTTATAATACATCATGAGCACAATAAAATCTACAACCGGTACAGTTACTTTTAGATTAAAGAAAAACAAAACTACCAAAGAGTGCCCTATAATTTTTGACTACAGTTATGGTAGAGGAAATAGGTTAAAACTTTCTACTGGCTACAAAATTCTAATAAAACATTGGGATCAAAAAGGTCAGCAAGTTCGTAATATCTCAACTATTGCAAATCGAGAAGAAATCAATAACAAATTACTAGCAGCTAAGTCAAAATTCTTGACTTCCCTGACTTCTTTGGAGTCATCAAAAAAAGAAAACAAAGGTGTTCTAAAGAATATATTCTCTCAGGCTATGGGATGGGAAACTGAAAGTGACGAAAGAAAACAGAATTTCTTCACTTATGCACAAAACTTTATTAATCTCCAAGAAAAATCATCTAACTCATCTAATTTTAGGTTAAACCCAATTACTATCAGGGCATATAAGCAAACTATAAAACAACTTAAGGATTTTAATAATGAACTGGATTTTGAAAGCATAGACATGACATTCTACTATTCTTTTGTGAGTTTTTTAGAAGAAAAATCCTATTCTTTAAATACTATAGGAAAACATATCAAAAATATTATTGCGTTGATGAACAGAGCCACAGAAGATGGTATAAACAACAATTTGAAATATAAACATCGGGATTTCAAGAGAGTTTCAGAGAAAACCTCATCTATATACTTAAACTCAGATGAAATTGAATCTATTTACAATTTAGATTTGTCTTTCAACAAGGACTGGGAAAGAGCACGAGATGTTTTCATGATTGGTTATTATACGGGACAAAGGGTTTCTGATTATAACGGCTTGACTAAACAGCACATAAAAGTATTTGAAGGACAAGAAGTCTTAGAAATTTATCAAAAGAAAACTAAAAAGATCGTTTACATTCCTATTCATGATAACATTAAAGCGATTATGAATTTAAGATATAATGGCGGTTTTCCTGAAAAACTTTCGGACCAACAGATTAATGAATACATAAAAAAAGTTGGTAGAAAGGCAAAGATTAAAGATATTGTATTGACTAAAATTACCGTTGGTGGAGCAGTAAAAGAAGAAGCATTACCAAAACATAAATTAATTGGAACTCACACTGCTAGACGTTCTTTTTGTACAAATGCCTACTTATCCAAAATGCCTGTTATTGATATTATGGCTATAAGCGGACACACCACAGAACGAGAATTTTATAATTACATAAAAGTCACGCCACAAGAACGCGCTATAAAGATTGCCGATTCAGCCTTTTTCAACACAACTATTTAATACTAACCTACACTACTATGTATCAAGATATATTTGCAATTGACGACGTTTTATTTACTGAGCGTAAAAAAACTCAAAACCAAAGTCCTAAGTATTTACTTAATAATTACAACTATTATCTCCCTAAACTTGATAAAGACTTTTACTTAAAATATTTTATGAGGGAACTATTGATTGATCTTGATATCATAGAGATAGATGAGTTTCTTGACAATCAATATATAAACTCTAAAAATCAAGATCAGTTTATTAAAGTAGTAACCCTAAAAGTAATTCCTACAATTGACACTATCATTAATAATGCTCAATTTTCAATGTCAGAAGGCGGATATTATGAAGAAACCAAATTAGAAGACGGTTTTATAGAAACTGAAGGTGTTGTTAAGAACGAGAAATATGAGTATCGCAAGTTTTATCATATCGCTAGCTTAAGCAAGCTACAAGAAGATTTACTTCTTAGAAAAAAACTCATATCAGATTATTTAGCAAGAATTAATACGTTGCAAAACAATACCAATCCCAAATTATTAAAATGGTGTGGTAAACCAAGCCATTTAGCATTTATAATTAGAAAGTTAGTTGATGAAGGCTTCATAACAGCTCCAAAAGGTAACAATGGAGAAATCAATGCAACCGAACTCTCAAGGCAAATACTTGAATCTTTCTCATTAACTAATGAAACAACACTGAATACTCTAAGAGTTTATTCCAATTCTGACTCCGACAGATTCCACGATCTAAATGATAACTTTGTTAATCAGGGCTTTAGCCTTCCAAATTCAGCTTTACTCGGTTAGGTATCGATACCCTTAGATACCTAAAAAAAGTTCATTTGAGTGTATGTTTGTCTTATAAAATGCAAACAAATACAGTTAAATGGATTCTAAACAAGTACATCTTTATCAAATCAGTCCTGAGGAACTAAAATCAGATTTTCTGCTTGGAGTAGACGCCAAATTGAAAAAGTATTTTGAGAAATACCCTCCCATTAAAAATGAAGATGACGAGTTAATGACGGTAGATGAAACCATAAAATTTCTTAAGTGTTCTAAGCAAGCTCTTTATAATTGGAGGAAAAATGGAATTCTACCTTCATTTCGCTTAGGCAATCGAGTGTATTATCGTAAGAGCGACATTTTTTCCAAACTAGTTAAGCAGGAATAGTTATGGTAGGTTTTGTAATGCTACACAGAGATATTATTGATTGGGAATGGTACCAATCTCAGGAAACTACAAGAGTTTTCATACACCTTATTCTTCGAGCCAATTATAAAGACAAAAAATGGCAAGGTATTACAATTAAAAGGGGGCAACTTGTAACATCAAACAATCGTCTATCTGCAGAACTATCATTGTCAATCCAACAAACTAGAACTGCATTAAAAAAACTTGAATCCAGTGGCTATATTAAAAGAAAAACAACTAACAAATTTACCCTTATAACGATTAATAATTATGAGGACAGACAATCTTCAGCAAGTATAATTAACAATCAAAAAACAATACCAAAAACAATCAAAAAACCTTCAGCCCACAATCAAACAACAACAACTAAAAAAAGAAATAACTTAAACAAAGTAAAAATAGTAGAGCGTGCGCAAAATTTCAAAAAGCAAGTTTTTGAACACTCTAACTATTCAAATAACATTTTATCTTCTTTTTTTAACTACTGGAGTGAATTAAATCTTCAAAAAAACAAAATGCGTTTTGAAAAGGACGGGTATTTTGATATCACGTTAAGACTAGAAAAATGGGTTTTACATGAAAAAGCGATTAAAAACTCAATAAAAAACACTAATTCAAATCGATAATCATGGAAAACATCAACTTATCTAAATACGAGAGTAAAGACATTATTAGTATAATAAAGAATGATCTTAAAAGGAAATCTTTAGAAACAAAGAGAAACCACCCTTTTAATAAAGCTCAATTGTGGAAATTATTTAAACATGTATTTGAAGATATGTTTGGTAAACCTTTTCTTTGTGATGATATAATTGCACAAAACCTTGCCCCTATTTTTTATTACTTTTTAGAATCTGAAAAATTTTTTAATTGCGAGAACTTACGCTCTGATATTTCAGCCCCATCCTTTAACAAAGGATTACTGCTTTTTGGGAATGTCGGTGTCGGCAAAACTCGTATAATGCAAGTGTTTGAAAAAATTTTTAGAATGTATAAACCTCACAAGTTTAGTATAATCCCAACTTACAAGGTTGTAGAAAAGTATGAAGACACAAAATCATCAGAAGACCGAAAATATTTTTATAACTCTTTAACTAATGGCGTTATCCTTTTTGATGATTTAAATTCAGAGAAAATTGCAAACAATTATGGGCAAATAAATATAATGAAAGAGATACTTATAAGACGTAATTCAGAAAATAAAAAAACACATTTAACAATAAACCCAATTCCTGGTTTTGAAGGGGATATTAATGGTTCGTTACTCAAACTAGGTGATAATTATGATCACAGAACAATAGATAGACTATATGAAATGTTCAATGTTATAGAATTTAAAGGAAAGAGTATGAGGCGGTAAAAGGTTAAATAAAACCTTATTTAACGGATTAAAAGTGAAAAACAAACATTAAGCTATGAAAACAACAAAAAACTGTAAACATTGTTATCAATTATTTGAAGCAAGAAGAAGCAATCACTTATACTGCACAACAAGTTGTAAAACAAAAGCAAGTTATAAAAGAAATGGCTATCAATATGTTTCTGGTCATTATAAAAAAGCTGGAGATAAGAGCAAAGTTAATGGCTTAAATATTGCTAATCAAATAGAAGGGCAAATTGTCAAATCAGAAAAAAAACAGAAAGAATCGAGTTTAAACATTAAGGATATAAAAAATTCAGCAGCGGGAACCCTAATCGCAGATGCTTCAATTTATAGTCTTAAAAAAGTATTTGCTCCAAATACTTTGCCTGCTACAAAAGGTGATATTGAAAGTCTAAAGAAAGAAATTCTCTCCTTAAAAACCCTTTTAACTATGAAAAAATAGGCCGCTATAAATCGACCTATTTAATTTAAATCCTACTAATATCTACAAATCTTTCAAAATCATTTTTGACTAGAATTTTATTCAAAGTTTCAATGAATTTATTAAGTTCTCGCTCAATAATTAAATTATAGTCCTTAGTCTGGTTCTTAAAATCTTTCGGAAGATGATTTGATATAGCATAATCAATACCGGTAAGTGTTGTTGGGAAATCTAAAAGTATTAATTTACCATCTATCACTTGAGCATCAACATAGACATTACGGGGTCTCCCATTAGCACTAAATGAAAGTTTATCTACACCAATCTCATTTTGAATTCTTTTAAAAGCTAAGTTTAAATCATTCGGTAATTTATGTGGAATGATTATCTTTAATTTGCACTCAGAATAGTTAGTTTCTTTATAAGTAAAACCATTATTTTTTACGTAATGTTCACAAACATACTTCACAAAATTCTCATAATAGGCGTGAGCTAAAGTACTGGATGGAAAAAAGTTAAGTTCTGTATTACTAGCGTTAAGAAACATTTGTTTAATATCATTGATTTTGTCGGCCAATGTTTTATTATTATACATCGCCAAAGTAATGCCTCCCAAATCGGACGGTACTTTAACTGATTCTTCAATCAAAAAAGCACATTTTTCCAAACCTAAACGTCCTGTAAATAAACCTAATTCAAACAACACATTGTCACGAGCTGATAATTTCTCCTCACCCCTATACTCTAATTTATCATCTGGTGTGCCAATTAAGATCCCAAAATCAAATTTTAAAGTAGCCGTGAGTAAATCAGATAGAAAATTATTATTAATCTTAAATATAGACTTATCCCAAATAGATTCATTCCATATGACTACGTCAAAATCATTTTCTAGTACTGATTTAACTAATTTTGCTGTACCTAACTCTTCACTAGAACTACCTATAAATATTCGCTTTTTCATATTATTAGAAAGGTGTTACTGCGTTATTATCTAATAAGTCTTTCCTGATAGAATTCAACTGATTTAAGAGTAATGCAAGTTGACCATGTTTTTCAGGTTTATCTCTAAAAATGTATTCGGTGCCATCTATGGATTTTATACTATTACGATAAAACTCATCCGCCACAAGATGGTCTAACTCTACCTGTAAAACATAAACAAGTTCATAATAAGGTTTGTCATAGTATGTAAGAAAATTTATATTGTAACATAGCGATGAAATATCAAAACTACTAATGTCGATTTTGATATCTGAATCAGCCTTAATAGTTTTTAAAAACCGAATCATTTTCTTTAAACGGCCGTTGACGGTTTTGTCTTTCTCATTTAGCATTTTAATTTTTAAAAATGGAAAATCTACTGGCAACCTTTCATTTTTAGATTTATCGTAGACACTTATTCCTTTTTCTGCTTTGTCACCAGTTTTTGCAGCATTCACTGATTTATACCAAGAAGCAGTTACGACATCAACTTTACGTTTAGGGTTAGTCAGAATTACTTCAATAGACTTGTTTTTGGAAAGATCAACATCATTATAAATACTTAACAACACTTTCTCTGCTTCTAACCGCATTTTTCTTAAATCTTGATTAGCGTCACCTTCATAGATGGAACCATTTATTACTTCAAGTAATGCCCAACGTTGTGCTTCTGTAAGATTGTCATTTCTATATTCTTCAGTAAACCTAGTTCTTGAATCATGACCGTAGAACAGATTGCATATTTGTATAAGATCGATATCACTATAACCCTTTATATGAGTATTACTCATTACAGAACCCTGATATTCATAATCCAAATTTGGATTATTGTTTTTAAGATGTGTTTTGACTTTTTCGCCTGCCACAATAGTATTCTGTGTATATGCTGGCTCAACACCTTGCATAGATCGCTTAATGTATTCCATAACTTTAGAACCTGACAAAGCTTTTAATTCCTCCCTAAGTGATTCATTTAAAAGTGTTGTTTCGTCAATTTCTGCTGGATTATATCTAGCCTTAACCCTTCTTACTAATTCATCATAATTCCTTGCCATAATCTATCCTTTTGATTGTTTTGGGTCATTAGCTCTTGGATATGTTCTCTCTTCTTGAAAACCACCATCATTTTTGTGGATTTTGAGGGAACCTCCACCTTGATTTTGAATGAAATCTCTCGCTGCTTTGATAGCCTCTGGCTTGTTAGCGTCAATCACTTTAGAGGCACGCTGCGCATTCTCTTTTTTAAGTTTGTACACACCATTATCGTGTACTAAATGAAAATTTTTCATTTGTATTTTGAATTAATTTGATGGCTAACGTTTACAGACGTTAAACCTAAACCGCGAAAGGAAGTAAGGATGTTTTGTAAGATAAAAGTAAGACACTATATGTGCGCCACAAAATATGGGGTAGTATCCTTTACATTATACTACTCACTTTCAATTTTAAAAGTCCTTCCGGTCGAATGTTGGGACTTTCTTTATGCTTATAAATTTGGCAACCATTGTTCCAAACTGTTAAGACTTTCTTAAATTGACAAGCTGTCATTATGGATCTCTTATTCTCATCACTTTTTAGTTAAACTACATTTTACACCGATGAACGCATTTGTAACTTACTGACACGACTGACATTAGGCAGCATCATTATTTCCGTACATAGAATTGTTTTGCACATTGGTTTCTTGGTCACGCCATTCTTGCTTCCCAGATTTAAGAATTTTGATACCAGTAAATCCTAAAGTATTGCGCTCATCATTTATAGGATAATTGCTAATTAGAATACCAAATTGATATGGATTCTTTTTAAAGAAAATATTACCAAAATCGTTTTCTAGATTACAGTTCCAGTTACGATACACACGATTGCTTGCTTGGTTATAACCAGAAGCAATTCGCACAGTAACACCCTTTTGTTTGAAACGTGTTCCTTTTGTAGAAACATTGTAAAACGTTGACTCAAAATAATCTAGTAAACGGTGATATGCCTCATCATCAATAAATGATAAACTTTCTCGCCCTGCTTCAGTTAGCAATTGATCATAAGTAAGGGCTTCAATATGCTCAATAGGTGTAAATGCTCCTTCAGATTGCGTTTTTACAAACTTTGTGTGCGTGCTTAACCCTCTAACATTACTATTGAATAAATCGTTACGCCAGTCTTCGTCTGCAAAAATCTCCCAATCTTGTTCAAACTGTGCATAATGCTCTAATAGACTTCTACTAGCCATCAGTTTAAAATCACGATTGTTATGATAGCCACAAAAACGACCTGTTATACCTTGCGCACCGTTTGCCAGCTGTCTATCTCTTGGCTCAATACCGAAACGTACTTTTTCTTTAATTATACCTAAATCTTTCCCAGCTGTTAATGCCTGAACTATTATAAGAACAACACGTTGTCCTCTCTTTAGAATCAAATCAGAAATCTCCTTAATGCCTTCATTAATACTAAAATCACAAGCCACATCGGAACCGATTACGATAGTTGTACATTGCTTTTTATACTGGTCTTTTAGTAGCCTTCTAAGCTCAATCGCTCTTGTAGTATTCGATTCTCTAATGATTCCTAATCCATTCTCAAAAGTGTTTAAATGGTTTACGTACTCTTCGGTTTTTGGATGTACTGTATAGTGCACTTCACCATCTACATCTTGCGCTTGTACTGGTCTAAATCCTTCTGGGATATCTTCAATAACACCATCAGCTAACATTTCAGAAATGCCATAATATTCTGGTGGACGCACACCAACTATTACATCTACATCTGTTGCTCCTGTAAATTGTGCATCTAAAATATCATAAGGTGTAGCACTTACTGCAAGTAATTTGATGTCTGGCATTCGGTAACGCAATTCAGCAAAAAAGGCTAATTCAAATGAAGATTCTACACCAGAACCATATTGGTCCTCGTCACGAACAATTAACTGCACATCAAATTCGTTTACGACTTTATGAGGATTTGGATGATTAAAGAAATCACTCATTTTCATTACTTTTAATACCGAAGGTTTCATATCACCTGTTACACAATCGTAATATTCACGTTGTAATACACGACAATTCTGATTGTATAAATCTGTATCACGCATACTCGTTACAAATAAGATAGATTCGTATTCTTTAATTAAACCTATTGCAGGTAATACATAATTGCATAGAAAATAAACAGTACCTGACTTCCCACTTTGCATAGATGCTACAAATGCCATATTCTGATTGCCTTCTTTTAAAGACAAACCTATACGAAGTGCATTAATAATTTGATTAGGGAAGATTCCGGTTCTTCTCGAATTGTTTAAGGTGTCCACGATATTCTCTTCTAGAGATTGTGGTGCGTCTAATTGCTGAAGAAGCGTTTCTATCTCAGCGTCCCAAAAGTTTTGATATGCAGTCATAAGAACAGTATTTAAGATTAATACTGCAATACTACGACCTAACTATGCGAAGTAATTGCATAGTTTATTAAAGTAATCTGTGATAAGTTAATTGGCTTGATTAAAGTTTTCTACTATTTTGAAAATCATATCTGCTTGTTGTTCCGTAAATACGCCATCTATACCCATGCTATGATAGTTCTTAAATGGTGCGTCATATAGTTTACTAGGTTCAATCTTACCATTAGTAGTCAGGAATTTTTTAATAGTATCAAGAAACTGTATTTGTACAGCGTTTAATTGATAATCATTGGTGAATTTTGCAAAAGCAGCATCTACTTTCTCCGGACTTAAGCCCATTAATGATATAATGAATTTCACTAGACTAAACTGTGATCCTAATTCTTTCTCAATAGCTTCTTTATCTATACCTCCTTTGAATAGTATGTCCTCTAATACTTGAAGTTCTTTTTTAGTTATTGTTTCACCTTTTCTAATTCTGGCTACAGTAATATGATTTTCATTCTCACGAATTAATTGTTCTAGACGATGTATGTTGTTTTGAAAGGGTGATGTATATTCAGGTGTTTCTGTGTCTGAAAATCTATTTGTTTTTATTTTATCTTCAATGATATAGTCTGCGAAATCTGTTGTTACATAACGTTGATCCTCTGGATCAATATATTTAACCAACTCACGAACCCCTTTTCTTAGTTTCTCAAGATGCACAATACCTTCTACTTTCCAGAAATCCTCTTCTAGTGGTAATTTGATTAATGTTTCTTTAGACTTGACCGCTGGTATAGTCGTTTTCTTTAATAGCTTTTTTGATGTCCCGACTACTTTTGTAATAGGTACCATAAAGCTATTGATATATTCTTCACTATTTGGTGTTTCGAGTCTTTTCGTTATTAGCGTGAAAAGTAATTTATCATAATATCTCGCTAAGTCTGTATCACCTTTTTGTGGTTTAACTAAAGGTGCTAATTCATCTTCTATACGCTTTACATCACGTTTGGATAAATGGTTCCAGATCTCACGATTATCGTTACCAAATTCGTGCACAATTTCTAGTTTCATTTTTACATCAAAACGCTCTAAATCTAGTGTTGCAATATCTTTATGCAAACCATTTAACAACTCCGTTCTAAAACTTTGTAGTGCATCATCGTCTATAAACTGATTGCTTTTTAAATATTCAGCAAGACGTAATCGCAAACCAAATAAAATCTCTGTCAAACTCTTTTGTGAGCTTGTTTCAATACCCTCTGGATTCTCATTAAAAAACTCAAAATTTCCACATAAGTCAAAAATTAAAAAATGCGTTTTGTCTTGACCTGCTCCAAACAAATCTGGACGTAATCTAGAACCACGACCAATCATTTGCCAGAATTTAGAATATGATTTTACAGGCTTATAAAATACTAGATTAACACAACTGGGTGCATCAATCCCTGTGTCCATCATATCCACTGAAATCGCTATTTGTGGTAAACGATCTTTTTCTTCGTCACAAAAACGATTTATAAACTCTTTAGCTTTAGGCTCATTATGGGTAATTACTTTTACATAATCATTACCAAATTGTTCTTTATCGAGCTCCAAAAAAGTATCTTTAAGAAACCTTGCGTGCTTTTGGTTTTTAGCGAAAATTATGGTCTTACCTAATTCGTCACCACCACGTTTTTTAATACCGTGTTCTAGTACATATCGTAAGGTTTCTATAGCAGTAGGCTTATTAAACAACCAACTATTCAATTCTGAAGAGGAAATCCACTCGTTACCTGTGGCTTCTTCACCATCTAATATTTCTTCTTCAAACTCTTCTTTTTCTTCATCTGACAGCTCATCGTATTTAATCCCTTCACGTAGAAATTTAGTAGGAATTTCAATCGTATGGTATGGTGATAAATGTTTATTATCTACTGCTTCTTGAAAGGTATATGCATCAGTAGGTGATTTATCTGCTAAACCAAATATGTGATAGGTATTTTTATCTATACTATTTTTTGGTGTTGCAGTTAGTCCTAAGAATAAGGCATCGAAATACTGAAATATGGCTTGGTATTTTTTATATATAGAACGGTGTGCCTCATCAATTATAATTAAATCGAAATGTCCAACGCCATAAAAACGCGATTCTTCATCACGACTACGATCTATTAAACCCATCATTGTTTGATAGGTTGAAAACGCAAAGCGCGCGTCTGGATTGTCTTTTTCTTCTAAAAGATTGACACTAGTATGCTCTGGTAAATGCTTTACAAAGTTTCGTTTTGCCTGATCTACTAAACTGGTTCTGTCTGCTAAAAATAGAATACGTTTTGCCCAATTGCATTCTAGCATTAATTTTGAAAATGCAATAGAGGTTCTTGTTTTTCCTGTTCCTGTAGCTAATACTAAAAGTGCTCCACGATTAGTTCCTATTAATTTACCATCGCTTTTATCATTACCTGCAAAATGCTCTGCAATACTTTTTATGGCACGCATTTGATACGAACGTCCTGAAATCTCTGTATCAATTGGTGCTGTACGAATATCCATGCGGTGTGTACGACGAAACATTGCTGTTTGTAATTCTGCTTTTGTATAAAAACCGTGAACTCGACGTGATTGTTTATAGAACTGATCGTCCCATAAAAAAATTTCATAACCATTACTGTAATACATTACAGGACGACGACCATGCATTTTTTCTAAACTATCAGCATACAGTTGTGCTTGATTTTCGCCTTTGCTCGCACTTTCCAAAGTGCGTTTTGCTTCTACTAGTGCTAGTGGTAAACCATCATCATCCCATAGCACATAATCTACATAGCCTGTCTCTGAGACGTTTGTCGATTTGGGCATATACTGAACCTTATATTCTTTATCGTTTATTCCCTTTAAATCCCAACCTGCTTCACGAAGTGCAACATCTATAAGATATTTACGCGTCTCAGCTTCGTTTCGTGGATGGTTAACTTCATCTTCTACATTAGCTTCAACTTTATTCGCTTCTATTTGTGCTTGTAATGCTTCTATTTGCTTTTTAAATAGCTCATTTTCATCAGCTAGTTGCTGTCTTTCGGCTTCTTTGGTTTTTAGTTGCTCTTGATGGGTGTCTAGTTCTCTATCAAGTTGCTCTTGAAGTTGTTTTATTTGTTTACGTGAAAGTGCACTGCCACCTTCTTTAGGAATATAATCAAAGTCAAAAATTCCGATGTCACTTACTGGCTCTTTTGCATATGATTTGATAAACCACTTGCCAAAATAGAAGAGTGCTTCTATAGCCTTATGTGAATCTATATCATTAACGGGTTTGTTGTGTGCTGCTAAGTTTCCTGCATTCTTAATAATGAATAATTCATTATATAATTTATGATTGAATTGTTCTTTAAATTCCGGCTGTACTAATAAGTTATGTAAGGTTGTGTTATATTGTTGCTCGAGGTCTTCGTCATTCGCATACATCCAATTTATAGCTTCTTCTAACGCCATACGACTATATACTAGTGATGTGCGTGGGTCTGTAATAACCAACAGTTCTGCCTTAACCGCTCTATCGTGAAAGGTGGCAAACTCGTTTTTAAGAAACTGGAAATTTGAATTCATACGTCTAAGATACTTTTTATTATTTTACACCAACTCTCCTTTAAACGCCTTTTGCAATAAGCAGTTAAACAAATCTTCGCTTTGTTGTAGCTCTTGTTTGGCGAGTGCTTTTTGCTGCTCTATTAAGGCTATTTTTTCTGCGAATTGGTTTTGAAGTTCGATTGGTGGAACAAGAGTTCTAACTTTTCTAATTATCCCAACATTGATTATATCCATTGTACCTCCTCTTGATTTGTTCTTCAACTGAAAGGCAACTCCATCACTTTTCAAAATGGTTTTTAAAAAATCCGGTCTAATAATATCTTGATTAGGGCTAATTTTCATTAATCGTGGATTTATAATTCCTGGTTCGAATAATTTTGGAACTACAGATATTTTGCCGTAAGTACCAACTAAAGAAACTAATATGTCGCCTTCAGAAACTGCACAGCTTTTTAATTTTTGAAACCTATCCTCATCTATATAATAATCTCCAAAATTCAAATCGTCTTTTATTACTTGTTCTTGTCCATAAATTTTATAACCTGACTCTACGTAGAATTCTTTCTTCAAAGATGAACCAAACGGACCAGCCTTAATAGAATGTTTACGTTTGGCTGCCAATTCTTCTATCAACATTATTGGAAAGTTTTTAGGGTTACTGTAAGTATCCCCAAACATTTCCAAAAAGATGCTTTGTGCCAGTTGGTCGTACTCTGCTAGTAGCTGCTGGGTTTTATCGCGTAAGGCTGCTGCGTTATCTAGTATTTGGGCTATGCGCTTTTGGGTGGTTAGTGGTGGTAGTGGGATTTTACATCCTAATATTTCCTTTTTACCAACATTAATTTGTAACCCACCTCCTGCAAATTTTTTATAATAACTTCTATGGATTGGATGATTTAAAATATATCTCAGATAGTGTTTGTTTGCTTTAGACTCATCAATTATCTCTAATTTTCCTGCTCTTTGATTTAGTAACCAATTTAACTTCCCTATATTTACTATGGTTGGAATACCAAGTATCTTTGGGTCATTAGCTAAATCAGTCATAGCAATAACCAAATCTCCATCCTTCACTAAATACTTTGAATAAGTATCTTGAAAATTATCAGGTAAAAACCTTAAGTTATAACTACCATCAAAATTGCCACCAGGTCTTATATTGCTCATTCTAAGACTTACTGTGTTTGAACTTTCAATATAATCATCGGACTTGAAAGCATAACCATTTTTTAAATCACAAACTGATCCTAACTCCTTTAACTCCATCTAATTTAATTTAAGTTTAGAAATAAGAATGTTTCTATCATCATCCAACTTTTTAATACGCTCCAAAATCACCTTTGGCGCATCATATTCCACTTCTTCATACACAATTTCTTTGTAGCGGTTAATGGATAAATCCCAATCGTTGTCTTCAATCTCTTTTACAGGTACTAAAAAACTTTGGCTGGTGCGGTCGCTATAATCGTGTGTACACGTGCCATCTAAAAAGTTATCAAAACCAAGGTTGCTTGGTACATCTTGTACGTGCAATACCTCGCCATTGGCATCGTGCATTTTAGTAAAAAAATCGCTCTTTAGGTAACGGTAATGGTCTAGCACTTGCGGTAGGTTAAAATTATCATGTGCTTGTGCTAATTGCGCTAGTTTTTCGGGCGTAAGGTCTTTAGCAAATGCAAACTCGTTAAACACGTCTTCATCTACAATAAGGTTGCGCTTTTGGTCTAGGCTTTTGCCATCGGCTTTCATATCGTAAAACCACACCTTGTCTGTACCACCATTGTCTGTTTTGGTAAACAGTAAAATGGCAGTACTTACTCCAGAATAAGGTTGAAACACACCACTAGGTAAAGAAATAACACCATCTAGCTTATGGTTTTTTACAATCTCGCTTCGTATGCTTTTAAAGGCTTTACCACTACCAAACAGTACGCCATCTGGTACAATAACCGCTGCACGACCACCTTTCTTTAATTGGCGTAACATCAGGGCTAAAAAGAGTAGCTCGGTTTTAGTGGTTTTAGTTACATTGCTTAATCCTGGTGCAATGCTTTCTTTGTCTATAGTGCCTTTAAACGGTGGATTTGCCAGAATAAGGGTGTAGGTATCGCTAATGGTATTGTCTTTACTTACTGCATCTACATCTACAATATTAGGTTCTTCTACACCGTGTAGAAATAGGTTCATAGAAGCAATACGTAACATAGTAGCATCAAACTCGGTACCATTAAACATCTGTTTGTTTATATGCTCCCTGTGCTTGTCTAAATCGGTAATGCTGTAATGCTTATCTATATATTCTTTTGCAGACACCAAAAACCCTGCAGTACCAACCGATGGGTCGCAAATGGTGTCTTCTAAGGTTGGCTGCATCATTTCTACCATTAATTTAATAATGTGTCTTGGTGTACGGAACTGACCAGCAGTACCACCACCTTCTAGCTTAGACAAGAGGTACTCGTAAATGTCGCCTTTAATATCTTGGTTACTCATGTCTAGACGCTCTAGTTTTTCCATGACCTGGTCTAGTGTGCTGGCTTTGTTAATACCAAAAGAAGCATCTTTCATGTAGGTAGAGAACAAACTTTTTTCACTACCTAAACTGCGAATGAATGGGAAAATACCATCCACAGAATTGTTGAAAATGTTGTGGCGTTCTGCAACATCCATTTCTTTAAGATTTTTCCAACGGAAATCTTTTTGGTCTTCTCCAAAAATTGGTGTAAACTCTTTATTTAAACGTTTTGCCATACGCTCGTTACGGGTTTCTGTCTCGTCTAAATCTTTGATAAAGATGAGATAGGTTAACTGCTCTACGATGGTTATGGTGTTGGATATTCCGCCCGTCCAGAAGGTATTCCAAATTTGGTCTATTTGTGATTTTATTTCTCCGGTGATCATATGTTTTAATAGTGTATTTTATACATAATATGTTTTATGCAAATTTGCTAACCAAATTAAATATTCCAACATTAGATTGGAATTTGATAAAAACTCGTATTTCAAAATTTCGTTATCTCCAAGGTGCTGATGTTTGCTTAATGATTCTTTAAGCTTTCGAACCATAGCTCTATTTGCTTTTGGAACTTGATGTTGAATTTTATGGATTGAGTTATCTGGCAATCTTGTATCCCTTTCTTCCAAATATATTGCACACCATTCATGATTTGGTAAACCATATTGATTAAGAAAAACCGCCGGAATACACCCTATGCTTATCAGACCTATTAGAGAAGCTTCAAAAAGGTCTCTCATTACACTAAAATTTTTTTTTCTAAAATCTTGATTTTCTAAACTTGATAAAATATCAATTAATAAAGGCTGGTAATTTAAGTCAATTGTCCCGATTTCAAAAACTTCAAAACATTCATTGTATTTATGTTTAAGTTTTGTTGTTTCCCTATTTGCACATGCATCCACGAGCATTTTAAACAACTCATCTTCATCTTTATCAACCCCTTTATTAAATACATGTGGGAAAGCATTATTAAATTCTGGTGAAGCGTATGTTTTTGCCTGTCCTGTTAGTACAAAATAAGCAAGTGTGTTATCTAAATCTCTAATTCGGTCCTTAGCTTGATGCACCCATCTTGTGTCTTCCGTTCCGGGAACATCCGTTTCATTTTCAAAAAACTTAGCATCTAATAAAACAGCATCATACTTTGAAAGATTAGCTTCAAGTTCACCACAACCTCCATTCATCGATTTATATGGCCACAACTTTATATCAAAATCTGTTGCTGTTCTATGCACTGCATCTAATGATTCGTGTTGGTCGTCTATCCAAAGTACATTATATTTCTTACTCATTTATCATAGGTATTATTGGAAAACTAAACCTAAATACTACAGGAAATATATCCTCATTATTTAGTATTAGCTCCCAATCTGGATTTTTAAAATATTTAGCAATTCTGTTAATGTCATAGCCTCCTAAGCCAGAACCATTATCCACGCTGGTGGTAGAAAATTTTGCTGTAAATTTATCTTTGTTAAAATTGTTTGGGAATGGTATTCCATTATTTCTAATCTCAAATTCTAAAACATCTTCGGTCGCTTTTAATTCAATAACCAACTGATTAGAACTATTTTTTGAATTAAATGCATATTTATCGGCATTAGATAAAATATTATTAACCAACACTTTGAATAAGGTGATGTTAGCTTTAATAGCTTTTCCAGAAATCTCAGTTTTTGGTGGTTCTTTATATTGAGGCTTGTAATTCCCTCTGGCTTTCCTAGTACTTCTTAGCGCTTTATCAATTTCCTGTATAGAAATAGGTTTGAGCTCATAATTTTCTAATACTAAGCCGTTTTCTCCTTTTTCTAGAATGATTGAAATATGATTAACATCGTCTTTTATTTGAATTAAATCATCTACTAAGTTTGAATCATAACGCTTATTGTATAATTCTTTCACTACATTAAAAGCATCGGAATTATTATTCTCAAAAAAGCGAATTAGACTTTTTGCATTGGATAATATGTTTTGTCTAGGTGTGCCCAATGAGTGTTTTAATGAAGCAAATTCATCAAAAGTAGCAACTTGATTTCCATGAGCTAAAGCATTTCTTTCTTTTTGAAGTAATCTAAATTTTTCAGATAATTCTAATATGCCCTTGACCTTAGCGCGTTGCTCTTCTATAGTTGGTACTTCAATCTTTATTTCAAAAAAGTCAGCTCTATTTAATGATGTTCTAGCCCCAGGGTTTTGAAATGCTGCTACTTGTTTTAAAACTTTAGTGGATCTTAATTCACTTATTAAATAATGTGGGTCAACCTCAAAATTATTCGAATATATGCCAAGAGCAAGTAAGTCAATTCCAATGTAGACTGGCTCACCTTTATATTCAAACAAAGTAGGCTTTAAAGATTTCCATCTCGTAGAAACAAGAATACAATCAAAGTCTATCTTGCTAGAATGAGAAGGAAGTTCTCTTTCTTTTATTTTATTTAACTCTAATTGATAAGAAACATCATTATCTTTAAGATTACTAGTGCGAACAAATTTACCGGTCGTTATCTTTTCTTTACCGATTCGTTGTCCTCTAGTACTCTTTACTATTTCGAACAGTGGAATTCCGTTAAAATCTTCTACAAAGTATCTTTTAATATTTAAGTTATAATGGTTTTCTCTTATCTGCTCAATATTAACTTCAGTAACTGCCTTGGAACTACTAAATTTATATAAGTGATTAAGTAATCTCTCCACTTCAAGACGTTTCTCCCGTTTATTTTCATTCTTTACAAAGGAAGAAGCGTCTATCATTTTAATACTTCGATTAAAATTTCTCTTTCGTGTTAAAATCATTATACATACTGGGATTCCAGTATGTTTTAAAATACCACCAGGTAAAGAAACAATGGTTTCAATTAATCCTTCTTCAACTAAATATTTTCTTAACCTTTGCTCTTCACTACCTTTAAAAAGCAGTCCTTGAGAAATCACACAAGCGACTTTACCTTCAAATTTGATGGTCTCTAAACCTTTATTTATTACATAAGTTTCAGCATTCATTCTTTTCCTACCAAATTGATGTGCTATATGAGAATCAATTTTATAATTAAATGGTGGATTAGAAATTACTAAATCATAATTGCTGTATTCTGGCCAATTCCTAATCGAATCTTCAACTCTGTAATCTATATTAATATTGTTAGATTTTTCTAACCGAAGTAGTCTCAACTTTCCTAATGCCCAAGTAGAATTAATAATTTCTTGGCCGTAATAACTTTCCGCATTATTAAGATGGGTTGCGAATGAAGCTAATCCAGCAAATGGATTAAAGACTTTAGCTCTATTTGGAATATCGACTAATTCCATAACTAAGCTACTAACCTCGTTGGGAAGTAGAAATTCCCCAGAATATTTACCTTGATTACTTGCTAGCTTAAACAGTAGGTTGTCGAAAACTGCGTTGAATATAAATTCTGGGATATCTTTATCTATACTTGAAAGCACATAAATTATATTACCAAAAAGTCCTTCTGGAATACTATTTATTATTGGAAAATATATGTTTAAGAGTTCTCTGTATCTGTAATCGTCCTCAAGAGCTCTATAGGCAAACCCTTCATAATCATTACCCCATTCTAAGAACTCTTTTTTAATTAAACCATCATAATAAGCAGACAGAAGAAAAAGGTACACGTGATGTTGTTCAACTGGTAATACTCCACGCAAAATACTTATTGATTTCCATACTTGTTTGGTAATCATTTTCACATCTTCATGTTCTTTGTTATTGTCCTCTCTCATAAACCTCTTTAAATTCAATTATGCAAATTAATCACCTAACTATGCGGAGTATCTGCACAATTATTCTTTGTAAAACTGTTGCATTGTAATTGAATGTTTTCTCATTTGTTTTTTTAATGACTCTGGTTCTAGCACCTCTAATTCTTGACCATAGGACAATAATTGTTGTACTAATTCTTTATTAATTATTGTCTCAAACCAAACTTGATCTTGTTTTTCTTCTTCAAAAAATTCTTCGTAATCTGGTTGAAATGGTTTTGTTTTAAAATAGTTTTCCCTTCCATTATGAAAGCGCACAACTACTCTCTCCACATTTTCGTTTATTCTAGTTACACCAACCATAGTTCTGAAAAACAGTTCCCAATTTTTGTCTGAATCTAAATAATTGACATCTTCAAGTGTTTCAAAACTAATAAGTCTCTCATCTAAAGGAATAATGTGTTGCCACCTTTCAACTGCTTTATTATATCCAAAGACAAACCATCTTCTATTGTATTGTTTTAAAATATGCGGGTGAAATTCAAAAACTGAAGATTCCTTATCTTTAAAACCTTTGTAAACTATTTTTAAAACTTGCTTTTTCTTGATAGCTAAATATAAAGGCTTAAGGTGATTTATCCCTTTGTATTCTTCATTATGATCGTAAAACAAGATTTTTTTAGCATCATTTTCTTGTTCCTCTTCATCTTGAAACTTAATTAAGGCTTCTGCCAGATTGTTATATTTTGGATGATTCTCAAATCTGGACAACAACTGCTGTGCAGCTTCTATTAAGTATTGCTCATATTTCTGTAAAGGTCGCTGCGCAATAGAGAAATCAGTATTTGAGTACTTATAAACTCTCAATCCTTCTTTAAGTGGTGCGCCAAATCCATCTTTTTTATCTCTAAAAACTTTAATGTCTTCACGCAAGGTTCTTTCTGAAATATTCTCTCCGGGATATAACTCTTCAATACCTTCGTTAACTACGTTTAATAATTCCTCAAAACTATAAGCCTTATTGCGAAAGCAATGGTCCAGAATATTATATCTCAAATGCGCGTGTGTGCTGTTTGCCATTGTTACATTTTGGTGGGTTTGAAGTTATCTAATCAATGTTTAAAGATAATAATCCCATTTAAAGCAATAACTCTTTGTATGAAAAAAGTAAAGATTAAAGAAAATAAGATTGACAAAATTCAGAATGTTTTAAATAGTACATTAAGACAACTTAGAAAATAAAAAAGACAAAGTTCGTGGTATAGAATATTTTTTAAGGACAACAGATAGAGTAAACTTATTTCTAGATTTTACTAATAAAAATTTTACTTAATACCTCAAACTAAAATGACCAGTATACTGTTTACCGTTTTGACGTTGCAATGTAAACCAGTAGTCACTTGCTGGGAGTTTGACTCCATTGTAGAGGCCATCCCATCCATAATCGGTAGATTTCAGGGTACTTAGAAGCTTTCCGTACCTGTCATAAATAAAAAGCTTGTTGCCTGGTTCTCTATTAGCACTATAAAGTTGCCAGTAATCATGATAACCATCACCATTAGGTGTGAAATATTTGGGATAATAAAGCAGATAAATTTCTTCAGTAACTTCTCCACAACCATTTTTATCTCTAACATATACATCGTACTCGTCAATACTCAAATTTGTAAATATGTTGCTATCTTGATAAGTTATTCCATCTATTGAATATTCATAATCGCCATTCCCTTCTACGAAAATGGTAATCGTATTATTATTTTGAGACCAATCTACAGTTTCTATATCAACAATGCTGGCTATATTTGATTGAACAACAGAGAAAGTTGTTGTTACGCTACAACTATCATTTCCATAATTATTAGTTATACTCAAAGTATAAGGCCCTGGCTCACTAATTGTAATTGATCTTGTTGTTTCTCCCGTTGACCATAAATAATCATCATAACCAGCATTAGCTTCTAACTCTAATATTTCTCCTTCACATAGAGCTATCTCATCTTCTAATAAGATGACTGGTTGCTCATTTACAACAAGATCAAAACTTGTTGTTGTATAGCATTCAGACGAGGCGATGTTTTCAAGTTTCACATATATGGTTTGTGGGTTTTCAGTATTAGTAAAGTTATTAGGAAGCGGATTGGCACTACTATCAGCATCTTCTTGTGACAAATAAAAAGAAATTGAATTTTCGGTTTCAGACTGACCATTAAGAATATCTGTATTTTGGTCAGTTAAATTAAACGTTTCAAAACCATCGTTACTTTCATCATCACAAACATATAGATTACTTGGCTGACTAGCTACAGGCAAATACAAAACACCTAACTCAAATGAGGTTATGTCAAAACAATTAGGATTAGTACTATTATGAATCCTTGCATAAATAGTTTGTGATTGAACATTAACCGTTAGTGAGTTTGACAATGGATTTTGGTAATCCAAAGCATCAATTTCATTGTCGTGATAGGATATTTCAAAAATTGAAGTTGATTGTCCATTCAATATTTGAGAGTTGTATTCTGAAAGTGTAAACACATGCACTCCATCATTACTGAGGTCATCACAAACTAAATCATTTCCAACAGGGTTTGCAATGGGCTGAGCACTCACAACAAAGTCGAAGGTGGTCTCGCTATAACAAAATGCGCTGAGCTCATTTTGAACTTGAGCAGTTATGGTTTGGGTACCTGTAATAAATGGATTTGGTAATGGGCTAGGGAGACTATTGCCATTCTCATCAAAATAACTAACTGTAGTTGCTGTTTGACCGTTAAGAATAGTTGCCTCAATATTTGAAGTGTCAAATGCAAACACACCATCATTGTTATCATCACAAACAATAAAATCACTGACAGGGTTTGCTACAGCGCCGTTGTCTATCACTAAAGCAATTGTTGATTCAACACTACATCCACCGTTTGGGTTATTTGGGTTTGTAGCCGTCATTGTTGCAAAAATGTTTAAAATAGGCTGACTAATTGTTATTGGGTTAGGTAGTGTACTTCCATAATCATTGCCTAGCTCATCTGTATAACTAATTGTAATGGCCTCTGTTTGCCCTTGAAGTAATTCAAACGCTATTCCTGACGTATCAAAAGATACTGTGCCATCATTGTTTTCGTCGCATTGCTCAATGATAACAGGACCCGCTATTAAAGGTCTTGGATCAACAAATAAAGTAATATAATCACCAAATCCGAGACAATCATTATCTACAGTACTATCAACTCTAATAAAAATGTTTTGCGTGTTTGGATATCCTATATTCTGATAGTTTGAGATATCAACTATTGGATTAACTTCTGAAAGCGCATCAGATTCATTTCTGTAATAATTTATGGTCAATTGCTGACCACTTGGAAACATAGCCTCCACTTCGGTATCTACTGAACTAAAATCGAATGTAGCTATTCCGTCAGCGATATCAATCCCATCATCGCATTGGTAAAAAGCTCTTGAGAATGTATCTGGTATTTGAGTTGTAGCTACTACTAAATTGATTTCAGATGTTCGATAACATCCATTTTGATTTTCAATTCTAGCCCAAATGATATCCGAACTGACTGTTTCATTTTCATATTCTGTTAGATTTAAAATAGGGTTATCACCTAATTCTGCTTCATTTAAAGATTCATAAAACGTCATGATTTCATTTGCACTATTGCTAGTAATTTCATTAACCACTTCATTTAAATTAAATAATGAAAAACCGTCAAAATCATTGTCACATTGACTTAAAGTCACTGGTGAATTTACTAATGGTTGTTCATAAACAAGAATTTCTTTTGTTTCGCTAGAGACCTCATTACCAATAGTTACTGTTAGTTGCACATTATAGTTACCAGCATTTGAATATGTATGCGAAGGGTTCTCGTCATTTGATGTAGACCCGTCACCAAAATCCCAAAGTAAACCATCATATGCTTGTGAAATATTAGAATTAAATTGAGTGGCAAGACCAAGACAAACATTCTCAGCCTCAAAGCCTATCTGAAAAAAGGACTGTATAAATGGAGGTAAACCAAAACTGGATTTCCTTCCACCTAAATAAAGCTCTTCAAAAAGGTAGTTACATCCTGTACCTAGGACATTTGGATTCTCAATAATATCTAAATAAAATTGGTTGCTTTTTGCTATATAAATTTTCCCATCTGAAGCTAATTGCATAGCTGAATAAGGTCTTTGAAGAGTTGTTAACTGTATTTGCGAATTAACTATGTTTGTGTTAGAACCTGCCGTCAAGTCATATTGGAATACCGCATTACCTATTCCTGAAATATACAATATTTGACTATTTGGAGAAAACTCAACTCCATATATACTGTCATCTATTGGCTCATCAATAAGAGTTATAGCATTAGTTAATATCCCTGTCGAAGAATCAAAATCGAAGAGTTGAGCCTGATTTAAACTACCCTCATGAGCAATTGCTAACTTAGTACCATCAGGAGAACATTTAATTGTCCCTAAAGTATTCCCGACAAAACCTCCTGTATAAGTACCAATTGCACTAATTATTGGATTTGTATTAACTCCAGAAGCAGTTACACGAAAAGCAACAAATTCATCACTTTCCCATTTATGACTTATAACCCAGTATCCATCACCCGTTTGATTTTGGATAGCCGTAACTTTTTCAGAAGTAGGTGTTGCTAATAGAATATTCTTATTGGCAGTTATACCACCTAATGAGGAGTCTAGAGTCATATCTACTTCTGAAAATTGTAATCCATTATTTCCACCTAAATCATCTACGGTAAAAATGTAGTAGATATTAGAATTATCTGGCTTAGGTACAATAATTGCTGATTGGGTACTTGAAAAATCACCATTTAGACCAGTACCATTTAGCATGATATCATGATTCCTGTTCCAAACAGTCACACCGTCTGTATAAAATAATAAACTTCCAAAACCGTCTGATATTGATGCACAACCCTCATCAGTATTTAGTTCGCCGTCTAATAATGGTACAGGTAGACCACTATTAAAATCTAAACCGGCATTTTCTCCAAAGTACCAAATATTTGTTTCATTTTGTCCATAAATTATACATGGAGCAAAACAAAAATAAATAAATACATATAAGATTCGGGTCATGTTCTTTCTGTCATCAATAAGTTTGGATTTGATAATTTAATCAATTTTAATCTTATTATTAATATTAATTATTTTATTAATATTAATTATTCCAATCTAAAGTTAATGAAATTTCCAAGTCTATAGAAGGGTCACTAACTGTTACTGTACTTGGCGCAAGAATAATGTATTCAGAAAACGATAGTTCTCTGTATGATGGAGGACCCAATAGCAAGTCCTGACTTATACCGCCTCCATCATCATCAGCCAAACCTATTCTAATTAATTGATTTGGATCTAAATACAAATTCTCAGTTGATAAATCCCATGTTAAGTCTCCTTGATTTTCTTTTACAATAGATGTATGCCAATTTTGAAAATTCAATCCTCCTTCAAATGGGTTAATTTTCCCTTTTACAATGCCAAAAAACACATCTGCAAGTCTGTTTGGATCTGAATCAACAAACTCGGGATCCCAAGTATTATTAATATCTGAGAAAGAATTAATTTGAAGTTGATTAATCTTAATGGCATTTCCTCTTTCCACATCTACACTAATTGTTTTAATCGATTCTTGACCCGATGCATTCTTAGCTGTAACACTTATAGTTTTATTTCCTAAAGTATCAAAACTAAAATACAATGTAGTTCCCGTTCCAAAATCACTCTGTAGATTAAAGCTAATTGACTGATCATTTGCAAAACCCTCAATATTGGTAATATTTGAAGTACTCGTTATATTAACAGTTAATAATTCATCGATAACAACCGACTCAGAACTTGCCGTTAATATAATGTCAAATGTTGTATTATTATCTTGGGGACCTTCTGAATCATCTGATGAGCTGCAAGAGAAAAAGAGCAAATTGATCATTAATATTGTTATTGTTTTTTTCATTTTTTTTCATTTAAATTTTTATAGATTCTGTAGCTAAACTCATTAATTGTATTTTCAAGCATTTTAGAAGCTTTTGCCTTTATTCCATCTTTTACAATTACTCCAGAAATTGTATACGATTCTCGGGGAAAAGTATTGTGTTTTTTCTCCGATTCTACATAAACATTAATACTATCCCTTAAAATAGAGCCTGTAATTTTAAATTCAAAATAATCTTTTTCAGAATCGCCTATATATTCGTTGTTGTTATATTCCGTATAAACAGAAAAAGCTTCAGAATATTCTCGAAATATTAAAGTGTCGATTACTACTTTAACGTTAGATTCATTGCTGATGATTATATTTCTAAATTTCAATTTTTCCTTAAGAGATTTCAATATTTCATAATTAATATCTGGATTTATGGAATCTTCAAGACTATAAAAAACTGGATCATAAGTATCAATTGAATTGACTATAGTAGGCTCATAATTTAAAGAGATTTCATATTGATTATCAAACTTGTGTTTTTTCCATTTAAAATGATTAGAAATATTTTCACTGCTTACAGCATTACATCCATAAAAAAATATGTTACAGATAATTATTGAAACTATTAATATTCTATTAGAAAACATAAGTTAATAATTTAAAATTCCGCATTCACACCATAAGTACTGACAGCTCCTAACATTCCTGATACAACACCTCCAAGAATTATTTTTTCAGTTATTGGTTTAGCTCCCCACCAACTCTCCATTTTCTCTTGTAAAAATTTAGCATTGGCTTTATAATTAAAATTTAAACTAAACAGATCGAATTTTGGAACTTTACCTACACCCAAGTCTGAAGCCAAACCATACAGCAACCATCCAGTCGCATGGCTTTGAATATTTTTTATGTTTAATATTTTTTCTCCTTCTCCTAATTTTATTAAACCGCCAGCAAATTTAAAAAATGTCAAATCTTCAAATACACCTTTATCATTTTTAGCAATATTATTAACAATACCACCAATTGAATTATCCAATAAATTTCTTGTCAACTTACCTATCCATTCCTTTTTTGCTAATAAACCTGTTGCAGCCGCACCATCTTTGCCTGCTTTGTAGAGCAATTCTTTGCCTTGTCCAATTAAGTTATTAACAGCTGCCATAGCTCCCGAAAACAACATCAAATTCATTCGATCCTTATCGAGTTTAAAGTTAAATGTAAACCCTTTTTCTAAATCAAAATCAAAGATTGCTTTTGTATACGATTTAATCATTGCTTTACCGGTAGCAATCAAAGCTTTTGAGAAAATTGTTCCCTGACTTATACCTCCACCTGCAAGAAATGTGCCAGTGGCAGCTTTGGTTGCTAGAACATTGGCAGCATAAGCTCCTACGATAGCACCAACTATTGCTCCTTTCCACCAATCTTTCCCCCAATCGCTCGGATCAAATGACCCTTGGTGCATACTAGCGCCAAGATAGCCTCCAAATATTGCTCCAAGTGCAATCATCCAAAACTCTCCATTAGGATCATTTAATACCAGTGGGTTATTCCATACATAACCATAACGATTATAACTCTGGGTATTGTATGGATCTTGAATATAATTATCAGGTGATAAAAAACGTCCTAAATTAGAATCGTACATTCTACCATTCATATGTATCAACCCAATTTCAAAAAAATGTTCGTGGCCCGTAAAACCTCTTCCTAATAAAGAATCATGAGTAAATGTTGTACTTCCAGTTGAAGATGAATAATTATCAACCTTACCCCAAGCACCAAATTGTCGTTCTTCTAATATATTAAGATTTTCGTCCGAAATTGATAAAATACTACCCAAATAGTCTCTATGTAAATAGTGATAATCGTTAATATCTCCCAACGGAAAGTTATTAGTTTTAATGTGCACTAATGGTGCTTTATAAGCATCTCCTCCAAGATAAATTATAATCTTTGTCGAAGCATCCGCTTGATTTTCTATAATTTCACTAGGGATAATACTGCTGTAATATTTATGATATTTACGATTGTTTATATTGGCATCCGTACCACCATAAAAAGCTTGAGTTCTATTTTTCATAGGACCATACAAAAAGTCTACTTTGCCATGGTTTTCTTCGCTAATACTTGTTGGTTTTTTAAACGCATTGTATTTAACTTCTTGTAATTCATTTTGCAACGCGTAATTTTCTCCATTAGTGTTTAATTCAATATTGTCTAACCGATAGGTATTTCCCGCTTGATAATTATAATCACCTAGTAGTGAATTATTCGTAATTCTCCCAGTCGCATCATAACTATTACTTTGAGCTGCAGGACCATTAATTTGAGTTAATCTATCTAGTGAATCATGTGTAAAACTTTCATCCCAATTATTAAATGCATAGTTTTTTCTACTGTTAAGTATTCCTCTTTGAGCATCAAAACTATAGTCCATTTCTAAAGCAACTACTGGCGGAACTGGGGGGTCAAATGGACCTGTCAATGTTAATTTTCTATCATAAATTTTCACCAAATATCCATATTGATCATATTGTCTAGTCTTCATAAATCCATTTCCTAACGTAGTACTTAATGATTGTCCTCTTGCGTTCGCACTAGTAAGCTTCCACTTTAGGCTGTTAGAATCAAAATCTCTTATTTCTGTTAGTATCCCTGAAGCATCATAAAGATTTTTTATTTTTACTGTACTACTGTTTCCTGAAGTAATACTATATGAACTATAGGTGCTATTCTCAATACGACCAAAACTATCATAGGTGAGCGTTTTGGAGAATTTTGCAACATCCGTATTTTCTCTTATCTCTTGAATTCGCGAAGAATTGTCGTATGTATAAAAATATTCATAACTTTTATTGTTGAAAACATCAGAACTAGTTATGGATGAAAGTAATTTGGAATTAGAATCATAAACATAAGAAGATGTTAAATTCGTTTCATCGCCAACAATCGCCTTACTGATTAATTTTCCATAGTCGTCGTAATTATAGGTTGTAACACCTTTAGGAGAGATTTCTTCTATTATTTCTCCTAAAATGTTATAATTGAAAGTGTATGAGCCAGATGAAGGGTCAATTAAATTTTGTTTTCTTCCCCAATCGTCAATCGTAACATTGACCGTATGACTACCATAATTTGCGGATTTCATAGCTCCGTTACCATGGTAAGTGTAAGTAACAGTCCCTCCAGGATCTTGAACAGACGCAATGTTCCCACTAGCTATTTTTGTTGTAACTACAGTTTTAGTTCCATCATTGGTAGTTGTGACTAGCCCGTTATAAGTGGTATTGATAGTTTTTCCTGTATATAGTTGTCTTGAAATTGGACGTCCATAAGAATCGTAAAAATATTGGTTCCATTGTGATGCTGAAGAAGTACTGAAATAAGGTTCGCTTTCTCTAAACTTTTTTCCTATTATATCGTATTCAAACGATTTTTGAATCCATTTATCATTTATGTTCAAAGTTTTAATTTGTACCATCCAACCATATGGATTGTAATATACTTTCTCATCCTGTCCCTCATCATAATCTGTTAATTTAGTATAACACCAGCCATTACCAGATAAAAATTCTTTATTGTACTCATAATTAGTTTCATTTCCAAGATAATCTGTCTCCTTTAACAGTCTGTTCCAACCATCGTAATTAAACGAAGTAGTTAACCCATACTCATCTGTTGTGGAGAGAAGATTACCATTGTTTACATTATAATTAAAGTAGGTAACTTGCCCTTCAATATTTGTGCTTTCCTCTAAAAACCTGCCACTTGAGTCATATGCATATAATTCGGTTCTCGAAACAACTCCTGTTCCACTAATAGTCTTGCTTGTTACATTTCCATATAAATCATAAAGGAAGTCTTGAGTTAGCCATGATGTTCCATTTCCCCTGTTTTTCAATTGGCTAACTAGTCCATTTAAATATGTAAATTGACTTTCAGTGGTAAAAGAATTAGATCCGAGCACGCTAGTTTCTATCTTATTGCTCAATCTACCTACATGATAAGTGTTGTTTGTTGGAACTAAATTGTTGTTATATTGATATGTAACTGTTTTCGACCCTCCAGGAAATACCGATGTATAACTCAAGGGATTATAATAATTATCATAGCTATATGTTTTTGTCGTTACAAAACCTTGAAGAGCATCATCGTGAATAATTTGACTTGGAACGTTAATATAAACTTTACTACTGGTGATGTTTGTCAAATAAGAATAATTCATCTTGGTAGCGTATCCCGTTGGGCTAGTAGAATTCAAAGTAGATAGCCATTGTTCATCTATTGCTCCTCTATTACTCATATCAAATTTAGAGACATTCCATAGTTGGGACACATCATTTCCAAACCAATTTGTTTTACGTACAGTTTTAAAGCCTAAAAAACCTAACCCTTCAATATTTGATACTGCGCCAGAATATAAGAATAATTGTCTTTGTACAATTCCTGATGCTGTGTTATTAACTTCCTTAACAAGTTTAAATGATGGGGCAATATTTATATTTATATTTGGGTATTGTTCAATTATATCTGGTGTATAGACACTGACATCATCTGGGTCGTCAAGAGTTTCATAATAAATATCCGTAATTAATTGATCATTGGTTATTTTTTCCAAAGTCATATCAATTTTGTGATCTTTAGAAAATTCATATGCCGTGACAACATCTCCGTCAATATAAGCATATTCAAGATTTCCATTGGAACCGCTAGCTTCTAAAAATATAGGTATCCCATATTTTTTAGTTCCGTTATTTGTTTCTGTATAATTCTCTGTTAAGGAAAAACTAGGACTAGAACTTGTACTATTTTGAATATTGGCATAAGTCTGAATATTTTCGGCAACTGTACTATTAGAATCTAATGGAGTATGGACTTGATGTTTTATAATATCTGTTTTCCCGTCTCCATTAATATCTTGAGCGATATAATGAAATTCATGAAGTGGATTTAGCATTTGAATCCCAAACGTATAAGAAGTCCCAACGAATAAATGAGTTTTTTCATAATTAAACCCTAAATCCTTGCCGTAAGTGAAAATACTACTACCTTTCGACATATAGAATTGCCAATTTGAATCATTATTCGCCTGAGGAATTAAAAAGTCCATTTTACCATCTCCGTTGTAATCACCTAACAAAATTGGCTTTTCCAAATCAATGTGAGAATTTGGCAAATAAGCAATTTCATTCAATTGATTTGAACTGTTTATTGTGTAAATACGAACTGATCCATCTCTAAAATGTATTAAATCTGTTTTACCATCACCATCAAAATCAGCTCCGAAAACTCGATCGTCATCACTAGAAATTCTTGAAGTTAAACTTCCCAAGTTTATAGCCGTATCATTTGTTATATTTCTATTTAAGTCTATAAAATATACAGGGGAGTTACCCAAATTCACATACTCCGTTCCGCAGTCACATTCTTCAGTATCTTCTGTATAATTATAATATGTTTCGCAAACACGTTTATAATACTTCTTTGGAATAACAATTACATCTGTAAGACCGTCGCCATTGAAATCACCATTAATGTATTCCTTAGAAATAATTCTGTAATCATTACTTCCTGTGTGGGGTTGACCACATTCTAATTCTTCAACATCTCCGATAGGAAAATTATAAGCTTTGTCATACTCAAAAGTAGCACCAGTCGTTGATGATAATGAAAAGGTACTAAAGGTAACTGTTGAATTAGTACCTGGAGCTTCTTCACTCACAACAGTAATTCCTTGCTGTTGCATTACACTATTGTTAGAACTGAGAATATTTGAAGTGAATACTTCATTAAACTCATCTTGGAAATTAATATTATATGTATCTGTTTGATTATTGGCATCAAACATTTCTGTGATAATATTAATTTTAGTTCTATCCGTATTGTCAAACAATATTAAGTCTAAATTTCCATCAGCGTCAACATCTCCCGATCTCATTCTTGACGTTATAAAGTCAATACCCGGGGTAATAGAATGAGGTGAAGGTATTTTATTAAATCCATCGTTTGTAGAACCATAATCAAAAATTATTGGCGCGAATGATTCATTATTTTCATTAAATTCAGTAATTGATTTAAGTTTTTCATAGCCCAAACTTGTTGGAACATCATGATTTAATGAATACTTTCTAAATTGTTGACCCCCACCTTTTATAATAACATTCTTTAGAATATTTGTCCTAATGAATGTTTGATCGTTAATATATGAAACTCTAGGTCTAGCCCTTAATCCATACTCAAATGATATCTCATTTGGAGGATTACTAGTATATACTCTTGCCCCATACTTAATCTTGCTTATTCTTAATAACCCATTACTATTTTGATATCTATATTCTATGTAATTTCCTTGAGGATCTTTAGACATATTTAAAGCCCATTCTAATTTACCTCTTGAATTTCCAGATTGACCATACCACGATATTGTTCCATCTGGAGAAATAACTTTGAAGTATAATGGCCCATAAGAAGAGCCATATGTTGATGTGCCTATTGCCAATATTTTTAAATTAGAATAATTCTCCGTTTGATATTCAGAATTGTCGGCACCATAAGTACCTGTTCCTGATTTTAATATTAACCTTTGGCCATCTAAAGCAAATCTATCTTTGGAATTGAAATTTACACCATCTATTTCTCCATCATGAAATTGTGAAGAAGGCAACCTAGAAATCGTTGAAATCCCAGTAATATTCCAACCCCAGCCTGCTAGACCGTTTGATGATTGACTATTATATGAAATTGATACGTTAGGAACCATTTCCTTAATTCCTGGAGGTAGAGTTAATGGTATATTATATCTTGCTCCTCCAGATGGAGACACAGAGAACTCCCCTCTAGTAGTACCTGCTGAAGAGGACGAAGCCCTATTTATTAAATTTGAAGATTCAGGTGAATTAGAAGTTGAAGATGTCAAACTTATAACTTCCCCTTTATTTGTTGAATATTTTTTAAAATTTATATTTTTATTATTGTTTTCAGAATTATTTAAAGGTTTTTGACTAAAACCATTTAAAAATGCTAACATAAATGTAGCCAAAGTAATTATTTTAAAATATTTCATGATTGATGGTGGTTAAAGTTTGATTACTTTTTTAGTGATGGTTTCATTGTTGCTCAAATGAAAGTGGACGAAATAAATTCCTGAAGATTTCTGAGAAAAATCTACTACAGCTGTATTGTAGTCACTAGAAAAGTTGACTTTCTCAATTAATGTTCCTTTAACATCAAAAATATTAATTGAACTGCCAAGATTGACCCCTTCTTTAAAGCTAAATTCAATTTGAAGTTTATCCTTTACCGGATTAGGATGTAAAGTGATTACATTAAAGCTTTCCTTATTGAGTTCTTCTTCTAATTCTTCAGCAACGAGATCTTTTGCAATAGGATTAGCGAGTCTACTACTACAACTAGTACCAAACACACATAAATACCGTTTTGTTTGATTACCGGCATTGTCATAATCAAAAAGTAATCGATAATCAGTTGGTGGTGGTGGCATTCTCAAAAGCTCCAAACTATCAGACAATTTAGAATTATCTTTTAAATTTGTATTGTTAGTCTCTTGGGAGTTAATGAAGAGAGAAAAAAAGAAAAGAAATAAGCTTAGCTTTGCAGGTGTTTTTAGCATCATAATTAATTTAGTTTGATTTATATAAAGTTTATTGTTCAACTTAATAATCAAAACTAACCCTGTGCAAAAGGATTAAATTGATTAAAATCAAATTAATTAATTAGGATACAATTCAATCTCAACTTTGAATTATAATATAAACGTAAGAAAATTTAATCGATTATATTCTACAATATAAAATTTTAACAATTTGGTAACATGAGATTTGAATTAACAAAACTACTGTTTACGCTCAACCATTGTTACCGCTTCATTTATTACAGTTTACAAAACGAATAATTTATGTCCCTTGTGTTGTCCCTTATAAAACATTTAAGCCCTGTAAATAATTCATTTACAAGGCTTTAGTCTTATTAAAAGTGGTCCCACTTGGGCTCGAACCAAGGACCACCTGATTATGAGTCAGGTGC